>SXPC01000122.1 GCA_005778225.1 Planctomyces sp. | reverse complement strand
TTCGGGACGAAGCAATGCATCGAGTCCGGTTTTTGCAGTCTTGGCCATGATTGTCTCCTGAGGTGAAGAGTATTCTGTTCTGCACCGCGGCACCGCGATGTTTGGAAAACAGAATAGTTAACTGGAGCAGGAGGAGATCGGCGGTTCTTGCTGACGTTTTGTCGGTTCTTGCTCTCTTCAGGAGTATCGCCTGGGAGTGACACCGACGAGCCGCTTGAAATGCCGGTTGAGTTGGCTTTGATCGCTGAAGCCGACGTCGATGGCGATCTGGGCCAGTGAGAGCCGGCCTGACAAGATGAGTCGCTTGGCGCGCTCGATCCGCTGGTGGATGACGAACTGATGTGGCGGCAGGCCGGTCGTCTGTTTGAACAAACGGGAGAAATGGAATTCGCTAAGGTGGGCAACACCAGCGAGGTCGGCCAAGGCGATGTTCTGGTCGAGGTGGGCGTGAATGTACTCTTCGACCTCCCGCAAGACATGCCGCGACAGTCGACCCCTCGACCCGCGGATGACTCCGTGTAACCCCTGCCTGTTGGAGATCTGTCGAATCAGTTGGACAACCAGCACATTCGACAGCGACTCGGCACACAGTCTCCCGCCCGGACCACCTGTGAGCAGTTCCTGGCGAAGCGCTGTGAGGACGCCGATCACCTCGGGGCTCGATTGGTCATAATAGCGAACGGGAAAATGAACGCGATCCGGGTCGAGATCGAAGGCTTCTTCTGTCACTTTGGCGATCAGGGCTGGCGACAACTGATAGTGGGTCGATTCAATCGTGTTGCGCCACCGCCACTGGCTCTCAATGCCGGGCGGCAGGAGATTCACCGCGTGCGGCAAGCCGTTCCCGTTGTGTCGGGCATCATCGCAACGGTGATCGGTACGCTCAGGAAAGGCTTCGCCTGTGAGCATGAGCCACAGACATTCGAGGGGAGGATGGACGATGTCGCTCGCGGGCTGCTGTGAATTGTATTCAACCCGAATCCCATGCCAACCGAGCGTCGCGCTCGTGTGCCGGAACGCATACGGAATGTGTCCCAATCGATCATCGGGAGTCAACGGCTTGGGTAGTTGAACTGTCCGCGTCATCGAGTGCCACTCCTGATGAACACCGCGTCCCGCCTGAAGGGAAAGTTCAGCAGCCACCCGCACAGGAGACTATAAAACCGAACCAGCTTCGGCAGCGAAAGACCACTGCTACGCTTTACCGGCATTCAGGACGATCCGCCGCCGGGCATTGCAGAAGTCTATTCTGAGCGAACTTCAAAGCAATCGCAATGGGGACCGAAGAGCACAGTCGCGCAGACAGGTGTGGAACAGTCTCGACTGTTGAGAAGTCTAGGTGTGAATCAGCTCCGTCGACTTACTCACGAGATCTTGTTCTCTGACTTGAGCCTCGGTGTTGATCATGAGAGAAGTTGCAGGAGGCTTCACGCCAAACAGGATCACATAGATTGCAGGCAGATTGAGCAGAGTCAAGAACGTCGCGACCGACAGGCCACCCATAATCGCGACAGCCATCGGGCCCCAGAAGACACTGTGGGTCAGGGGAATCATCGCAAGAACCGCAGTCGCGGCGGTCAGGATAACGGGGCGACTCCGTCGGACAGCGGATTCAATCACCGCGTCCCATCGGCTCAAACCGCTTTCCACATCGCGATCGATCTGGTCGATCAGGATCAGTGAGTTTCGCATATCCATCCCGGCCAGTGAGATGACGCCAAGTAACGCGACGAAGCCAAACGGCGCTCCCCAGATCAGTAGCGTCATCGTCGCACCAATGAAACCAAGTGGCGCGATGGCAAAGACCAGAAACGACTTCTTGAAGCTCTGCGTTTGCATTATGAGCAGAGTCCACATCACGAGAATCATGACCGGGAAGATCGCAAAGAGAGCTGTGTTTGCTTTTTCACTTTCTTCCACGGAACCGCCAGTGTCGATTCGGTATCCGGGCGGCAGGTCCTTCTTGATGCTTTCGATCAACGGCATTAAGGCCATGGTGACATCGACCGGCTGAAGCCCATTTTGAATATCAGCCTGCACGGTCAGTAGTGTTTCACGACTTCGTCTCCAGAGAACTGGCTCTTCGAGTTCGTATTTAACGCTGGCGACTTGAGCCAGAGGAACTGCGCGACCAGTTGAAGTTGGTAAAGTCAGGTCCGGTAATGTTCCCAGCGTCAGACGTTCAGAAGGTTCCGCGCGTGCAATGACATCGATCAACTCCGTCCCTTCGCGGTATTGGGAAACGGCGACTCCCGAAAGAAGTGTTTGCAAAGTGTTGGAAACTTCCTGAGGTGTTAAGCCGAGGGCGCGGGTACGATCCTGATCGAGATCCAGACGAACGACTTTAGAAGGTTCGTCCCAGTCGAGTTGCGTGTCGCGTGTCGAAGGGCTTTGCCTGATGGCATCTCGCACTTTGTACGCGATCTCGCGCACCTTGTCTGGCTGTGGTCCAACGACTCGAAACTGAACAGGGAAGGCAACTGGAGGGCCGAACTCCAGTCGCGTCACGCGGCCGCGAACATTGGGGAGTTCTTTGTCCTCTGAGAAAAGCCTGGTGAGACGTTCGATCACATGTTCCCGCGCTTCTGAGCTCTTAGACTGAACGATGAATTGAGCGTAATTGGGACTGGAGAGCTGCTGGTTCAAGGAGAGAAAGAATCGAGGCGAACCTGCTCCTGTGTAGGCGGTGAAGTGCTCGATATCTTGATCATCCTTGAGGATGGCTTCCAGTTTCTTGACCTCAGCTTCCGTTGCCTGGAAGGACGATCCGGCTGGCAGTCTCAGGTCAACGAGGACTTCTGGTCGGGAGGCCATGGGAAAGAACTGCTTAGGGACCAGAGTGAACAGCCCCAGCGATCCAATAAATGACAATGACGTAATCACAATGACCAGCCATGGACGCCGGACGGCAGATGTGATGATTGATCGCAGTGTTCGGTGAAATCTGCCCTGATAGGCTTCATGATGCTGATGCGCAGAGTAGTTCGGGAGAAGCTTCACGCCGAGGTAAGGAGTGAAGATCACAGCGATAATCCACGAGACGATCAATGCCAGGCCAACGACCCAGAAGATACTTCCGGCGTATTCTCCGGCGGTCGATCTCGCGAAGCCAACCGGGAGGAAACCAGCGGCGGTCAGCAGTGTTCCGGTCAGCATCGGGCCTGCGGTACTTGTCCAGGCGAAGGTCGCAGCCTTCACGCGGTCCCAGCCTTCTTCCATGTTCACGACCATCATCTCGATGGCAATGATCGCATCGTCAACCAGAAGTCCAAGTGCGATGATCAGTGCACCCAGTGAAACCCGGTCAAAGTTCATGCCGATCGTGTTCATGATGACGAAGACAACAGCCATCACGAGAGGCACGCTCAGCGCGACGACGATTCCTGAACGGAACCCGAGGCTCAAAAAGCTAACCCCGAGAACGATGACCAATGCTTCTGCAAAGACCCGAAGAAACTCACTGACGGACTCATCAACAACCCGTGGCTGGTCGTTGACGGTGTGAATCTCTGTGCCAACAGGCAATTCAGCGCGAATCACAGCCATCTCAGCTTCAAGTCGTTCGCCAAAGCTGAGAACGTTTTCTCCATCGCTCATATTGACGGCAAGGCCGACAGCGGGCTCGCCGTTGTGACGCATCGTGTACGTGGCGGGATCTTCGTAACCTCGTTTGACATCAGCCAGATCACCCAGGCGGAAAACTTTTCCGTCGGCAGCGACCGGGACTTCACGGACACGTTCTGCCGCGTCGAAAGGACCACTGACGCGCAGGTAAACACGATCAGTTGCCGTATCGACGCTTCCAGCTGGAGTCATGGCGTTCTGTTGAGCAAGGCTATCGAAGATCGCTTGAGGTGAAACTCCCAGTGTGGCCAGTTTCTTGTGTGAGAATTCAACAAATACTTTCTCGGGGCGATCACCAACAAGGACCACCTTTTCGACGCCCGAAAGCTTAAGCAGGCGAATCTTCGCGGCTTCGGCAACTTTCTTCAAATCAGCGGGCGTGAACCCCTCTCCCGTAATGGCGTAGACGGCAGAATAGATATCTCCGAACTCATCATCGAAGAACGGTCCCTGAACTCCCTGGGGTAATGTGTGTCGAATATCACCGACTTTCTTGCGGGCCTGATACCAGAGGTCCTGGACCTGATGAGCGGGGACCGTGTCTTTGAGCTGTATCTGGACGACCGCCAGACCGGGGCGTGAGAAGGTCTTTGTGTAATCAAAGTACGCCAGTTCCTGCAGCTTCTTCTCGATCGGCTCAGCGACTTGTTTCTCAACTTCAACGGCATCCGCTCCGGGCCATGCTGCGGTCACGACCATGACTTTGAACGTGAACGAGGGATCTTCTGCACGCCCCATGTCGAGATACGCATGCAATCCAGCGGCACCGATGGCCAGAATCAGATAGAGAACAAACGCAGGATGTTTCACGGCCCATTCGGAAAGGTTGGGAATACTCATCACTTGCCCTCCCAGGGACGCACACGTATGCCAGCATCAATTTTCTGGACGCCTGCGGCAACGATCTCATCTCCTGACTCGACGCCGTCGGAGATGATCGCCATCTCTTCGTGATAAGCGGAGATGACGACTGGAGCAGCAACCAGTTGATCGCCTTCAATCTTCCAGACCGCTGTCTGGTTCCCTTGACGCATAACAGCGGTGAGCGGGATTGCCATCTCTGAAAGAGAAGCGTCGGGACTTAAGTGAATTGTGACCGTGCGACCGAGCATGACACTCGGGCCAGGATCATGAATGCTGAAGCGGGCTTGATAGGTACGAGTTGTCGCATCGACAGAGGGTGAGAGTTCGCGAAGGGTTGCACGATACCCGAGGCCCTCTTCCCCCCACACAGTCACAGTGGCGAGCGCCTTGGCATCATCGGCACGATTCTCCGGTAGGTTGATAACGGCTTCCAGTTCACCCATGCGAGCAACCCGTGTGATCGGTGTACCTTCTGCGACCACTTGACCAACTTCAGCGGAGAGAGCCGTCACGACACCATCGGCGTCTGCTTTCAAGGTGCAATAAGCAAGACGATTGCGTGCCTGAGAGAGAGAGCGTTCGGCACGATCGACATGGGCGGTGGCTGCCGTCAGGGTCGCAATCGCACGTTCGACCTGTGTGTCGCTGGTGGCTGATTGTTCGGCAAGGCGACGAAAGCGGGCTTCCTCTTTGATCGCATTCTTTTCCTCTGCTTGAGAAGCAACAAGTTCTGCCTCGGCGATCTGGACTGCCAACTCGTAGTCAGTCGGATCCAACTGCGCGATCACCTGCCCTGCGAGGACTTGATCGCCAATTTCGACAGATCGAGTGATGATTTTGCCAGCAACGCGAAAGCCGAGGTCTGTTTCGTAGCGTGGTTTCACAACGCCCGTGTAAGTGCGTTCTGAGGGGGTCGCAGCGGACACCCTGTGAACGCGAACCGGACGTGGTTCACTGTTTTGAATGGCAGACGGCTGACTGTTTTTTGCGTGAACCCTGCTCGACCCGTAATTCGAGACCGCGAGCAACGCTCCGGCTGCTGCGACTGCACCGACTGATCCAGTGATGATCCAGAATCGTTTCATTTCAATTCTCGCAAGACATAGGCAGGTGCGAACAAAAATCAAAACCTAACAGCGTTAGGTTTTATGTCAAAAAAATACATTTATGTTGACCGTCATCTCAGTTGCCAGAGAGAGTGACTCTGAAATGATCGCTTTGGCTGGCGGTCATCGAACGAGTCCTCTCAATAACGCTTCAAACAGTTTTTCGGAAACGGACCGAAGATCCCTCCATGGGACCCAGGGATCGTTTCCTTTCGTAATATGCAGGGAAACGAGGCCGTGAGCGCTGCTCCAGATGATCTGTGATAGCTCGTCTGCATCAAGAAACTCAGTTCGAAATCTCCCTAATGCCAGCCCCTCGATGACAACCTGCTTCAGAAAAGCATAGGCATCTTCAGCGGGATCACAACGGACAATTTTTGTATCCGGTGGCAAGGATGCCGGTGTCATGAACAGAATCTGGTAATGGCTGGGAAATTCGATCGCAAAATCGACGTACGCCATTCCCATCTGCTGGATTCGATCAATGGGGTCACCCACATTTCCGATTCGTCCGAGACTGGCTCGCAGAGACCGGAAATCCGTCTCGATCACTTCTTCAAGAACAGCCTGCTTGTCTGGAAAGTGGTGATAAATGCCCGTCGCTGTATACCCAATTTTGCCGGCCAATTTCCGCATCGAAAAACCTTCGACGCCATCGGCGACCAGCAACTCACGCGCAGCATCCAAGATTTTCTGTTTGACGGATCGGCTGTGTTCTTCCCGATCAACGGCAACCATTTAAAAAACTCCTGAAATCGCTTAACAGTGTTAGGTAGGCAGGCAACAGGGCACGAAAGCACTGCTACCAATTATACCTAACAGTGTTAGGTTGTCAAGAAAAGAATGTTCCATTGCTTGCCAGTCTGGTCTGTGAGATAAATTTGCTCACATATTCAAGGGCGAACTTCTTCCTTGGATCGTCCGATCGGAACGGAGCCGTTCCCAACTTTTGCTTTTCAGTCAATTTGAAGACTGTGTTTAAGCGAATCGATGTCAAATTTGAGGGAGTAAAAAATGGCCAAAAGCAATGCTCCTCTTGCACCAATGTCGATGGAAGACCGCAGTCACTTACTCCAAGTGGTCCGCGAAGCAGAGGAACCGCTGGAAGCAACAAAAGTTGTTAAATTGGCGAAGACATCTCGTCGTCCCACTGCGGAAGTTGAAGCCGTCATGCAGGAATTCGTTCAAGATGGAATCTTAATCGTCTGGCCAGCGAAATCGGCGAAAGGAAAACCTCGCTATTGGGACCGGAGCGTGACGTCGGTCGGATCAGCAAGTATTCAGGAACTTGTTCAAAAATCGTCGGAGCCAGTGTCTGTCAAAGATGTGAAAAAATTGTGGAAGTCGCCGTTTAAATTGAGTGACACCGAAATCGCCTCCATTTTGAACGACCTGGCAAGAAGCGGAGTCATTTATGAGATTCCCGCCAAAACGGCTACCAGCGGCGTGCGTTACTGGAAGCACGATGTTGAGGAGTTCTGTCGTCACAGTCTATTAACGCAGATCAAAACCCAGCCGCCACAAACGAAAGCAAAGCTCAAAGCTGCTGTGAAGTGGTTGGATCAGAAACGATTCGATGACCTGATCGAACAACTGACGAGACAGAAAGAAATCTTCCTTCATCCTGCTCTGGGAAAATCGAAGTCGGCGCAAGCGCTGTGGGGGCATACTCCTCCCTCCCCGGAACCATATTTGAAAAACATTCGAGAACAACTGACGACGGTCGTGAAGCAGTTGCAGTCGGCCTTTGTTCTTCAGGCGGACCTGCGTCGAGCGGCAGTGCAGATGCTGGAAGCGTCCGGAATTTCGTTTGGTGCAGGCTCTTCTGCAGCGACCGAGGCTGCCTCCGTTCGTGTCGCAGAGACTGTCGACTTCGTGAAGTTGATCCATTCGGTGGAACCCGGCGCAGATCGTGGCGCGTTGGTCCCCGCGCGCGTGCTGCGAGCAGCAGCGAAGATGCCCAAAGCCACATTTGATTCGCTCGCATTGCAGTTTGCCCGAGAAGGTAAGATCGTGCTGCATGAGCATGATTTCGCCGCCAGCTTGAGTCAGGAAGCCCGGGATGAACTCGTGTCTGATGGGCAGGGGAACTTTTATGTGGGCATGGCGCTCCGAGCCAGAAAGGAGGGATGATGAATCCGTTTCGCGAAGCCATCATGGCTGACCCGTGGGAGACGCCACGCAGCGATGTGCCGACGATCCATCAGACGGTGTTCGAGCAGTGCCTGCAGGGGTTGGAATATGTTCGCAGGAACAAACGCTCAACGGCGCTCTTGATTCACGGCGCAGCGGGGAGTGGCAAGACGCACCTTTTCAGCAGACTGCGTTCACGTCTGGCCCCTACGATGCCGACAGCCACTGATCGCTCGGAAGCGCTCTTCGTCTGGGTGCGTCTGCAAACAAGTCCCCGCATGATCTGGCGAATGGTGAGGCGAACTCTGGTCAACGACTGGTTCCGCCCGTTGACAGACGCACGCAGCCAGTTCGACCGAATCCTGTTTCACAGGCTGGCCCAAATCCGGGTGGCGGAAGGGGACCTCGAACCCTGGTACGAGTACATGCTGCAGGAGCATCCAGATGGACTCAGGGAACTGATCGACCAGATTGCCTCAAACCTCGCGCTGGATCGAAATACCCATGTCGCGCTTGAACATCTGACTTTCTGCCGTCATCGTCGCGACCTGCAAGCATGGCTCTGCGGTGATTCGTTGCCAGAAGCCGCATTGGCACGGCTCGATCTGGAACAAGCCGACGAAGGAGATGAAGAACGCGAAGACCAGGCACGTCGGACGGTGTTGATGTTATGCCAGCTCGCTGGCAGCGAGTTACCGATTGTCATCGGCTTCGACCAGGTTGAAGCATTGGAATCCGGTTCGGAAGATCGAGCGGCATTATTTGCTTTCGGTCAGCTTGTCAGCACATTGCACGACTCGACAAGCAATGTGTTAATCATCTCGGCTGTCCAGTCCGCATTCGCCACACGATTGCTCGACGATTCACGGATCGCTGATCGTGATCGCATGGCATCTTTCGGGAACTTGAGCCTTTCGCCACTGGAGCAAACTGAGGCGGGGGAACTGATTCGGCAACGATTACTGGCCAGCGAGGAGCCTCTTCCCCCGGAATCGCAGACGGAACTGCTCTGGCCCCTTTCACAGACCGACCTGGCCCAACTGTTTTCGAGCGGTTCTGTGACGCCACGAAAACTTTTGACCCGATGTGCCGACCGGTTCGATGCTCTCCTGCAGTCGACCGTTACTGATCAGACTATCGAACTGCCACCTGCGAAAACAATCGACGATTTCCTGGAAGAAACGTGGGAGATGGTCGTTGAGGAGAAGTTGAAGACCAGTCATCCAGAACAGACCGAAGAGATCCTGCGACACTCACTGCCCATGGCAGCGCAGCTCATTGAGCCGGACCTGAAAGTTGCTCACGATGATCAGTTGCCGGATGTCTCCCTGATTCTGGAAGGACACTCCGGCCGAACGGGTGTCAGCGTCTGCACACAATCAAATATGACCAGCCTGACGGCTCGACTGAAGCGACTAAAAAGCCAGTCGGAGCTTGGTCGTCTTAAGCGTCTGGTCGTCATTCGCGATGGACGGGTTCCCGTCTCCCCCACCGCGAAAAAAGCGAAGGAGTATCTACAGGACCTTCAAAAGGGAGGAGCAGCGATTGTCCATCCGACTCCGGAAGTACTCGCTACCCTCGATGCGCTGCGGGCGCTTCTTTCCGATGCGCGATCGGGTGACCTGGCGTTCCATGGTGACGCCGTTGCTCCGAAAACCTTGGAAGAATGGTTCGCAAAACAATTCTCCAACAACCTCAAAGAATTTGTGAGGGAGATCATCGACACCGGCAGCCCTGCGAAGGAAAGCGGCGAGGACAGTGTTTTGATTGAAGCCATCAATTCATTGCTCACCAGACAACCCATGATGAATCTGGAAGACGCTGCTGGGGAATTGGGGATCCCAACGGAGAAGCTTGTCGACATTGCCCGACGATATCCCCATTTCTTCGGCATTCTGGGCAATCCCGAATCGATTCTGTTCCGCGCCGTTCAAAAGGCTGATCACGAGAATACATGAATCTTAATGAGGATGATTGCCATGCCGGTGACATTGACAGTCAGTCAGGTGCGCGACGCCTTGTATCAGGTCGAGCGAGCCGAGGCTTCCACGGATGGGACGACAACCACCGCGATGCTCGGGCGCTGGTTTCATGAAGGCTTGAACTTTCTTGTCTCGAATGAATCGTCGGAGAGTCCTCTGTTTGCCTTGTCCCAGTCAGAGACGGATCTCCCGACATGGAAAGCCCTCCTCGTTCATCGCGTCTATGAACAATTTGTGGGCCCGCGACTGACTCGTCATTGTGTCACACTGCAGGAATCACCATCTCAGGTCGTCGCGTTCTGGCAGGCCATGCAGGCCGCATGTCATTGGGTTGCCGAGTTGTGCTGGACATTGCATGTGAACTCCAGCTCGCGCCGGAGAAACGTCGTTGCTCCGTGGAGTCAGCTCTCGAAATCTTTCGAAACAGACGTTTTTCTAGAGTGCGAGTTCACCGATCCCAGGTGGAGCGACAGCGTTCGTCTGACTGGTATTGCGGATGCCGTTGTTCGCCTGACTTCCGCGGACATCTGGTGCATCGTCGAGTTCAAGACGGGAAAAACCTCTCCACAAACGGATCTTGGCCAGGCCTGCCTTTACCACATGATGCTTTCGGCGATCGAAAGTTCCCGACTCGGAAAGCAAGTTGACTCGGGAAAGCTGGCGCTGATCAGCTTCACACCCGAGCGACAAGAGTCTTTTTTCTCTTCGTATGAACTTACCGAAGCCCTTCAAAAACTTCGTGATTTGATCGGTCGTCTCGCAGGCGTCAGTGGAGATCATCGCCGGAATATCGCGTCAGAAGTCTCCGTAAACACTCCAGCCGATCGACCAACGCAGACGGAAACCTCAGCCGATCAAGAATACCTCGACATGGGACGAAGAATTGTTGAGACGTTCAAAGAATATGGCGTGAATATCACGTTGGATAGTGAGATCGTCGTTGGCCCCACATTCATTCGGTTTACGATTATTCCAGGTCCTGGCACGAAAGTCGCCGCCGTCGAGAAGCGAGCCGCCGAGCTTCAGGTCCGTTTGGAACTCGCCGCTGAGCCTTTTATCAACCGCGATCGAGGACGCCTTGTCATTGACATCCAACGGCCGCATCGTCAAACGGTCTACTTTGACAAGGTTCGCAGCCAGCTTCCTGCAATAGATCCGTTGCATGGGAGTGCAGTCGTGCCGGTCGGCGTGGATCTCGCGGGTGAGCTTGTTTGCGCGGACTTGTCGAAACCTGAGCACTGCCATCTGCTCGTGGCCGGCACGACAGCAAGCGGAAAAAGCGAATGGTTGCGAATGGCGATCGCCGGACTGATGGTCACGAACACCACCGAAACCCTGAGACTGGTGATCATCGATCCCAAGCGGAATGCTTTCCATGCTCTGAAGAATTCACCCTACTTGTGGCAGCCTCTGGTCTTTCCTGATGAACAGCCAGCCGGAGAGGTTCTCAAGAAACTCTGCGCGGAGATGGACGAGCGATATCGCCTGCTGGATGGGGCAGATACGATTGCCGATGCCATCGCGAAGGCTAACAAGCCCCTCCCAAGAATCGTCTGCGTCTGCGACGAGTACCGAGATCTCATCTCACGAGATGCCAAAGAACGAAAACAGATTGAAGAACAGGTCTGCCGACTCGGAGCCAAGGCCCGTGCAGCCGGTATCCATTTGATTCTGGCCACTCAGCAGCCAAGCCGCGAAACAATTAAAGGGGCACTTGATTCCAATATGCCAGCACGCGTTGGGCTAAAGATGGGGCGCTATCTGGAGTCCAATATGCTTCTCGGAGAAGCGGGCGCTGAGAAGCTGCTGGGGCACGGCGACTTGTTATTCAAAGACGTCAATTCCCCTCGTCGACTCCAGGCACCTTTGCTGACGGAAGCCAATCGCGTTGAGATCTTCGCTGATAAGAGTGACACAAATTGACCTGGATTTCTTCATTCGCTGTGCAGAAAACTCGTGAAGCGGCTCGTCGGTCGCCCTGTTCGAATAATTTGAAGCAGATTGGGCTGCGCAAGCATTGAATTCGAAACGGGTCGCCCCATCGAGATGTATGGATAAACCGAGGTGTGAGTATCCGACAAGATTCTCAAGATAGAGCTAGGCACGACGACGATCGTGATTTAATGTCTATTAGCTGTCGCAGCGACGGTCGCTGGCAGAATCCATCGCGATTGCCGAATCGCCGAGGTACCTCGAAAACATTCCATTCAACGGAGTTTGTCATGAGTTGGAAGCTTTTCACCTGTTCGTTGGCTCTCTGTCTTTCGAATTCAATCGGTTCGGCCTGTATCGCTGAGGAACCACCTGGTTCGTTTGCCGGGATCGTCAAAGGACTGCTCTCAGGCAGCGAGACGGCCAAATCGACCACTTCTAACTTGAAGCCAACGCATGAGCTGACCAAGACGATCATGGTCGGCTCAGTTGGAAAAATCTCGCCGCAATCGATTGCATTGCTCTCGACTGGCAAAGTCGCCTGCTTGATGGCTGAAGATCGTTATGCGGCAGTTGGTACAGATGCAAAGGGCGATGAAAAATCTGCCATGGTCATTGTCTATAGCGATGCAGGTGAAGAGCTCAAACGATTTGATCTGGATTTCAAAGCTGAAAGCATCGCGGCTGGTCCCGATGAGGAAATCATCGTCGCCGGATCGGGACGATTTGCACGCTTTAAGAGCACGGGAGATGCGATCAAGTCCACGGAGATTCCTTTCATCCAGAAACGACTTGGCGATGAAGAGCTTTTAAAAGCAGGAGCCATCGCCCGGATCGATGAGACCAATACGCTTTATCAGGGGCTGGTGGATAGCTTCAAAGAGCAGACCGAAACACGCAAGGCTGCCCTGGAGAAAGCCAATGAAGGGATTGAAACAGCCAAAGCGACGTTGAAAGACCTTCAGGATGGCAAAACGCCAGTGCCGGAAGGCTCCAGCATTGAGGCGGAAACTCGCAAGGCAACACTTGCCGTGACTCGCGCGGAACGCAAAGCCGAGATTGCCAAATCGAACCTCGAAAGCATCAATGAAAACATGAAGCTTTACCAGGACAACATTCAGGAGAAGACTCCTGAGAACATTGCAGCAACCGTCGCGTCGATCAAGTCGACACTCACCAAAGTTCATTGCGTCAGTCAGCATGAGGACGAACTGTTCCTGATTCTCTCGGAAGAGAAAGGCTATGGCTATGCCCTCTGGAAGACCGACCTTGCTTTGAGCAACGCCAGCAAATGCCTGGAAGGGCTTCGAGGCTGCTGCGGCCAGTATCACCTTCAGGCCTGTGATGATGGACTCTACTGTGCCGAAAACACCAACTACCGTCTGGCGAAATACGCTGAAGACGGCAAGTTACTGACGTCATTCGGCAAGAAAGCCACGACAGATGACGGTGGCTTTACCGGTTGCTGTAATCCTATGAATGTGTTCGTCGCCCCAAGTGGGACCATCTACTCGGCAGAATCGAGTGGCGATGTGAAACGCTACACGACAGACGGCGAGCTGGCTGCGATTCTCGTCAAGGAGCCAAAACTGCAAGGTGGCTGTCGCAACATGTCCTTCGCTGTAAATGAAGACCTCAAACGGGTCTATATGTGCGATCTGACCAACAAGTCGATTCTCATTTTCAACGAAATGCCGCAGACCGTCGCAACGTCGAATTGATCGTGAGAATTTCATCAAAACTCGCCGCTGTCTGATCATTCTTGATTATGGCGGCGGCTTTTTTCTTATGTTATGACTGGCACTTATCGCTTAATTCAGAGTTTGGAGGTTTGCTATGCGCACATTGCTGTTGGGTATGGCTTTCATGCTCGGGCTCACGTTGAGTTCGTCACTCTTCGCGGAGGACACGAAATCTTTGCGAATGGTCATCATGGACCCGCTCGCCAAGGAGCATTCCTGTCCGTGTGTCGCAGGCTACGCGCAACGCAACTACCGTGCACTGGCGGAGCATCTGGAGAAACATTCCGGTTACAAAGTCGAAATTGCGTTCAACGAATCTCTGAAGAAGAGCGTGGAGGAAGATCCAGCTGGTCGCGCTGATATCGTCATCGGCAAGCATTCTGTGATCGTTTATGAAGCCAACAAGCTCAAGCTTCCACTGCGACCTTCCTATGCCCTCTCGGATCTCAAGGGAAGCACCACCATGTCGGGCTGGATCGTCGTCACTAAAGACGATCCCGCTCAGACTCTGAAAGATCTGGCTGGCTATCAGATCATTTTCGGACCGGAAGAATGCGACGAGAAATATGCGGCTGCGTTTGCTGCTTTCAAAAAGGCCGGCATTACTCCTGACAAGCCGTACGAAATCGCTCCTGCCTGCGGAGAAGCCTGTTCCGGCATGCTGAAGAAAGCCGAGACGGGTAAATCAGCAGCGGTGATCAGCTCCTATGCGGCTCCGCTGGTTGAGGGATGCGGAACGATTCCGAAAGGATCGATCCGCGTTGTTGCCAAGACCGATCCAGTGCCGTTCATCGAAGTGTTTCTGAATCAAACGATGGATGAAGCTGTTCGCGAAAAAATCAAAGAGGCATTGGAGCAGGTCGCAACGGAACCAGAGCTACTGAAAGCGTTGGAATCGCTGACCGGATTTGATGAAATTCTGATTCCTGTCACGCAGCCACTGTCGCAAAAGGAATCTTCTGGCCCCTCCTCCAACGGCAACTGGACAGGCTGGCGTGGACCGGCTCGTGATGCCATCGTCGGCTGGCTTCCAGCGTCATTCGATCAACCGCCGAAAAAGCTGTGGAGCTTTCCCTTATCTAGACAGGGGCTGGGAGGTGTCGCGGCCGACGCTCAAACTGTCTACGT
The DNA here is from genome assembly GCA_005778225.1 of Planctomyces sp. Lineage (GTDB taxonomy): Bacteria > Planctomycetota > Planctomycetia > Planctomycetales > Planctomycetaceae > SXPC01. The sequence goes on along the minus strand of SXPC01000122.1, from coordinate 16,473 downwards.
CACCGACCGCGATCCGGATGATCAACTGGATCTGCTTCATGCCGTCGACATCGAAACTGGTCAGGAACGCTGGCGATTCACTCGCCCGGCAGCAGGGCGTCTCGACTATGGCAACAATGCCCGTGCCACGCCGATGTTAACATCGACCCAGGTCATGTTTTTAGGAGCCCACGGTCATCTGGATGCCATTCAGCTTGAGACCGGCAAACTCTCGTGGGGCATGAATATCGCTGAGTTGTACGGGCTGGAGGCCAAACTTCCCTGGGGATACTCTGGCACACCCGTTCTGGATGGCAAAACGCTGATTGCATCTCCCGGTGGAGTCCTCGCAGGGATGGCGGCATTTGATACCGAATCAGGGGATGAACTCTGGGTAACTGAGAGTTCGCCCCCCGCTTACGGTAGCTATGTCATTCTGGAAGCCGGTGGAAAAAGACAAATCGTTGGGGTTGATTCCACCCACGTTCGCGGCTTTGATGCAAAAACGGGTGAGGTCCTTTGGGAATTCACGCCGGAATCGACCGATGACTTCCAAGTCCCGACACCGATTGTCTGGAAGAATCACCTGATCCTCGTTTCGGAAACCATGGGAACCCGACTTCACCGATTTGACGAAAAGGGGCATCTCGATCCTAAGCCAGTTGCAGTGAATTTCGATCTTTCACCAGACACGCACTCCCCGGTCGTCATCGGAGACCGGCTTTACGGCATCAACGAAGTTCTTCTTTGCCTGGATCTCACCAATGGACTGAAAGAAATCGCCCGCGTGAAAGATGATCGCTACGGCAGCCACACATCTCTCATCGCTTCTGGTGATCGTTTGCTTGTGTTTACTCATGATGCTCAGCTGCAGCTGTTCGACGTCACTCAGACCCCACTTAAGCTGCTCGGGCGTCATCAGTTGCTTGACGGGGAATATGGGCTGTTGACACATCCCGCGATCGTCAAGGACAAAATCTACGTTCGCGGCTCGACAACGCTGGCCGCGTTCCAGTTGCTTCAGTAAGCCTTCACCGCCCTGGCACGCAGGCGTCCACCATGTCCGTGCTTCTATAAACGGCCGCTACGGAAGATACCGTAGATCAGCCACATGCCGAGCAGGGCTGAGATGATGAAGACGATGGAGCTGATCCAGGAATCTGCGGGGGAGGTGCGGATGATGAGCGCCGAGGCGACGACCATGGAAGAGATGATCAGACCGATGACAATGCGGTTGCCGGAGCGATCGAGTTCGGTGATGAGGCGGTCGAGGTGTTCGTGGTGAAGGTGAATACGCAGGTCGTTGCGATTGAGTTTATCGAGCGTGCGGTGGATATCGTGAGGAAGTTCCTGGGCGGTCATGATCAGTCGAGAGAGGTCGTTAATCGCGCCTCGGAGCATGCGTTTCGGGTGGTAACGACGTCTGACCAGGCGCTTGATAGACGGGAGCAGGACGTCCGCGAGGTTGAAACCGGGATTGAGTTGTCGACCAGCTCCTTCTAGTCCGACCAGCGCGCGGATCAGCAATAAAAGATCAGCTGGGCAGACAATGCCGTGGGAGGAAAGGATGCGGACGAAATCGGTGAGGATCTCGCCGAGATTCATTTGAGACAGCGGGACATCGAAATAGGCATCGACGAAGTCCTGAAAGTCGACGGCGAGAAGAGCGCGATCGACGGAGTGCATCGGATGACCGAGTTTGAGGATGACAGAGACGCCTTTATCGACATTGCGTTCCGGGATGACGCACAACAGGTCAATCAACAGGCCGCGAGTTCGTTCTTCGAGTCGACCGATGATGCCATAGTCGAGGAGGCAAAGTGTGCCATTCTTCAGGATCCGGACATTGCCCGGATGCGGGTCCGCGTGGAAGACTCCCAGGTCGAAGGTTTGTTTGATAAAGACGCGAGCGACGTTGGAGGCGATGATATCGCGCCGTTTATCGAGCGCAGGGATGGTGTGGAGCTGGTTGGTTTTGAGGCCGTCGATGTACTCAATGACCAGCATCGAATCGTGTGTGTAATCGCTGTAGACCTTGGGAACGTAGAGGGTGGCATCGTCTCGGAAGAGGCGATGGAACTCCTGCATCGCGCGGGCTTCCCTGGTGAAATTGATCTCACGACGAATCACGCGTTTGAAATGTTCAACGAGGCCTACAGGATCAAAGACTTCTGATTCCGGAATGTTGCGGGCGATCAAAATAGAAAAATCAATCATCAGCAGAAGGTCGCGTTCAACATCTTTGTCGACATGCGGGCGTCGAATTTTGATGACGACCTCGTCGGGGCCGTGCTTGTCGGTCGGACGCAGAACCGCGCGATACACCTGGCCGAGAGACCCCGCGCCGAGTGGTTCCTGCTGAAAGACCGAGAAGACTTCGTCGATTTTTTTTCCGAGGCATTCTTCGATCGCCAGGATCGCTTCACTGGTTGCAAACGGGGTGACCTGTTCCTGCAGGCGGGAAAGATCACGTAGAATATCGTCGGGAATAAGGTCGGGACGAGTGCTGAGAATCTGACCGAATTTGACGAAGGTGGGACCGAGTTCTTCGAGTGCGAGCCTGATGCGTTCACCACGCCGGAGAGGGGCAATATGCTCCGGCGTCTCCTTATTCCAGAGACGCGCAGGCAAACGAAGGTAAGGAGTAATTCCGAGACGGTCGACAAGATCGCCGTAGCCATACTTAATGAGCACAGCGACGACTTCACCAGAACGGCGTAAGTTGCGCAAAATGCGCAAAGGACGGGTGGTTTGTTTTTCCAAGGTCGGTCTCGGGAATGGATCTCGGCTGGAGAACACGGTTTATGGGAGAGATTGAGAGTCGCAGGGAATGTGACGCAAGTACACAGTTTGAAAACATGATGACCGAGCAAAGCAGCTTCTACAACCGGGATTGACGAATTTCAGGGGATCAGACAGACTCTCCGGGCTTACGAGACCGCCTGTATGAAGCGGGCCGGGTTCTCATGTCTCACAAATGCCACACATTCCCCCCTTTGCTCCAGTCAGGGACGACACGAGCATGTCTTACCATTTGATCGATTTAGTGCAGTCACTGGATAATCCCCGCCTATTGGTGCTGGGGGATTTGATCCTTGATCGCTACCTGTGGGGAAATGCAGAACGCATCAGCCAGGAAGCTCCCGTTATTCTTCTGCGCGAAGAGAAGAAGGAACTGCGACTCGGAGGGGCTGCCAATGTTGCCCAGATGATCCGCGGCCTCGACGCACAAGTCACGCTCGCGGGGGTCGTTGGGCAGGATGTCGAAGGCGAACAGATCAGAGAGCTGCTGAAATCTCATGGCATTTCGTGCGCTGCCATCATTGAAGACAAAGAACGCCCGACGACGCTGAAAGAGCGCATCATCGGCAAGGCCCAGCATCGTCACCCCCACCAGATGATGCGGATTGATCGAGAAGTTCGCGATCCACTGGGAAAGATTGCAAAAGCCAAACTGTGGGATCGACTGATTCCCGCCATCGAACATCACGATGCGATTCTGATTTCTGACTACGCCAAGGGTGTCTGCGATGAAGAAACGGTCCAGCGAGTCGTCGAGATTGCGAGACTTTCGGGCAAACAGGTCATCGTCGACCCGGCATCGATTCACGATTACCGCATGTACCGCGGCGTGACTGCGATGACGCCAAACCGTGTAGAAACGGGCAAAGCGGCGGGCATCGAAGTCAATACGATTGACGATGCGTTTCGTGCTGGTCGGAAACTCGTCGAAGAACTCAACATGGACCGCATTTTCGTGACGCTGGATAAGGATGGCATTGCCGTCGTCGAAGCCAGCGGCGAATGCAGTCACCACCCGACGCGGTTCCGAGAAGTCTACGACATCACCGGTGCAGGAGACATGGTCCTCGCGATGATCGGTGTCGGTGCAGCGGCGGGTTGGACGGCTCCTGAATTGGCTAAGCTCGCCAACATTGCGGGCGGGCTGGAAGTCGAACAAATCGGTGTCGTTCCAATTTCACGACCAGAGATCGTCGCGGACCTGATTCGCGAAGGTCATGGCCTTGATACGAAGGTCTATGAGCCGACGCTGCTGGGGCTGCATCTGGATGCTCGTCGTCGCATGAAACAAAAGATCGTGTTTACGAATGGCTGCTTTGATGTTCTGCACATCGGGCACGTTAGTTATCTGAACGAAGCTGCTCGACTGGGGGATTGCCTGGTTGTTGCAATCAATAGTGATGAGAGTGTTCGCTCGCTGGGGAAAGCTCCAGACCGCCCGATTTTCCCGGCAGAGCAACGAGCCGCGATGCTGGCTGCCTTGGAATGTGTGGACTATGTGACGGTCTATAATGAGTCAACGCCGCATCAGGTTCTGGAGAAGATTCGCCCGGATGTTCTCGTTAAAGGCGGGACATATCAGCTGAATGAGGTCGTCGGTCGTGAGATCGTCACAGGATATGGTGGCGAAGTGAAAGTCCTGCAGGAAGTGCCCGGGATTTCCTCGACGAACATTCTCAAACGGATGCGTGGCGAACCGTCGGTTCTGCCGTTTCCGAAGCCAGACATGCCGCTGCGAAAAGCGTCTTAAGAGAGTTCACCACAAAGACTCGAAGGGCGTGAAGTTTCACCATGTGAGAGCTCAGGTCATTCGAGTCGAGATCGATGAGTTGAGTTCGTTCGATGAGTACCCCCAAAAAAATTGCGGTTTTCATGCCCAACTGGGTCGGCGACGCGATTATGGCGACGCCAGCGATGACTGCGCTGCGCCAGCAGTGTCGCGAGGCGGAGATTCATGCGCTGCATCGACCAGTGATTGGGTCGGTCCTGGAGGGGCAAGGCCTTGTTGATCGTCAGATCGTGCTGACCAAGGAGAGTCAGAAGGCGTTTTCCCGAGCATCTCGCGAGATGCTCAAGAGCCTGCGAGGTGAAGCGTATGACCTTGCGATTCTGTTTCCGAATTCGTTCCGCTCTGCGTGGCTCGCGGCTCGCATGGGAGCCAGGAAACGCCTCGGGTTTGCTCGCGATGGTCGAACTTGGCTACTCACGGATCACATCCCTCCGAAGTCGAAGAAAATCCCAAACCCGGTGATGGATGAGTACAGCCGGCTGGTGGAAACGCTGGGGATTGCCGTCAAATCAAATCGAATGACGCTCTCGATCACGGATGGTGATCAAGCTGCATTCGAGGGCTTTCGAAGTAGAAACAGAAGCATTCTTCACGCCAGCGAAGGATACATCGCCCTCAATCCTGGCGGGGCATTCGGGGCTGCCAAGCATTGGCCGACAGAACACTTTGCGGTGCTGGCGCAGCGTCTTGTAAGCGAGACGGGACTGGGAGTCGTCGTACTTTGCGGGCCGGCGGAAATTGCGATTGCCAAACAGATAGTTGAGTTAGCGCAGAATCCTCGCGTGACTTCACTGGCGAATGAAAGCGTGAGCATTGGGTTGTCCAAGGCGGTTGTGAAACATGCCCGTATGATGGTGACAACCGATTCCGGGCCGCGTCACTTTGCAGCGGCGTTTGGTGTTCCCGTTGTCACGCTGTTTGGGCCGACGCACATCGCCTGGAGCGAAACGTATTATCCTCTCGGAGTTCATCTGCAACATCAGGTTGACTGCGGGCCGTGTCAACAGCGCACGTGTCCCCAGAAGCATCACAAGTGCATGCGTGATCTGAGCGTCGAACGGGTTTTCAGCAATGTGCAGACACTGCTGGCTCGGACGTCGACAGAGAACCCGATTATCAGGACCAAAGTTGCATGAAGATTGCTCTCGTCAAACGTCGCTATTCACTCAAATCGGGCGGGTCGGAGCGCTACTGCGTGATGCTGGCGCGCGGCCTGATGGCGGCGGGGCATCGTGTTACGGTGATTGGTCATCAGATTGATGATGAACTGCGTGGCGAAGTTCGCTTCATGCCCGTGCCGGTGAGTCGCTGGAGTTCGTCGACAAAGAATCGCAGCTTCGCAGTGAATTGCGCCCATGCGATCCGCGCAGGGCGATTTGACGTTGCGTATGGGCTGGGACGTGCCTACGGAATCGATGCTGTCCGCGTGACGGAGCGTCTGCAATCCCACTGGCTGAGGGTCTATTATAAGCCGGGCTTTGCCCAACGGTTGCAGCAACTCAATCCTCGTCACCGCACGCTGATCGAACTTGAACGACGCATTTACCTCGCGGATTCCACGCGTCGAATTGTGACACAATCGCGTCTTGATCGCGAACTGTTGATGAAATACTACGGCGTGCCCGATGAGAAGATTCGCATCATCTACAACGGCATCGACAGCCAGCTGTTCCATGCCGATGTTCGTTTTGAACGTGAGCAGACACGTCGCAAATTTGGATTGCCGATGAATGCTCCGTTATTGGTCTTTGCTTCGATGGACTTCGAGGGCAAAGGGCTGAAGACGATTCTGCAGTCACTAGCCGACTTGAAGCATCTGGGGCTGCATCTGCTGGTACTCGGGACAGGTCCAATCCAGCAATTTCATAATTATGCCCGCAGTCTGGGAATTGAAAGACAGGTCGTCTTTGCTGGGCGACAGTCAGACATTGCCAACTGCTATGGGGCCGGTGATCTGTTCATCCTGCCGACCGAGTATGAACCATTTCCCAACGTCAATCTCGAAGCCATGGCCTGCGGTCTGCCCGTGCTGACGACAATGACTTCGGGTGGAGCGGACATCATCAATGATCGACAAAACGGATATCTGATCCCGACACGCAATTCGCTGTCTGATATGTCTGGTTCGTTGACGGATTTCTTTCAATTGACCGAATCTCAACGAGCACAGATGTCGCGGCATGCGATCGAAACAGCGAAAAAATTCCCGATTCAAAACACGATCAATAACACCCTCGTCATGCTTGAGGAACTCTGCCATGTCCGCGCTGGTGTTACCCAGACGTCGACTCGACTCGCGGCCTGACGATCTGGTCTGGGACGATGGTCGACTCATGATCAAACAGTCTTTCGCGGAACTGTTTGACGGGCATTCGTTGACCAGTTTCTCCTCGCTGATGAACCAACCGGAATTGGCATCCGCTAAGGCGGCCCGCAAAGATCGACTGACCTACCGCTTCGAACTGAGTACGCCTGCGGGGGTTCGCGTCTTCTATCTGAAGTGGCATGGTCGGGCTCCGTGGAAGGATTATGTCAAACCATGGTTGCAGGGAAAAACCGCGATCGTCGGTGCCTGGAACGAATGGCAGGCGATGCATCACTTCGAAGCGGCTGGCGTGTCGTCGATGAAGCCAGTGGCGTATGGAGAGCATCATGCGGAATCGTTCGTCATCATTGAGGGGCTTGAAGGTTATACGAAGCTGAGCGATTTGCTCAAGCGACATCCTGCATCGGCATTCTATCAACCTGCGATCTGGGAACTGGTTGATTCCCTCGCTGTTCTGACAGCTCGCATGCACGGTGCGAATCTTCATCACCAGGATTACTACCTCGGGCACGTGATGGTGAAAAGCTGTTATGAAAATTGCCTGCTGGGGACAGCTCCGATTACGCGATCACCTGATTTGCGAATCATCGATCTAGGGCGTGCGCAGAAACAAAATCACCTGGCGAGAAGATGGATTGTCAAAGATCTGGCTCAACTCGATTACTCGGGGCGTGATTGCCCGCAGGAATGGCGCAGCCAGTTCTGGGAGACCTATTGTCGATCCCGAAATGAAGCTGATGAAACCGGCTTGAGAAAAGCAGTAGAATCGAAGGCGGTTCGAATTGCGTCCCACTCACGAAAGCACAAAATCTGACGGGAATCTGGTCGCCTGATGTTGCTTCCGATTGTCCTTTTCGGGCGAACCGCTATAAGAAGCTACATCGCAATCGTGCCCTGCTTGCGGCTTTGAGTAAGCATGAGATTTTTGCACGTTCGTTTTGATCATCGTCTTGTTCGCAGTTGGCATGCTCACCCAAAGCTGTGAGCATGGCACGACTTTTCAAAAACCGAACAAACTCCTCATCTAACTACAAAGCGACTTTCGCGACATGGCCTGGCTGCTCGTTTTTTTGATTTGCTATTTCGCTGGCAGTATTCCGTTCGGACTCATCCTCTGCTGGTGGGTGCGCGGCATCGATATCCGTCAGCACGGCAGCAAGAATATCGGCGCGACGAATGTCGGGCGTGTGATCGGGCACAAGTGGTTCTGGGTCGTGTTCGCCTTTGATGCCCTCAAAGGTGCGCTGCCAACATTGTTGGTGCCGATGCTGTTTCGAGACTGGTTTGCTCCCGAGCAGATGAATCACGTTGCCGTTTTTGCGGGACTGGCAACGATTCTCGGGCACATGTTTCCCTGCTGGCTGAAGTTCGCGGGCGGGAAGGGCGTTGCAACGGGACTGGGAGCAACACTGGTGTTTGCTCCTTATGCGGGGCTGGTGGCTCTCGTTGCATTCCTGGTAACCTATGGTATTTGGCGTGTGGTATCGCTGGGTTCGCTGGTGGCTTCGGCTGCCTTCATGATCGCGGAAATCATCATCTTGCTGCCAAATCCATTTACTGCAGAGAACTGGTCAGTCGCGACCATCAGCATCGTCGTCCCGACGCTGATTATTATTCGCCATAAGAGCAATATTGTTCGCCTGCTCAACAGTCGGGAGCTCTCGACAAAATCTGGTGAGAAGCCAGCCGAGAAGACGAAAACCCCGTAGCCAGCGTCGGAATCGCAATCTGATGACATTCGACACGAAAACGGATGGCCACTGAAGAACAGGTTTGCACTTCAAGTCCCTGATCTTCATAATGTGAACTTGGAATTTCCGATTTCTTGCCTGCTGATCTGGTACGCGCAATTTCATCGTCTGCTTTCTTCGCGCGGTCGCCATGGTCCTGCGGTTGGGAAACGAAATCCCGCGGGCCAAACGCTGTTATTTCATGTCTTTATCTTCCACGCGCTCCCAGGATGGAGTTTCCCATGAATACGCCTCCCGCACGCAGTCAAACCAGCGGCCGAGCACCATCGACCAAACCAATCGAAGAAACGATGGTGGAGACCCCTGTCACCGGTTCTCAGAAAACGTCGCCCAACGCATCTTCCGGGAACAAGTCAGGAGAAGAAGGTGACCTTCAACCGGGGACAATGCTAGGAAATTATCAGATCGAGAAAATCCTCGGTCGTGGCGGAATGGGGGCCGTCTACCTCGCGAAGCATGCCAAGTTGGAACGCAAGTACGCGGTCAAGACCATGAGTCGTCAGTTGTCGACGAAAGAGGCGTTTGTTGGTCGCTTCTATCGCGAAGCCAAGGCGATGGCGAAGATCGAGCACCCGAATGTCGTGAAGTGTTATGACGTCGATGAATCCAACGGCATGCATTACGTCGTCATGGAATTGATCGACGGCCAAAGCATGCAGGACTGGATGAAGCAGCTCAAAACGCTGAGCATTGCCGACGCGGTGTTAGTCACGATCCTCTGCGCTGAAGCCCTCAAACACGCCCATAGCCTCAACATGGTGCACCGCGACATCAAGCCTGATAACATTCTCGTCACGAGAAAAGGTGAGGTCAAAGTTTCTGACCTGGGACTTGCGAAGTCTCTCGATGATGAAGAGATGTCTTTGACGCAAAGCGGTACCGGACTGGGAACGCCGTATTACATGGCTCCTGAGCAGGCCCGTAACGCCAAACACGTCGATGGGCGTTGCGATATCTATGCTCTGGGCGGAACGCTGTATCACTTCCTGACTGGCGGGTATCCCTTCAAAGCGGACTCGACCGTCGAACTGATCATGGAAAAAGAGAAGGGGATCTTTAAACGTGCCAGCCTGACGAACAAGCAGGTGCCCGAGCGTCTTGATCTCATCCTTGATAAGTGCATGGCGAAGAAGCCCGAACACCGCTATTCCACCTGCGACGAGCTGATTCGTGATCTGGAGAACCTTGGCGTCGCAGGGACATCGTTGAGTTTCATCAACTCACCCGACAAAGTCGTGGCCCGTGGTGGCAGTGGAGCTGCGACCATGACCAACATGAAGACAGCTTCAACGGCCCCAAGGATGCCAGCCGCGGCTGCCTCGTCTGTGAATACTTCGAGCAAAGGGGCGTCGACGGTGAATCCTGCAGCCAATGCAACAGCCGCGTCTGCTATCTGGTTCGTCAAGCACAAAGGCTCCGACGGTAAGGAAACAGTGACGAAGACGACTCAAGACAAAGTCATCGCAGCACTGCAGTCCGGAAAGATTGATATCTCTGCCCAGGCCACGCGCGATCCCAAGAGGCCATTCGCCGCATTAGGGCAGTTCTCAGAGTTCAATGACGTCGTGCAGAAAAAAGCAGCCGCGCTTGCTGCAGAACAACGTGGGAAGAAGCTGCAGGATTCTTACAAGAAGATCGATGCTCAATACCAGCGACAAAAATGGTGGCGTTTTCTGGACCGCATGAAAGATGGCGTGATCGGTTGGATCAGCCTGGTTGGTCTGATTGCTCTCATGGGGCTGGCGGCTTACTTCGCCTATGCTTATCTCTGGCCACTCGTTTACGAAATGGTCCAGGGTTGGGCCGGGGGAATGGGTCTCAAGCCTGAGAAATAAGAATCTCAAGAAGAGTCGCAGGATCAATTGCGAATTGCGTTCACTGAGACTCATTACGCATCCAGAGCGTTGATTGTGATCATCCGACTGCCTTATAGTACGGGTCGAATCTGCGTTGCGTGTTCGCGTTGCGTTCCTATTCAAAACGCCTGATTGACGATCTTACCCGATTCATGCTCTGGAGTTTTTCGTGACGAAACTGTCCGTCTGCCTGCCCGTCACCTCGCTTGTGTTGTCCTGCTTTCTGCTGACGTTCGCGATTGCTGCTGACGAATATAAGCCAGAAATTGCTCAGGCTTCGAACGAAGGCCAGGTCGCGATTTCAACATTTGCCAAACCCGCTGATATCAACATCAAGTTGATCGCCGAAGAGCCTCAGATGGCCAATCCGGTGGCATTCTGCGTCGACGAACAGGGGAACCTGTACGTCGCAGAATCATTTCGACAAAGCAAAGGGATCGAAGACAACCGCGGTCACGGCGAATGGATGGATGAAGAGCTCCAGGCTCAGACGGTGGCAGACCGCATTGCGTACATCAAAAAGTACCATGGCGACAAGCTCGACCATTACACCAAAGAGCAGGATCGCGTCCGTCTTCTCAAAGACACCAATAACGACGGCTACTTTGAAGACGCTCATATCTTCGCGGATGGTTTCAACGCGATTGAAGACGGGACCGGAGCAGGTCTGATCTCGCTGAACGGGACCATTTACTACACCTGCATTCCCCACCTGTGGATGCTCAGAGATAACTATGGCGATGGGACAGCTGACGTTAAAAAATCGCTGCACGATGGCTTCGGCGTTCGATTCGCTTTTCGCGGTCACGACATGCACGGTCTTGCACTTGGCCCCGATGGTCGGATCTACTTCAGCATCGGGGATCGGGGTTACAACGTCACGACTGATGAAGGCGTCAACCTGAAGCGTCCCAATACCGGGGCGGTCTTCCGTTGTTATCCGGATGGTTCGGGACTGGAAGAATTTGCCTACGGACTGCGTAACCCGCAGGAACTAGCGTTCGATGAATTCGGCAACCTGTTTACCGGCGACAACAATTCCGATGGAGGCGACAAGGCTCGCTGGGTTTATGTCGCGCAGGGAATGGATGCTGGCTGGCGGATGGAATTTCAGTACATCAACGATCGAGGTCCCTGGAACCGCGAACGGATGTGGCATCCTTATCACGACGACGAGACGTCCAAGGAAGTCCAGCCGGCCTACAACCTCAATCCGATTCTCAACTTTGCAGACGGTCCCTCTGGTCTGACTTACGATCCGGGTTGGGGACTGCCGGAAGAATTCCGACGTCACTTCTTCCTGGCGGACTTCCGAGGCTCGCCGAATGCCAGTGGGATTCGAACCTTCAAAATGGAACCGGATGGTGCCAACTTCAAGCTGACGGATTCGAAGCAATCATTCTGGAACATCCTCGCGACCGATGTCGACTTCGCTTACGACGGCAGTGTGTACGTCTCGGACTGGGTCAACGGCTGGAACGGGATTGGTAAAGGTCGGATTTACCAGTACTCGAACGCAAATCCCGATGAGAAAACGAAAGCCCTCTCTGTCGAAGTTCCCAAACTGATGAAAGAAGGCTTTGTTAAACGCTCGGATGACGAGTTAGTCAAACTGATGGGACATGTCGATCAGCGTGTCCGACTACGCGCTCAGTACGAATTGGCTACACGCAAGAAAAATGATCTCCTCTGCAAAATTGCGTTGACGACCACTGCCCCTCAGTTGCAGCGGATTCACGCAGTCTGGGGACTTGGTCAGCTGGCTCAGAAGGAGCCGAAGTTGCTGACCGTCCTGAAGCCATTACTCAAGGACAGCGATTCAGAGTTGATTGCACAGACGCTCAAGGTTGCAGCGGAAGCAAAACAGCCGATCGATGAAGCAACCGTGATTTCACAGCTATCGAATTCCAATTCACGGATTGCCTACTTCGCGGCACAAGCGGTCGCCCAATTGAAAATCAAAGCGGCGTTTTCACAAGTCGTCGCACTCCTGGAAAAGAACGCGGATCGCGATCCGGTTCTGCGACATGCAGGCGTTATGGCCCTCTCGAAATGTGCGACGCCGGAGCAGCTGTCCGGGTTGTCGAAGAATGATTCTCGCTCCGTGCGACTGGCTGCAGTTGTTGCACTGCGTCGACAGAACTCGCTGGAGATCAAGTCGTTTCTGAACGATGCTGATGAGATGGTGGTCTACGAAGTTGCCCATGCCATTAACGACGAACCAATGGCAGACCTGGATGAGCATCTTGCGACATTGACTCTCAAGAACGATGCCCCGGACGGACTCGTTCGGCGGGTCCTCGCGGCTAATTACCGACTCGGGACCAGCGACGCGGTCGAACGGATTGCTGCCATCGCTGCGAACCCAAAATTCCGTTTCGCTGCCAAACAGCAAGCCCTCTCGGAACTGTTGCGCTGGGAATCGCCAACGCAATACGACATGGTCACCAACCATCACCGCGTCATCGGCAAGCGAGATCCTTCAAACCTCGGCGACGCCTTGCTCGCCAACTGGAAGGCGTATCTGGAATCGCAGCCAGAGATCATCGTCCTCGCGGCTCAACTGGCTGAAAAGACGAAGACAACGTCGCTCTACCCAGACATCGCTGCACTCCTCGATGAGACGAAGTTTGATGAGAAGGCACGGGCTCAGTTGCTGACGGCAGCTGCCGAACTAGACCCGCCAAAGGCGATCCCTGTGATCTCCAAACTGCTCGGTTCAAAACCAGGGCCGCTTCGCACCCAGGCGATCAAACTGCTCGCTCAGAAGGAATTCCCGAAAGCCGAGCAATACATTCGCGAACTGATGACAAAGGGCTCCGCCGACGAACAGCAGGCGATGATCGCGTTGCTGTCGGAGCTGAAGTCTCCAGAGGCTGACAAACTCCTGCTGTCGTGGACGAAGGAACTCGTCGCGGGGAATGCCATGCCGGAGGTTCAGCTCGACCTTCTCCTGGCAGCCCGGAAGAAGAACAATTCGGAATTCAAGAAGCTGGTCGACCAGTTCAACGCTCAGCGCGATGCGGGTGATCCACTCTCACAGTGGAAAGAAACCCTCGTCGGCGGTGACTTTGATCGCGGTAAGAAAGTCTTCTTCGAACACCGCGATGCCTCCTGCCTGCGATGCCACAAGATCGGCGGCGAAGGGGGAGCAGTCGGCCCTGATCTTTCCAACATCGGCAAAGAAAAGACTCGCGAGTACCTGCTCGCTGCGATCGCGACTCCTGATCGCGACATTGCCAAAGGCTTTGAGACAACCGTCGTGATCATGGAAGACGGTAAAGTTCATGCAGGGATCGTCAAGGAAGAGACTGCCGACGAACTCAAGCTGGTCATGCCGACGGCGGAAATCGTGACTCTCAAGAAAGCTGAGATTCTCGACCGCGCACCAGGTCAATCAGGCATGCCCGCTGACATCAAAGACAAGATCACGAAGTCCGATATTCGCGATCTCGTCGAATACCTGAGCAATCTCAAGGGGCAGGCTTCTGGCGGTGCAGAAAGCCACGGCGAATGACGACGCAGTTCGGAACGCCGCCCGTTGGTGAGGAATTCTTTGACGTCGTCGACGAACAGGATGTGGTGATCGGACAGGCTCCACGCAGCGTCGTTCATCGTGATGGACTGCTGCATCGGGCTTGTCACATCTTCGTGTTCAACTCAAAAGGCGAGATGCTCATCCATCGACGCACAGCCGACAAGGATGAGTTTCCGCTGGTGTGGTCGACGTCAGCCAGTGGGCACGTTTCCGCGGGGGAATCCTACGATGAATCGGCTCAGAGAGAGACCTTCGAAGAGATCGGCCTGACGGGACCGCTGGAGCTGCTTGCAAAGTTTCCTCCTTCGAAGGAAACATCTAACGAGCATGTCTGCGTTTACCGGATGAAAAGTGACCAGACGCCGACGTTCGATCCCGGAGAGATCATCGAAGGTCGCTTTGTTTCGCTCGAAGAAATTGATGAATGGGTGAGCCGAGCACCACAAGAATTTACGCCATCGTTCGTCCTACTGTTTCGCTGGTACTGCGAGAAGTTCGTTAGCGGGAATAGCAAGTGATCTCAATCGTGCCAGTAGCGAGCTTTGATGCTGTTCCAGAGACTGGCTTGTCCACGTGAGCGACGTCTGCCGTTGGGGTTCAGGAGCAGAAACGAAAACAATAACAGGCCACCCGCTCCCAGCAAACTCATGGAGCGGTTCCTGGCATCCTGCTCCCACGGGGCGATTGCTTCTACTAGCCATTGAGGCTGGAGTTCCATCACCCAGTTCGCTTCGCTCTCTGTGGTCGCGGGACGCGCCGATGTGTCGTGTGTGAGTTCCTGAGGGAGTGAGACCGACTTGGCTTTGGATGCAGTCTCCTGTCCGAAGACTGCTTTGGCGACTTCTGCTCGAAACCGGGGATCATTCTCCAGGGCGTCAATCAGCTGACGCGTATGCTGCCCATCGGCTTCGAATTGGACAAGCTTGTGCTGGTTGGCGACAAAGACTTCCTGATCCCGTCTCAGCTGCCCCAGCTTTGGCGACAAAAGAGCGAGCGCCATGAGCACGACAGCCCCAAACGCGACCGGCCAGAAGACCAGTGCGCGCAAAGAGAGAGGTCGCGAATCAGACGAAGCATCGATCATGCAGCGCTCATAGCAGGAAACCGCGACTGCCACCAGATGGCCAATCGATTCACGACCGGAATTGCAGAGTCTACATATGCACCAAAGAAAAAAGCACAGACGAAATCGCCTGTGCTTTTATGATCGGATTACTTAACTGCAATTACTTGATCGTCCCGCCGTAGACAGCGTCGTCGCCCAGAATCTCTTCAATGCGAAGCAGTTGGTTGTACTTGGCGATACGGTCGGTTCGGCTGGCTGAGCCTGTCTTGATTTGACCGGTTCCCAGGGCAACCGCGAGGTCTGCGATCGTCGTGTCTTCGGTTTCACCAGAGCGGTGAGACATGACGGCGGTGTACTTGTTGCGGTAAGCGAGGTTCACAGCGCGGATGGTTTCCGAGAGTGAACCGATCTGGTTGACCTTCACCAGGATCGAGTTACCGACCCCTTGATCGATCCCCTGTTGTAGTCGTTTCGGGTTGGTGACGAATAGGTCGTCTCCGACGAGTTGGCACTTATCGCCGATGGCGTCCGTCAGGCCCTTCCAGCCGTCCCAGTCATCTTCGCTGCAACCATCTTCGATCGAGCAGATCGGGTACTTACCGACCAGACCGGCGAGCTTCTCAACCATCTCGGCTGGCGAGTATTTCTTGCCTTCGAGGGTATAGACCTTGGCCTTCGCATCGAAGTATTCGGTGGATGCACAGTCGAGAGCCAGTTTGATCTGCTCGCCTGGTTTGTAACCTGCTTTTTCGATGGCTTTCATACAGACATCGAGAGCATCTTCGGTGGATTTGAGATCAGGAGCAAAACCACCTTCGTCGCCGACGGCGGTGCTCATGCCCATATCAGACAGAACTTTTTTCAGGGTGTGGAAGGTTTCAACACCGGCTCGCAGAGCTTCGCTGAAGCTGCTGAAACCGATGGGCATAATCATGAATTCCTGCATGTCGATGCCGTTGTTGGCGTGGGCACCGCCGTTGATGATGTTCATCATCGGAACCGGCAGACGACAGGCAGCGACACCGCCGACATAGCGGAACAGTGGCAGATAAGTCGCACGGGCGGCAGCGTGGGCACAAGCCAGTGAGCAGGCGAGAATCGCGTTAGCGCCGATGCGTGATTTGTTTTCCGTACCGTCACATTCGATCATCGCACGGTCGATGCCGATCTGATCGGTAACGTCCATGTCGTACAGGACATCGGCGAGTTCGTCGTTGACGTTTTCAACAGCCTTGGTGACGGCCTTGCCCAGGTAACGGGACTTATCGCCGTCGCGAAGTTCGCAGGCTTCGTGAGTACCGGTTGACGCCCCTGACGGAACCGCAGCACGGCCAACGGTGCCGTCTTCGAGCTCGATGTCCACTTC
>SXPC01000121.1 GCA_005778225.1 Planctomyces sp. | reverse complement strand
GACCTCGAACACGCCAACAAGCGCGGCGCGAAAATCTATGGCGAGATCTCTGGCTACGGAAGCAGCGCCGATGCCTACCGCATCACCGACATCCATCCAGAAGGACGTGGCGCGATCGCCTGTATCCAGATGGCGATGAAAGATGCAGGCATTAATCAGAGCGATCTCGATTACGTCAACGCCCACGGCACGAGCACTTCGGTCAACGACAAGACCGAGACCATGGCCATCAAGGGCGCACTCGGGAAAGATGCTTACCGAACGCCAGTTTCCAGCGTCAAGAGCATGATGGGGCACCTCATCGCCGCAGCAGGATCGGTCGAAGCGATCGTCTGCTTACTGTCGATGCGAGACAATGTTCTGCCACCGACCATCAATTACGAGACTCCAGACCCGGATTGCGATCTGGATTACGTCCCGAACACAGCCCGGGATGCCAAGGTCAACCGCGCTCTATCCAACAGCTTCGGCTTCGGCGGTCAGAATATCTCACTGATCTTCTCGAAATATACAGGTGCGTAAGCAACTTCGGAAATCCGCCTGCTGACATAAACCCAGGGAGGGAAAGCATTTGCTTCTCCCTCCCTTTTTTTGTCGCGACAATCAGTGGTCCGTCCAATTTGACCGCCGATAATAAAGGTAGAAGATTTCGGTTTTCCCGCTGAGGCAAGGTGATTGCCCTGTGGCGGGCAGAACCAAAGCAAGGTGGTGACGCAGCCCGCCGCTGTCCAATTTGGACGGTGTCAGATTGCATTCAAGGCAAGGATCAGGAGCCTGGAAAGTTGTTTGTTAACGACCGCAATGTGATACCTAACCATGTTCGTCTCAGCCCTTCTTGTCGCCTTATGTCTTGGACTAGTCGTCAGTTCGACGCTTCAGGTTTACTACGCCTTGAAAATCGTTCCGATTTTCAATAACGAGCCGACATTCAAAGAAGAGACCTTTCCGGTCATTGAATGGGCCAGGTCGATCTCCATTGCTCATCCACGCGGTTATCAACTTCGTGGCAGCCTCTATACACACGCCTCCGGTAAATCAGAGGGATTGATTCTCTTTGTCCCGGAATTCGATGCAACTCATTACTCCGCCTGGAAATACTGCGAAGGTCTGTACGCCAGCGGCTATGACATTCTCTCCGTGAATTTCACCGGCCAGGGTGAAAGTGACCGCGATCCCCGTTATCGCCCGCGTTTCTGGGTCGGGCAGCGTGAACGCGAAGACCTCGGCGTCGTGCTCGATGCGATTCGAGAAAATCCGGAGTGGCGAAGCGAGTTCACGGGGATCTTCGGAGTCAGCCGCGGGGCAGCGACGGCATTCGCAGTCGTATCTCGGCGTCCTGAAATTCCGTTGCTCATGACCGAAGGCGCGTATGCCAATAGTCAGATCGTCGAACGAGCTGTTCGCAACTGGATGAACTTTGTGCTTCCGCCACTTTTGTGCCGTGTCGTCCCGCTGTGGCACATTATGAAGACTGTTGAATTCGCCCAGCTGATCTACCAGTTCAAAACGGGTTACTGGTTCTGCGATCCCCGACGTTTCGCAGCCAATCAACGCACGCGAGTTCTTCTCATGTCGGGTTCAAAAGATCGGTACATTCCCCGCGAATTCACGGACGATCTGGTCACCCGTTTCAACGTACCAGACGCCGAAGTCTGCATTCTCGAAGGTGCTAATCATAACCACGGACGCATTGTCGATCCGGTGGGGTATGATCGGCGTCTGCTGTCCTTCCTGCGGGGAGAATCTGCGAGAGAGTCTGGGGTCAGGCGCCAGCAGAACATCATGGAATCTGCTCCTGCCGTTTGACACTTCTGCTTTACGATTGTTTGCTCAGCGCCAAACAGCGTAGAATACGCCACACGGATCACATCATTTCAACGGCGAACGGGCGGCACGAAAGTCAGGGATGCGCACTCTTACCTTGCAGATTCTCGAAGGCATGGAACGCGGACAGATTCTGCGCGATCTGCCGGTCCCGGTGACAATTGGCCGCGAAGACGATAACACGCTCCGCCTCAACGATGATCGTATCAGCCGGTTTCATATCAAGATCCAGGAGTCGGATGGCAAACTGATTCTCACGGACCTGGACAGCACCAACGGCACCCGGATCAATGGATTTCCAGTCAGCATCCATGTGCTGCAGCCGGGCGATCTGATCTCCGCAGGTCGATGCCTGTTGCTGGTCGGCAGCCAGGAGGAAATCCTGAAAGCTCACGCCGCCTCATTTCTGGAAGCTCAATCCGCCGAAAGCAGCGACCCCGGCAATCAGGATTTCAGCCACCCTCAGTCGTACAGCGAGCAGACCCAGGCCAGCCAACTGCCGATTCTCTTTCATCGAGGCTGCCCACCACTTCCCGGCAACCTCAAAGCGCTTCAGACCGCAGAACTCTCCGACCTGCTGGCTTATGTCCACGCCCACCTGACCGTTGCAGCTAACTACGCCCAGACCCGCTCTCTCAACGAAGGTCAGTTTACCGACATCGAGGGAGAAGAGGGAATCGTCATCCCCAACAGCGTCTGGCAGCTGTTAATGAAACTGCAGATGGACATGGCGAAATCGCTGAAATCGCTGTCGCATCCGGAGTAAAAGCAATCACCCTTAATTCAGCACGTCTTCTTCCCAATGTGCCATGCTTGCAGCTTTG
>SXPC01000120.1 GCA_005778225.1 Planctomyces sp. | reverse complement strand
TGATTTCGCCGTTGTGGGCGATGTAACGACAAGGCTGAGCACGGTCCCAGCTGGGGAAAGTGTTCGTCGAGAAGCGCGAGTGGATCATCGCCAGATGCGATTTGTAGTCCGGGTCCTGAAGGTCCAGATAAAGTGGCATGACCTGGTTGGTTCGCAGCATCCCCTTGTAGACGATGATGCCAGATGACAGCGAGCAGACGTAGTACATCTGCGCTTCGGGATGGTCCATGGTCCGCAGTTTCAGGGCAGACTTCTTGCGAACGACGAACAGCTTGCGGTTGAACGTCTTGCTGTCCATGCTTTCCGGAGCTGCGATGAAGATCTGCTCGATGACCGGCATGCACGCGCGAGCCGACGGGCCGACATCAGCCGCATCGAGATCGGTGGGAACGGCGCGCCAGCCGAGGAGACTCAAACCTTGTTCGGCGATAAAGCCTTCGAGGGTCTGCTTACAGAATGCACGGTGAGCAGGATCACGCGGCAGGAAGACGTTTCCGGCGCCATAGCGACCCATCTCGGGCAGCTTGATGCCCAGGGGCGCGGCGACCTTCTCGAAGAACTCGTGAGGAATCGCCGTCAGGATACCTGCCCCGTCGCCGGTATTTTCTTCGCAGCCACAGGCGCCGCGGTGCTCCATGTGGACGAGCATGCGATTGGCGTCATCGATGATGTCGCGCGACCGTACGCCCTTGATATGCGCGACGAAACCGACACCGCAGTTCTCGTGCTCGTAATCAGGATCATACAGGCCTTGCTTTTCGGGATATCCTACGAGCTTGCCCAGGAGCTGGTCATCGTGATTATTCATCGTCATTCCCCAACAAAAATTCTTAAGGCGAGCGGGGGGTGTGAGCCCCCTGTCTTTTCAAACCTGACGCAACAGTCTGAATACTGCTGGCAGGTGGAACAGCCAGGAAATCTCAGAAGGTATTCACCACAGAGGCACGGAGGTCACGGAGTTTTCAGACCAGAGAATTTCTCTCCTCTTTGGCCTCCGTGTTTCTGTGGTAAACCGTCTTCTAATCCTTCTTTCTGTTCGAAATCGTGGTTGTTTCGTTTCGACTGAGGTTCGAGAACCTCGACTTGGAACCGAATCACAGACATGTCACGCGTGGTTGGCGTTCGCGGCAGGGTTTGTTTTCGCTAGCGAGAGCCCTCTGGCTTCGCCTCGTTGACAACCCTGTTCCGCTCGTCCGGGACTGGTCAGGTTGTTGTCAAAGAGGCCACAGAGACTGTTTTCTCCGCGTCCTCCTCGAGGCTACGCGCGGCCGCTTTCGCGGCTACAGGTTTCAAAGAGGCATTCTGGTCCATCATCGCCTGAGCCTGACTGCCCGCCTGGATCGTTCCGTGAGTCGCGAACGAAGGCGAGTGACCACTGGCTAAGGCCTGAGCAGATTTGGAAGCTTGCAGCATCTCGACGAAACGCGTGGTGGCAGAGTTCAGGGTTCGTCCTTTGCGATGCAGAATCGCAATCGGGCGGAACCAGTGAGCATCTTCAAGTTGAAGCGCGTGCAGCGTGCCCGTCTGAACTTCGCGTTTGAGCGTCGGAGCTGGCAGGAGAGAAATCCCCGAGCCGATTTCGACATCACGCTTCACGTTCTCGACATTGTCGAACTCGTGAACCATGGAAATCGAGACATTATGTTGACGCAGCCAGCGGTCGATCTCACGACGAATGCGAAGCGCCGTCGAGAAACCAATGAATCGCTGACCATCAAGATCCTTCACCTGAAGACTCGTTCGATCGCAGAACGGATGCCCCATCGGCACCGCAACGACGATCGGTTCCTGATCCAACGGAATCACCTGGAAATCACTGGCTCGCTCAGGAAACGAAACCAGGCCCAGTTCACATTCATCTTCATCCAGACGCTCATAGACAACGCTCGGATGAAGATATTCAATGTTCAAATGGACGTCGGGATAAGCCTGACGGTAAGCCCGAGCCACCTGCTCGAGATCCGACAGCACCACAGAATAAATTGCAGCGATCCGAATGCGACCCGTGACCTTGTTGCCGATTTGCTGAACGCGGTCTTCGATCTCGCGGAACTGGCTGATGAGATCTCGACAGCCCTGGTAATAGATTTCGCCAGCCTGGGTCAGTTCGAAGGGGCGCTTAGAGCGGTCAAGCAGCGTGGTATTGAGGCGTTTTTCCAGCTGCATCACCGCCTGGCTCGCAGCGGACTGGGAAACGCCGAACACCTCGGCGGCTTTGGAGAAGCTCCGCCGAGTCACAACTTCACAGAAGATTTCAACGTTCCGTAGATGCATTCGCTGTGGATGTAGTTTGCTACTTCTCAATCGGGGAGAAGGTGGCTGTCAGGCCGGGTGAGTAAGGGGCGCTCCTTGCGGTCGTTTTCGTTGAGGATCATCTCAACGCCTATGGATATAAGCATTTCTTATGGAAAGTCGCAGGCCTATTAAAGTCCTGAAAGACCAAAAAAGCAAGCCTCACATGTTGATCTCAATAAAAAATTCCTCTTTTGAGACGAATCTCTATAAGCAGGGCTTATGGGCAAGTGTGTAAAGGCAGTCCTTTGCCAACTGCTTAAGGGCGGGAGGCTTCGAAAAACCATCGTTCCCGATCCAAACCTGAGATCGTGAAATTGACCTATCTTCCATGGCATCCATTGGATATGACAATTACTCGCGTTTTCTATTCGACAAATGACTCTCAGGAGCAGCCATGCCAACTCGTCCATCATTTTCTCTAATCCTGACTTCGGCGATTCTTGCTGGCTGCGGAACGTCAACGCCCCCCAAGGGGCCAAGCACTGAGGTAACCAAGGCTTCCGCACCCGCCTCTGAAGTTCGCTCTGCACCGGCTGTACCAGCTTCCCCAGCCGTGGAGCCGGTTACGACTCGAACGCCGGAAGAGGTTTCGCGGTTAGCGGTGCAGTCCTTGATCGATGCCCAGCCGGAGAAGTTCTGGGGATTGCTGCCGCCGAGTTATCAGGGGCGGATTAATAAGGTGGTGCAAAAGGGGGCGATGCGGTTTGCGGATCAGGAGCTGCTCAATGCTTATCAGGGCGTACTTCGTGAGTTGGCGGAGCTAATGAAGGACAAGCAGGAGTTTCTTTTGAAAACTCCAGTGTTGCCGTTTCATGAAAAACCTGAAGTGGCTCAATCGAATTGGAATGAGCAGTTGGTGAGGTTGAATCGAATCGCTGATTCAGAATTGTTCGATTCGTTGCCACTAAAGAAGTTCGATGGCCAGCGATTTTGTGCAGGGCCATTAGCAGACATCATTGCTGTCTACAATCAGACTCTCAGTTTGGCACCAGAGGATCCACAGGCTAGCTTGCAGGCAAATCTAAGTAGCGCGAAGTTCACAATCGTCGACTCGTCAGAAGATGAGATGACCTTGAGCCTAACAACTGGACCCAATGGTTCCGGGATTTTCAAGTTTAGGAAAGTCGAAGGGCATTGGGTGCCTGAGCCGTTCATCGCCGCATTTGATGACATGATGGGAGTGGCGGATTCCTGGATCGAAGGGGTATCTCCAGCTGATTTCGAACGTCAGAAAGCAACGCTGCTGGGTCAGGCAGAGGCAATCAGGGAATACCTAAAGGAACTACGATCAATCAACAATCAGATCGCTTTCGACGAAGGCATGAACCGTCTATTACTGTTGCTCAGTCCTGGTGATATCAAGATTGTTCCAGCCCCTCAGCCGGGTGAGACAGCCCCGCAAGAGTGAACATCGTAAATTTGAACTCGTCTTTCTGATCATATATAACCTTGGAAGCTGTCGTACTTCTTCAGGAATGTTCAGGATGAATTTTATGATGCGATTCGTGCTTAGGGTTTGCTTGATCCTGTTCGTAATCTTTTTTGCGTTCACACAAACGGATGCTGAAGAAGTTGTTCGGAAGTCTGGCGAACGGGTTGTTATTCGGGACTGGCCGGACACGAAGGTCGGGAATCTTCTTCATGAACTGGAAATCCATCAGATCGAGAATAATGTTTTTGATTCGACAGAGAATTGGCTTTCTCTAATCAAGCAGGTTGTCGATCTTGGCCCTGATGCGGTCCCTGAGCTCATCAAGCATTTGGATGAAACTCCTGATGACAAGACTTATATGATCCGTTCACAGGTCTTCATTCTGCGAGCGATCGGCGACCGTCGAGCCACGCCTGCTTTGATCCGCACGATTCTGAAATGCAGTGAGTCAGGTGGGGATTATGGAGCCAGATGCGAGAATCCCGATTTGCACAAGTTTGCTTTACAGCATGACTGCTCTGAATATGAAAGAAGAGATAACAACTTTTCTTACGGTCGGCCTATGACAGAGATATTTTCAACACTTGGAATGTGGTCCGGCCAACCAGTGGTCGCATCAGAGATACGCTTTGCACAGATTTACGTTGGTGAGACTGATCGCCAAAAGCAGTTAAAACGAGCGCTCTTCGTTAAGGAAGCGGAGAAATGGGAAAAGTGGTGGGAAGGAAATTGGAACGATTACATTGATGACGCTGCTTACTCACATGTTGATCTAAAGATCGAGGATGAAGTGCCGGTTATTCAGGAACTCAATCGAATCGTTAAGCGGCGAACTGAGGGAAGCAGTTCTGGAAACCGCCTCGAATCACCCTTCAATCTGGATGCGGGGAATGTTTTTCACGATCTCGATACTGGTCGAAAGGCGGGATTGCCAGCTCAATTTAAAGACCTGAATCATGAAGAACTTCGCGCTTCTCGACAGCAAATTATCGAGTGGGCAGGTTCAGAAGGATTTGATTTGATGGGCTGGCAGGAAGAGATCAACGGAAGCATTCACTACCAGGTCTGGCCGATTAATGTGGAACTGTTGCAAGTCTTGCCTGAAACAAATTCTCTGATGTCGCTTGAGAATTACGAGAGGGTTGGCAACAGGGTCGACTCTGCAATTAGCGAAGCGATGGTGAACAAGGCCGGGAGTCAGTTTGTTTTCGTAACAGCAGAAAACACGGTGGGAATGATCGTTTTACAAAACGTGCAAACTGAGTCGAGATCGTACGTGAAGACTCGATGGAGGCCGAACGATGAGGTGAAGGCCTATTTCAATCCCGGGTGGACGTTCGATAAGAAGACACTTGTCGACGCGAGATAATCGGACTTTCGAATGTATTGAGTGCGATCGGGGTCATCACTTCGTGTTTTTGTGGTGAAACTCTGATGCCTGTTGCGTGGCGAAGCAAATGGAGGCGAATGAGTGCCTACGCGCCACCCTCATCCGTCAGCGAAGCGCTGCCACCTTCTCCCCTCAAGGGAGAAGGGACTAAAACCGCTCCCCTCAAACGAGAGGGACGAACGCCGCTACCGGATGATGCTCAGGGCCTCGCTCTTGGCGACTTCGCTGCTTCGGTGAACCAGCAGCAGGAGGTCGTGCTGGCGGAGGAAGCGAGGGCGTCGGTCGGCGATGATGATGTCGGATGGCAGGTCGTTTTTATAGAGTTCGTATTTGTCGGAGCGGGTCAGGACCATGCCGCCCGGATTCTCAGACAGGAAGCGGGTCAGGTGGTCGACGTCTTTGATGCGGGCGACTTGTTTTTCGCCGTAGAAGACGAGGTTGGGGGAGAAGAATTCGAACGTGCCGAGTTCGCGTGATTCGCCAGCGAGTTGCTGGCTGAGCTCGCCGTAGTGCGGTCCATCCTGTTGCTGGCTAATGGGGTCAGCGGCGAGGTTGATGGCGGCCAGAACGAAGAGTCCTGCCGTCGCGATGACGGCGGGGAGCCGGCCGAGTTTCAGATCACTCAAATACGCAGGCTGGCGTTCCTGCCACAGAAGAATCAGCCCACCAGCAAGCGGCACGAGTCCGAGGAGTCCGAGCCAGTAAGTCCCTTGAAGAATGACCCCTCCAGCGACCGTGAGTCCAACCACGAGGCCGATGCCCGCAGCGATCCAGGTGTAGGCGCCCCAGCTGATGTACTTCGCCGAGAGAACCATTTCGCCACGCACCCAGCGAACAAGTAAGGCTGATGTCAACACTGCCAGCGCCGGATAACAAGGCAGCACATAATTCGGCAACTTCGTCTGCGCGACAGAGAAGAAGCCGATGTAAACGAGTACCCACGAGAGTAAGAAAACATAACCGACGATGTTCTTACTCTGCCGAATTACGAATTGCGAATTACGAATTACGACTGCCCCCTCCACCATCGCCAGCGGCAGAAACGCCGACCAGGGGAAAAAGCCCATCAGCACAACCGGGATGTAGTAGAAGAACGGGCCGCTGTGTTGTTCCATCGGCTTGAGGAAGCGTCCGACGTTGTGACCTCCGAGGAAGCCTTCCAGCCAGGCCCCGTCGGTCGCGATCCCGACGGCGACGTACCAAGGCAGCGCAACAACCGCGAGACTCAACACCAGCCACCAGACCCGCATGGAGAGAACCGCCTTTCCGAAGGCGATCGGGGAGAAGACGCTGAGGAGGGAGATCAGATAGTTTTGTACGGACTGGAGTAAGCTAATTTTCGTGGTGGATGGCGATGACTGGGTTCGTTCGAGGTAGCCAAGCCAGAGGAGGGTTAAGCCGATGATGGTGCAGGGGAGGAGGAAGCCGACAGGGCCTTTGGAGAGAACCGCACAACCCATGACGGCGTACATGGCGAGGTAGTGCCAGTTTTTGCGTGGCAGGTACTTGGCGGGCCATTGCAGGGTTCCCTCATCCGACCTCGCGGTATTAGATGCGAACCTGAGGTTCGACTCGGCCACCTTCTCCCCGGGGGAGAAGGATCGAGGGAGACTCCAGACGACGTACATCGCCAGTGACAACACAATGAAGAAAATCAGCGTCGAGTCTGGCGTCGAGGCGCGCGCGATCGTGACGTACATCAGACAGCTGCCGAGGGCGCAGGCGGCGACGAGGCCGGTGGTGCGGTCGAAGAGGTGTCGCGCAATGACGTAGATGCTGCACATCGTGCCGAGGGCCATGAGGGCGCTAGGGAGACGGGCAGCAAATTCACTGACGCCGAAGATGTTGAACGAGCAGAGCATCAGCCAGTAGATCATGATCGGCTTGTCGGTGCGGAGTTCGTAGTTGAACGTCGGAACGATCCAGTCGCCACGTTCGAACATCTCGCGCCCGCATTCGGCGTTTTTTGGCTCGTCTTCGTCAAACAGCTTCGCGGTTCCGAGGTTGAAGAAGATCAGCAGGCCGGCGAACAGGCCGATCCAGAGGTAGTCGAACCGCGATGACGTCATTTTTGAAAACATTGGTCCATCCATGAACGATTGGGCCCGCGCTCCGCGCGAGCTTCCGCCGGTTCCGCGACCCGACCGGGGCGGCTTTGGCAGACGAATAAGCCGCGATAGTCTAGGGAAAAGGGGATTTCTTTAGAAGAGCAACCCGTCAAGGACGCTGGCGTTGGAGGGCGGGCATCGGTGATACTGTTGATGTTGGATTGAATGCGGTTTGCCTTCGGTCACTTGCCGGGGCTAATGAGATGGAATGTCATGATGTCCCCTTCTTCGTGGTCCGATCGACGGGTGCTGGTTGCCATCGGGTTGATGGTGGCGTCGGTCCTGTTATTGATCCTGCCGTTTGAGATTCCGCTGTGGTCGCAGGTCCTTTCCAGTCCGAACGGGTTGGCTGCGTGGATGCAGCTGTTTATTGCCGATACATCGCCGTATGTCCTATGGCTGTTTGCGCTTCCGGCGATTTTGATATTGCCGATGGGGTGGTTCCGGTGGGTGAAGACGGAGTCTGAACCGAGGCTGCTCCAGGTGTGGGTGACGGCGTGTGGAATTGGGCTGGTGACGCTCGTTAACCTTGCACTGGTCGCAAGTTACTGCGACGGGTTGCCGCCGGCGGTGCATGATGAATACAGCTATCTTTTCCAGGCTGAGACGTTTCTCAATGGGCGTCTGACGAATCCCGGGTTGGGGGAAGATCGGAAGCTGGTGGACATGATGCATGTCCTGAATATTTCCGACGGGCATTTTGCGAGTCGGTACTTTCCGGGCGTCGGCGTCTGGGTGGCACCGTTTCTGGCGTTTGATATGCCATATGTTTCGAACTGGGTCGCGTGTGCGATCACAGCGATGCTGGCATTCGGGATTGGACGCGAAATCGGGGGGTATTGGACGGGTGTTGTGGCGGGGTTACTGACCTCCTGTTCGCCGACAATCGAGTTCTTTTCGAACATGATTCTGTCTCACCATGCGACTCTGATGGGACTCTATCTGTTCATTTTCTGTCTGATGAGGTTCTGGAAATACTCGTCACGAAACGACCTGCTGCTGGCGAGTCTGGGGCTGACGGTCGCGATGCTGTCGCGTCCTTTGACGGCGCTGGCGGTCTGTCTGCCGTTTGCGGTGGCGTATCTGTTCTGGCTGGTGAGGCAGTCGCGGGAGAAACAGTTGGCGTCGGCGATGGTTTCGACGGGGTTGTTCGTCACGCCGATTGCGCTGGGGATGGGGTTCATGCTGGTTTATAACCAGACGACAACCGGGTCGATGACGACGACCCCTTATTCGCAGTACACCGAGTATTACACGCCGCGGCATGTCTTCGGGTTTGATAACCGCGTGAAAGGTGAGGAGTGGATCGCGAAGGCGAAAGCAGAGAATCTCCCGATCGATGTGATCGAGAATTATGACATCTGGGCAGAGAACCTGGATGCGAAACTGGCATGGACGAACTTAAAGAACCGGGTCGTCTCGAATCTGAAATGGACGTGGGGACCGATCCCGCTGGTGGTGGCGTTGGTGGTGTTTGTCACGCTGCGATACGACAACCGGTCGATGGCGTGGCTGCTGCTGGCGTCTGTGGTGCTGTTATATGTGGTTCACATTCCGTACTGGTTCGACGGGATGTTTCACTACCACTATGTGTATGAAGCAGGGCCGCTGCTGCTCATCATTGCTGCGGTCGCGATTGTGGATCTGGTCAAGGCGGTGAGTGGTCGCGAGAGCAAGAACTGGCTGATTCGGCCGCAGTGGTCGGCCTGGTTGATCGGGATGTTTCTGATCGCCTGGGTGACGGCTCATACGAGTCTTGATCCCTTGTGGAACAGCTGGCTGCATCAGGGGATTGGTAACCTGCAGTTCGCGCGGGGCGAACACGCGAAGATGAATAAAGCCCTCGATACGCTGCAAAAACCAGCGGTGGCGATTATTCGACAGAAGCCCGAGGATCGCCACCTGGATTATGTGATCAACCTGCCGACATTGGATGGGCCGGTCGTCAGAGTGCGATATCTGCCGGAGAAGTACCCGCCGGAGAAAGTCGCGAATTTGTTTCCGCGGCGGTATGTTTATCTGGTTGATCTCGTCGAGCGGAAGATCACGCCGGTGTCGGCCCCGCGACAAGAAAGCAGGTGAAACTTCTCGCGGAGTTCGCCGGTTGTTCTATAATCGGGAGCGTTGGTGAAGTTGTGAGCGGATTTGGTGCGGTTCGAAGACTCACCAGCACCCTACAAGAATCGTTCGATTTGAAGTTTACGACGTTCCCCCCGGCGAGTCGCCGGGGGCAGCTAAATAAAGATCAGCTATGTCACCTGCACGTTTTTCTGTGAATAACTCGGTTCTGGTCAACATGCTGATGGCGGTGTTGTTGATTGCGGGGTCGGGGTTTGCGTTTACGCTTGTCCGGGAGATGTTTCCGGAGTCGCGTCCGGATGCGATCATTGTGACGGCGGTTTATCCGGCGACGCAGCCGGAGGAACTCGAGAAAGCGGTCACGATCAAGATCGAGGAGGCCTGTCGGGATATCGAGGGGATCGAGAAGATCGATTCTCAAATCAGTGAAGGGATGTCCGTCACGACGCTGACGCTTTTCAACGAGGTGAAAGACGTTGACGCGGTTCTGCAGGAAGTCGATATGGAAATCAAAGCCATCGACAACATGCCCGTGGACCTCGAGCGGCTGACGGCTCGAAAAGCAGAACCGACACTTCCGGTGATCAGTGTCGCGATTTATGGTGATGGCTCTGAGAAGGAACTCAAGCAGGCTGCGCGAGACTTGCGCGACGAGCTGTTGCTGCTGCCGGGAGTCAGCGAGATTCAGCTGTCGGGGACCCGTGAGGACGAGATCTCTGTGGAGATCGATCCCGAGACATTGAGGAAGTTTGACCTGACACTGAACGAAGTTGCTGAAGCGATTCGGAAGACGAATCTTGATGTTTCGTCGGGTAACTTGAAGGGGGATGCTGCGAATGTGTCGGTGCGTGTTCTGGGAGAGGAATCACGCGGCGTCGACCTGGAAGATATCGAAGTCTTTGCGACGACGTCAGGTCAGCGGATTCTCCTGGGGGACATCGCGACGATTCGGGATGAATTTGTCGAGACGGACATCGACAACTACTTCAACGGCAAACGGTCTGCGAACCTGATCATTCAGAAGACGAAATCACAGGACGCGATCCAGATCGCGACAATCATCAAGGCGTATATCGCGGGGAAAAAGGGAGAGCCATTTGATGCCTGGGGTTTCAATGACGCCTATGCACAGCCGTGGTACTGGAAGCCATTTGCGCTGGCGGGAGTCTGGACAAATAAAATTGTCGCTGCCGTCGCGGGACGTCCAGATCCACAGGTGGTTTATGAAAAGTCTCTGGCGACGCCGTTTCCTCACAAGTTCAATCTGGCGCTGTACAGCGACCTGTCTCGCTTTGTGACGGGGCGACTTGACCTGATGATTCGCAACGGGCAGTCGGGTTTGATTCTCGTCTTGCTGGTGCTCAATTTGTTTTTGAACTGGCGGGTGGCGTTCTGGGTCGCGATGGGCCTGCCGGTGTCCTTCATGGGGACATTCATCCTCATGTCACTTTTTGGGGTGACGATCAATCTGCTCTCGATGTTCGGGCTGATTATTGTGCTCGGGATCATCGTCGATGATGCGATCGTCATTGGCGAGAATATTTATACCAGCGTCGAGAACGGAATGCCGGCCCGCGAGGCGGCGATCCGGGCGACGGATGGAGTCATGTGGCCGGTGATTGTGTCGGTGTCAACCACCATTGGGGCGTTCTTGCCGTTGCTGTTTATTACGGGGCGAATCGGGACGTTCTTTCGTGAACTCCCGCTGGTCGTCACGGCGGCGTTGACCGTCTCGTTGCTTGAGGCGCTCTTTATTCTGCCCGCTCACCTGTCTCACTTGCCGAAGGTCAAACACTACGATGAAACAAACCGACCCAAAGGTGTGGCCGGGTTCTTTCATCGCGTCGGCATACTTCAGACCTGGATGATGGAGCGGACGTTACTAAGACCTTATGAGTGGCTGCTGCTGATATCGTTGCGCTGGCGTTATGTGACGGTGGCGATCGCGATGTGTACGCTGTGTTTGTCGTTCGGGTTAGTCGCGGCAGGGATCGTGAAATTCGAGTTTATTCAAAAGATGGATTCCGAGACGGTCCTGATGGAACTGGAGATGCCGGTGGGGACGGTCATTGATGAGACCCGTCAACGCCTGATCGCGATTTCCGAGAAGGTGATGGAGCAGCCTGAGGTCGTCTCAGTGCAGATGCAGGCAGGATTTCAGGTGAATATCGGCGGAACGGGAGCCGTCGGGTCGGATGTCCAGCCACACCTGGGGCAGCTGATCATCGAGTTGAAAGAGTCGGATAAGCGCGAGGCTGAAGGGCTCAAGTCGAGCGAAGCGTTGCTTTCGGACATGAGAAAGTTTTCGGCGACGATTCCCGGGGTAAACTCCGTTGTCTGGGAAGCATTTTCCGGTGGGCCGGCTGGCAAAGATATTGAGATGCGAATCTCCGGGAAGGACTTCGATGAGGTCGTCGAAGTCAGTACGAGAATCAAGCAGGAGTTGAATCAGTATCAGGGGGTTGTGGACCTGGAAGACAACTTCGATCTGGGTAAACAAGAAGCGCGACTGACGTTACTGGAGTCGGCTCGGCCCACGGGAATCACGGTTTCCGACCTGGGAGCCTTCGTGCGAAATGCTCTGTATGGGGCAGAAGCGCGGCGCGTCACCCGGAACCGCGAGGATGTGAAAATCATGGTGCGCCTGCCGGAGGAGTATCGCAAGGATGTCTTTCAACTCGAAGAGCTCTGGGTGCCAAGGCCTTCCCTGGCGATGACCGATCAGGCGATTTCTGCAGACAGTGAGATGGCGAAAATCCGTTCCCAGCTGCGATGGATTCCCATCAGCGAAGTGGCTCATATCGAAGAGAAGCTGGGCTTCACGACGATCCATCGCTCTGCTCAGGAGCGCAGCGTCACGGTCCGCGGGGATGTCGATTCGACGTTGGGAAATCTGAATGAAGTGATGACGAAGTTCCGCGAATCGGCGCTGGCGGACATCCAGCGAGAGCATCCGAGTGTTCGGTTCGAGTTTCTCGGAACGTCGGAAGAGCAGGCAAAATCATTTGCAGGTTTGACACTCGCCTTTCCGGTGGCGTTCCTGATCATTTACATGATGATCGCGGGACTGTTCCGTTCTTACTTTCAGCCTCTGGTGGTGATGCTGGCGATTCCGTTCGGGATCCAGGGCGCGATCATCGGGCACTGGATCACCGGCAACCCGGCGACGATTCTGAGTCTGATCGGACTGGTGGCGCTCTCGGGGATTGTGGTGAACGATTCCCTGGTGCTGGTGGACTTCATCAACGAGCTTCGTCGCCAGGGGAAGAATGTCTTTGAAGCGAGCGTTCTGGGAGCGAGATCACGTCTGCGGGCGATTCTGCTGACGAGCCTGACAACGATCGCGGGGCTGGCCCCTCTGATGATGGAGAAGTCATTCCAGGCGAAATTCCTGATTCCAATGGCGGTGACGCTGACCTTTGGACTGGCTTTCGCGACAGTGCTGACGCTGATTCTGATTCCCTGCTTGAATATGATCCTGGATGACCTGATCGGCCTGTTCCGATTGTTCTACCGATTTTTGGTCGGGACTACACCCAACGACAACGAGGACCAGCATTTCAGTGAACCAGAGCGAGTTGCCGTTCATTCGTAGCATCAGATGTGTAAGCCCAGAGAACTTCGCCACAGAAACACGAAGATCACGGAGTTCTTGACCACCAACTTTCTTTTCTCCCCTCGAACCTCTGTGTCCTCCGTGCCTCTGTGGTAAAACTCTTCTCTCGTCCCAATCGCGCATAAAAAATGGGAGACGAGATTGACTCTCGGCTCCCACGGTCCCGGTTTCCCCACGGGTTGTTCTGAGATGACACGGACAGGAATGTCTGTGCTGCCTTACGTCTTAACGGTAGACAGTGCCTGTTGCGGCTTGTGACTGCCAGACGCCTGCGGCTGTCGGGGCGCGGAACCGACCGACTGACGAAGGGTGAGGGGCTGGTTCGTCGTCGTAGGCGACCATGCGATAGCCGTTGTTGCTGTTGTAGCGGTCATCACTTCTGCCACGGTAATCGTAGTAGCTGGTGCGTGGATCGTGACGAGAGGGAACGGTCTGCCAGGTCGTATCGAGGTTCGGGCTCAACTGCAGGCTGGGGTCTGCGGTGGGGGTTGGAACGCCGTAGCTGGGGACGTTCGAGTATGTTGGTGGCATGTACGAGGTCGAGCCTGGGGGAGGAGCTGCTTCTGAGGTTGGTGGCATGACGGGAGTCATCGGAGCCGAGCTGCCGCCCGGCATTCCCACGCCAGGATAAGGCAGGCCGGGAGTGCTCATCATGCTGCCACCCATCATCGGGCTCGGGCCACACGTGCTGCAGCCGCCTTGAGGGGCGTAGGTTGTTTGAGGGACCATGGTCGTCGTCATTTGCGGGACGACCTGCATCGATTGAACCGGAACCTGACGGTATCGGACCTGTTGCTGATAGACAGTGACGGGGACTGTTTCACAGTAAGCTTCGGTGCGATAGGTCGTCACCGGGACTTGTTGATAGGTGATGCACTGACGTGGGACGTAGGTCGTCACTGGAGCACACGATGGGGCACAGGTCGGAGCACACAGAGGCATGGCACAGCCGCAGTTGAATCGGCTGCAGCGACGACAGAAGCGGTTCATCTGACGCATTTCGCGTCGCTCGAAGCGTTCCATACGGTTGCCCCAGATGCGTTCACGCAGACTGGGTTTGCATCGTCCACACATCCCGAACCCGCCACATCCACAACCGCCACCCCCAAAGCCCATGCCAGGATCGACATAGGAGGGTGAGCCCATCATCGGGGCACCGTAAACCGGCCCGCCGAATCCGCCGCCATGGTTATGACGGAACCCCACAGGAGAAACTTCAAACCCACCAACCAGCTGAGCTGAGGCGCTGGTCGCGGTGAGGCCGAGACACACGACAGCCAGAAGAGGGACGAGAATACGATTCATAAAATGAGACTCCGACGAATCTGCGTGGTTTGGGCAACTCTAATGTGAGGCTGGGTACTCTGCAGGCATACTGACCCAGTCACGTGGCGCCGCATAATCCTTGTTGTCGGCATAATCGGAAGCAGTTCTGTAGAGAAAGTTCCGATTGTCGCGATTTTTCTGGCTACGCGATTTGGTGGGTTCGCCGAAGTGGGCTTTGATCCTCTTTCATTGATGTTCAAGTGATGAGCACCAACCTCCCGGCGGGGGGGGGTTTGGGAATTCCCCTCAGAGTTGACATTCCCTGTTGATCGTGGATAGTCAGAGTCATCCTCGACTACTTGCGCTTTTGGGAAGGACGCGTTCCATGCTGGCTCACATCGTGTATTTCGAACTGAACGATCCGACGTCGGAAAATATCAATGCCCTCGTGGCCGCCTGCAATGAATACCTGTCGGGGCATCCGGGGTGTGTGTTCTACGGGACCGGAACGCGAGCCGAGCAGTACAATCGTCCGGTCAACCAGACGGATTATCATGTCGCGTTGCATACAATTTTTGAGTCGACCGAAGCTCACGATGCCTATCAGGTCGCCCCACGACACTTGGAGTTCATTGCCAAATTCAAGTCAGGATGGAAGTCTGTGAAGGTTTATGATGCAGGCATCGTGAAAGCCTGATAAAGCCATGGGAATCCAACCACGGATAAACACTGATGAACACAGATAAGAAGAGGTCATGAGATATAAGTCTTGAGGAACAGCTTTTGTGTGATCCTCTCTTGTGATTTCCATCCGTGTTAATCTGTGTTTATCCGTGGTTCTTCTTCATTGTGTGACCAGCATTTTCCCAGACTCTGTGATGAAGTTTTTCTATAGGCGTGTTGAATCGGCTTGGTTTGCTACAGGTGAAAACCTACAATTCGACAAACGGACGCCTCACCTCTTTGTTTGCTCCAGGATCGCCCGTCATGATTGAACGTCGTGAACTTTTTCCGAATGTCATTGAGCTCAACTTTCAGGCCCGACGACGCCTCGGTTGCAGCATTTACCTCGTTTACGACGGGAATGACTGGCTGCTGATTGATATCGGGTACGAAGACACCGTCCCGGAGATCATCGAACTGATCCGTCAGATGGATTTTCCACTCGCGGGCTGCAAGTACCTGGTGGCATCTCACGCTGACGTCGATCACATTCAGGGTTTCTACAAAGCTAAAGAATTCCTGCCTGACGCGAAGGTCGTCGGGCACCCGCACACCGCTGAGCTGTTCCGCAATAAAGACCGCATCATGACGTTCGCGGAAATCACGGCTCAGGATATTTCGATCGACCTGCCGGATTTGAAAGTCGATCAGGAAATCAACGAAGGGGACAAGCTCATCGTCGGCTCGAAAGAGCTGACGGTCTGGCATACGCCTGGGCATGCTCATGGTCAGCTGTCGTTCCGCATGGGGAACCTGCTGTTCTCCGGCGACAACATTTTCCGCGATGGCTGTGTCGGGACGATCGATGCTCACCATGGATCCGACATTCCGGACTTCATTGCATCGCTAGAGCGAATCCGCGATTCGGATGTCGAGTGGCTGCTGCCAAGTCACGGTCCTGCGTTTCGCAATGACAAGAAGCTGCTGCAGAAGACGATTGATCGCCTGAAGGGCTATCTCTACATGGCCGACTTCGGGACCTGCGCCATCGACTGGCCGCTGCTCGATGAGTGGGAGAAAGAGATCCTTGAAGGGACCGGACCTAAGTAGGGTAAGGTCTCTGTCGATGATGAAACTGTGCCATGCTTGCGGCTTTGAGCAAGCATGTTCTGAACGCTCCAACGTCAAACCAAGCAGCATGCTCACCCAAAGCTGTGAGCATGGCACGACTTTTTTGACCGCGCTGGTTTAAATTGCGATTCGTATTACTGATTACTTCGTGGTGTTTGTTGCGGGGGTGGCGATTTTGGTTTGGCCGATGCCTTGCAGGTAGGCCATGAGGTCGGCGACTTCCTGGTCGGTGAGTTTGTCGAGGAGGCCTTCGGGCATGAGGGAGAGGTTGCTGGGTTGCTTGACGTCGATGTCTTTGGCTTCAATGCGGAAGGTGTTGTTGCTTGAGTCTCGCAGGACGAGTCCATCTTTGGCTTCATAGACGATCAGGCCGGTGTAGACTTTGCCCTGGACTGTGCTGATGGTGAGGGTCTGATAACGAGCGGAGACATCGCGGTTCGGGGCGACGATCGCGGTCAGCAGATCTGCTCTCGAGAAGCGGTTCGAGACACCGGCGAGGTCGGGCCCGAGGGCTTTCGCGCCGCCGTGACAGCGACTGCAGGAGGCCTGATTGAAGACGTGCTGGCCGCGGGCGGCATCGCCCGATGACCAGTTGACGGTTTCGAGTTTCTTCATCCAGGTGTCGAGTGATTGTGGATCCTGGCCGGCGAGTTCTTTCATCTGATCGGGATAGGACTTCGTCAGCCAGTCTCGCCAGGTGAGCAGCGATTGTGTCTGATCGCGGAAGCCGAGGCTGCCGGAGATGAAGCCGTGGGTCTGGCCGGTCTTGGCGAAGAGGAGATCCATGATGTCGGAGCGGACCTGGTAGGCCTGTTCGCCCTGATCGAGACGGCGAGCCGCGGCGTACATTTGGACCATCTCATCAGGCGTAATCGCCTGCGGGTCGGCCTGAAAATAGGTCAGGCAGGCTGCGACGACATCGACTTGATAGTCGGCCATGCCGCTGAGAATCAGGGCGCGGTCAGACGGGTCGCCGAGTTCGGAAAGGGCCATCATGACGGCGGGACGCAGGGCGTTATCGTCGGCGTGTTCGCGGATCATGTCGAGAACTTCGGGGATCTCCGTCTGGCCGAGGACGAAAACGGAATCTTCGGTCCAAGGATAGTTTTCAGGATCTTCCATCAACTTCTTGACGAAGGAGTCGAAGGCGCCTTCGACCTGTTCTTCCCGGATCTGCGAGAGGAAGCGAACGTGGTCGGGGTGACCAAAATTTGCGTGTCCGACGATGGCGTCGGTGAGTCCGGGGGATGTTTTCACGTGGGCTTCGTAGGTTTCGTCCATGCGGTCATCGAAGTGTGTTTCGATGACGTAACCGCGTTCACGAATCTTCTTGCTGAGGTTGAGGAACGCCGATGCGGTCGCGTTCAATTGAGCGGAGTCACGATCAGCCGGGATGACGCCGAGGGCAAACAGGATGTGAAGATCATCGACCGGATCGGATTCGGGTGTGATTTGTGAGAGGAGTGCAGTGACGGTCTGCGCGTTGTACGTCTGCAGCATCGCGAACGTGCGAACGATCTCGTGGTTCACCTGGGGATTGCTCGTTGGGTAGATCTCCGCCAGCGCGATGCGGACGGGGTCGAGGTCGCGTTCGTTTTTCGAGAGGTTATAGAGAGGGGTATAGCTTTCAAAGACGGGTACAACATTGGGTGCAGGACCGACAGTTCCGAGGGCTGCCTGGATCAGCAGGACCGCATCAAGGTGTAGGTTGGCCAGTTCCTTGTTGCGAACGATCTGCGTCCCGATGTTGAGCGCGTAGGCGTTGACCTTGCCAGTGCGGGCCGCGTAAGCGAGGCCGACATGAAGGGCGCCGGCCCAACCCCCTTTGACGGCATCGGCACTCAGGGCGCGGAAGTCACGTTCGTTGAGACGGACAGCAAGTTTGCTTGCCAGCAGACGGACCTGACGGTCGTCGTTTCCCAAAGCCTTGGCGATTTCGAGACGGAAGGTATTCAGCGTGACGGGATCGGTCGAGAGAAGTGATTCGAGTGCACAGCGACAGACCCAGGCATCCTGATCGATCAGGTACGGTCGAATGACGGCTCGTTGAGGATTGGCTGGGAAGCTTCGGCCCCAACCCCAGACAGCGCGGGCGCGGATGCCAGGGGTCGGGTCGAGAGCCAGCTTGCCCATCATGTCTCGGTCGACACCGGAGAAGAGTTCGGTGAGGATCTCGATGGCGCGGATACGTTGAGACGTCGTCAGATTGGTATCGAGTGCAGCAGCAATGAAAGCCTGCTCACGAAGGTTGAAGGCTTTGGGAACCCATTCCTGACGCGACCAGCTGGAGAGTGGCTGAGGCGCTTCGAGGACGTCGATCAAGCCGTTGGGATGAAATTTAGCTGGCGCGGGCTCGGGCTTTTTAATGGTCGTCGTCGCGGCTGCGGTTTTCGTCTGATCGTTGACGACAGGCTTGGACGTTTGATAGGCGATTGGCCGGACTGGGAGTTCCTGAGGCGCGGTCAGCTCTTCTTTGCTGAGGGCGCCGGGAGTGATGACCGGCATGTTGCTGACGGGTGCATGACCGCCTGCGGGTGTGATGGCGGGATCGGTGATGGGGAGTTCGAACTGTGTGATTTCGTTGGTATCGATCGTGTTGGGAATCTCAGGAGCAGTCGCTTTCGCCGCGATGCGATAGACCGCTCCCTGGGTTCCACGACCACCAACGGCCACATACAGCGCGCCGTCTTTGCCGACGACTCCCGAGGTCGGCGCGAAGCCGAAGTTGCCTCGGGCTTGTGCGAAGAGTTCTTTCTCGGACTTATAAGTCGCTCCGTTGCGAGACAGCTTGAAGGCCCAGATCTTGCCGAAGGTCCAGTCGAGGCCAAAGACAGCGTTCCGGTAAATCTCGGGGAACGACTTGTGACGGTAAGCGATCAGACCCGTGGGCGAACCTCGACCCGTGTCATCAACGACGGGGGCAATCTCAAGGGCGTACGCGGGCTGTTTCCAGTGCAGTGACAGCCAACCGTGATCGGAGGCGGTCATCGTGTGATACAGGTGACAAGGGCGATACCAGGGAAGTGAGACATCGCGTTCGCCATCGCTGTCGTAGGAAAGGATCTCTCCGTCGTTGGTGAAATCAAAGTCGTAGGCATTGCGGAAGCCTTCCGCGAAGATCTCGCCGCCGGAGAGTGTCGGGTTCAGACGCAGGATGGCTCCCGCGCGAGCCGTCTTTAAAGGAGAAGTCTTCAGCGTCGCATAGTGGTGAGTGATGTTGGACGAGTTGCCGCAGATGACGTACCAGGCACCATCGGGCCCGCGGTGAATCGCGTGGGTGTTGTGTTCGCCGCCGGTTGGGAGCTTGAGCATGAGCTGAGGAGCCGTGTCGGCTTGACCATCGCGGTTGCGGTCGACGTAGCGCAGGAGGCCTTCGTTGCCGATGCAGAGCAGGTCAGGGCCATCGAAGTACATCCCTTGGGCACCTTCAACCGGGCCGTTGGCGAAGGTGATGACTTTATCGGCGCGGTTGTCCTGATCGGTGTCTTCGAGGATCTTGACATAGCCAGGGCCGGAGACAACGATGCGTCCCTGCGCATCGGTCGTCATGCAGAAGATGTCGTGGGCGAGATCATCGTTCGAGTAGAGCGCTGCTTCAAAGCCATCCGGGACGATAAGGTGATCGCGACCATCATCTTCTGCGGTCGCGATTCCCGCGAGGAATAGCAGGACGAGGGTGGCTGGGGTCAGGATCGATCGCTGACCCCAGAATCGGCGTCCCATGGCGAAGGAACTGGGGTCAGCTGGAAAAACTGACCTGAGCCATCCGGCGTTGACTAGCGTGTTGGACGGAGCCTCGTCCTGACGTTGAGCGTTACGGTCAGAGCGTGAGGGGGGTGTGTGAATCACGTCGTCGTCCATGACTTCAGAAGGTGTAAAATCTGATTTTGGAAACGGTCCCCCAACGGCCCTGTCGGGATGACGTCACCAGCAGCAAGTCGTTACGCGGTTCAACCTTGTAAGGCTTGCCAGTGAGCTATCTTAGCGGGAAAATCAAAATCGGATCAACATGGACTTTTTGTTCTGTGGAATAGTGGCGAAGGCAGTGAGCTGCGCAGCCTACCTATCTTTTCTATGTTCAATTACTGCATGATGGCGGCTGGACAGACTTTGTGGCGACTTGGCCTCAAACAAATGACATTTCACAGACAAGCGAGTCTGGATCATTTCCAAATGTCGATGTTTTAGATGCTACCCAAATCGAGCACGGGCTGGATTATAATGTCACCTGACCTGACGGCTGCGCAAATTG
The DNA here is from genome assembly GCA_005778225.1 of Planctomyces sp. GTDB lineage: Bacteria > Planctomycetota > Planctomycetia > Planctomycetales > Planctomycetaceae > SXPC01. Next base: position 34,294 of record SXPC01000120.1, on the reverse strand, counting down.
AGGTGGCAAAAATGTCAGGATTGGGTCACACTAACGACCTCCTAACGTGTTGATATTAAAGCTGCAGGGAAGCTTTACCCTCGCAGTTGATTTTTTATTTTCGGTAAGATGGCGTGACTATGCGACAGTTTTTGTGCGTGGTGATGAGTCTGGCGTTGTTGTCAGGCTTGGCTTCTGGCAGTTCGGCTCAGGATCTGTTCGGCGGCGACGATTTTGGATTCGGCTCGCTGACACAGAAGTCCAGCAAACCGACGATGACGTCCACGCTGAAAGCAGATCCTGCTCAACCGAACATCGTGACGCTGGAGATCTCTTTTAAGATCCCGGATGGCAGTTACATCTATTCGATGAATCCCTCGTTTGGGGCAGCGACGAAAGTGAATCTGGCCACCCTCAAAGGGCTGGCGGAGACGTCGGACGGTTACAAAGCCGATCATGAGCCAAAAATCGCCTATGACGAAACCTTCGAGCAGAACCTCGAGAAGTTTTTTGATCATGTGACGTGGACCCGGAAATTTCAGGTTCTACCAGGACAGACAGAAGTTTCTCTGCAGGGCAGCGTCACTTTCCAGATGTGCGACGAGAGTTCCTGTAAGCCATTCGATCAGGAATTCGAAACCAAGCTGACAGTCGCCAGTGGCGAGATGATCGAAAAGTCTGTTCAGGGCGTGACGTTTGAGGGCAAGATCGAAATCGATCCGTCGTCCCCCGTCAAAGCACTCTCCGATCTTCCTGCCGAGTTTGCCGTCGTCCTCAAATCTGTCAATTCAGAAAGATTCCTGCTTTCGGTGACCGCCAAAGTCAAACCCGGGTATCACATCTTCGCGACCACCCAGGACCCTGCCATGGTCGGACTGCCTACAACGTTTGGTCCGTTAACACTCAACGGTCTCAAAGCTGTCGATGGGGTCTTCCAGCCCAGTGAATCGTTTCATGAGCACAAGCCTTTTGACGATGATCCTTCCATCGTCCAGAAGATCCACGAAGGCACCATCATCTGGACAACGTGGCTCACAAAACAACCCGGCGCAAAAGTTGACGAAGTCGGCGCCCGCGGCTCCGTCAAATTCCAGATCTGCAACGAAACAAAGTGTGTGAACTCAGCCTTCAGTTTCCAGGCAGGGGTTGTTTCCGCGACTGCACCGAGTGGCAGTAAGGAAGAGGTTGCCGTTACCACAACGGAAACGCCGACAGAAGAAGCTGCGGGTGATAACGATGTCCCGAAAGATCTGGGAGCAGAAGGACTGATACCTTTTCTGGTTACGGCGTTTCTGGCTGGATGGGTGGCGCTGCTGACACCTTGTGTATTTCCAATGATTCCGGTCACAATCAGCTTTTTCCTGAAAAAAGCAGAGAAGAAGCAAGGTAATCCGGTCTTCCTGGCATCAGTCTATTGCCTGGGAATCATCGGCGGGTTCACTGTACTTGGAATTATTGCTGCTGCATTCTTTGGTGCTACCGCGCTGACCGCGATGGCCAACAGCAGTTGGCTGAACATCGCGATGGCAACTTTCCTGATCATCTTCGCATTTAACCTTCTGGGAATGTTCGAGATTCGTATCCCATCGTCCATGTTGAACTTTTCAGCTCAGCGCGAAGGTAAGGGAGGCGTCCTGGGAGTCCTATTCATGGCACTCTCATTCACACTTGTTTCGTTTACCTGCACCTTCGGATTCGTTGGTCTTCTCTTGGTTTACGCAGCCCGTGGAGACTTTTTCTGGCCAATTCTCGGAATGCTGACGTTTTCGACGGCTTTCGCTATGCCGTTCTTCTTTTTGGCTTTGTTCCCGAGCTATTTGACTTCGCTGCCGAAGAGTGGCGGTTGGATGAACAATGTCAAAGTCATCTTGGGACTGTTGGAATTGGCATTCGCACTGAAGTTCCTTTCTGTTGCAGATAACATGCTGTTTGGCCAGCCGATCATTTTGGATTTTGCAGTTGTCATGTCAATCTGGATGGTCCTTTCGTTTGTCGCTGGCTTTTACCTGCTCGGCATGTTCCGACTACCTCACGACATGCCGACTCAGCAGATCTCTGTGATGAAGTTCGGCGTTGCCTTAATGTTCCTGACGTTCGGTGCATTTCTCGCTCAAGGAACATTGTCGCCGAAAAAGCCGACAGGTATCGCATGGATGGTTGTCGAAGCGTTTGCACCACCTGTGTTCGAATTTGAAAAGGAAGCCGTATCGGGGGGAACAACTCACGTCGCTGAAGGACCTGAAGTCCCCGAAGAACTAGGTCCTTATCTAGTTCACCATGGATTGGAATTCGCTCTCGACTACGAAGCTGCTGCCGCATATGCCAAGGCGAACAACAAGCTGATGCTGCTAGACTTTACCGGCGTTAATTGTGTGAACTGCAGACGTATGGAGAAGTCCGTTCTCTCGAAACCGGAAGTCGTGGCACAGATGCAAAAGTTCGTCCGGGCACAACTTTTCACGGACACCGTTCCTGGGATTTACGACACTGCCAAAATCAAGAAACTGGTTTCATTCAACATGAAACTTCAATCGGAGTGGTTCGGCGACGTGAGTCTGCCAGCTTATGTGATCGCAACACCTGAAGGAAAGATTCTCTCACGAACAGCCGGATATAACGGCGATCCTCAGGCCTTTATCCAATTCATTGAAAAAGGCCTGGCCCGCTGGGAAACCAAGGACGTCGCGATGACGACCTCCGTGGAATCGGTTCGCTGAGGTGTCCGGGCGGCTGGGGTCAGGGTTGTTAGCGGACCCCAGAATGTGCGTCCAACGGCGAATGAACTGGGGTCAGCTAACGAACCTGACCCCAGCCACCCCAGATGAGTACTCAAACCAAAGACAGGGAGTTCACACTCCCCGCTCGCTTCTATGAATCGCTATCACAAGCAGCAGTTGTTTGCTCCCATTGGTGAAGCGGGGCAGCGCGCGATTCAACACGCGAGGGTCCTGGTGTGTGGGTGTGGGGCGCTCGGGTCGGTCATTGCCGATCAGCTGGTCCGCGCAGGAGTCGGGGTCGTTCGGATCGTTGATCGGGACTTTGTCGACATCACCAACCTGCAGCGTCAGATGCTGTTCGATGAAGACGATGTCCGCCAGCAGACCCCCAAAGCGATCGCTGCCTCTGAGAAACTTCGACGGGTCAATTCTGAGATCATCATCGAAGGGATCGTCGGCGATATCACCAGCGAGACGATTCGTGAACTCGCAGCGGATGTCGACCTCATTGTCGACGGGACCGACAATTACGAGACTCGCTTCCTGCTCAACGACTGGTCTCTGGAAAAAAACATCCCCTGGGTCCACGGCGGCTGCATCGGCAGCTACGGCCAGGTGATGGCCATCGTGCCCGGCAAGACCCCCTGCTACCGCTGCATCCTGCCGGAGGAACCTGATCCCGGGACAGCGCTCACGTGCGACACTGCGGGGGTCATTGCGCCGGCAGTGCACGTCATCGGTTCTCTCGAAGTCAGCCTCGCTCTGCAACTGCTCACCAAGACGTTTGATGATTCCAAGCCTTCCATCTGGCATGTGGATGTCTGGCGTGGCGACTTTCGTAAAATCGATCTGACCGGATTGAAAGAGGCGGGCGGATGTCCTGCATGCAGCGGTGGTCAGCGTGACTGGCTGCATGGGCAACGCGGGGCACGCTCCGCTGTCTTGTGCGGACGCAATGCCGTGCAGGTCACGCCATCATCACGCGCGAAGTTGTCGCTGGAAAAGTTTCGACAAGACTGGCAGCAGCTGGGGGTCGTCACGTCCAATCCCTACCTCGTCAAACTGGCACTCAACGACGGAACATCGGTGACGCTGTTTGGCGATGGACGTGCGGTGATTGGCGGGACGGAAGAGATCAGCGTTGCGCGTGGGATTTATAGTCGGTATGTCGGGCAGTGAAGGAGGAGATGATGATCACGGTTTTGTTATTCGCTGGTGCTCGCGATGTGATTGGAAGCGATCGCGTTACGTTGGTGTGGACAGAAGCCGCCAGTGTCGATGCGCTGCGAGCTCGGTTGAGTGAGGAATATCCTGTGATCGCAGGGCTGTTGAAGTCGGCGATGTTTTCGCGTGGGACGAGTTATCTGGGGCGTGAGGCGTTGGTTCAGCCGGGGGATGAGGTGGGGATGATTCCCTCGGTGAGTGGGGGGTGACGAAGAGAGTGCACGGCGCTGGTCGCGCAAGGGATGTCTGTGGCCGCCTATCGCCCACCCTCATCCGTCAGCGAAGCGCTGCCACCTTCTCCCCTCAAGGGAGAAAGGACGACTGGGTGCCGCCATCTCAGGCATCGATTTGTTTGGCAAACTCGGCGAGGACGATCGTCGCGTAGCTGCCGGAGGGGAGCGAGAAGCGGACGCGGATGCCTGCGGGTTGGGGTTCGATTTCGAGTTCGCCGGGGTACATGAGTAAGGCGCGTCGGGTGCCGGGGGTGACGCGGTACTCCTGGAAGAGTTCTCGCTTGATCTGCATGCGGTCGAGCAGGGCTTGTTCTTTTTCGAGAACAGCGCTTTTCGGCTGGAACATCTTCGGGCCGTACATCGGGCCTGTCATGACGATCTCGCGCGTCTCGAAACGGCGTTGCAGGAGTTCGGTGTTGTCGTCGGTGAAGACGCCGCCGGAGTCGAGTTTCTGCATGACGTCCCCATCGAGAACGCGGTGCAGTTCGTCGGATTGGAGTCGTTCCAGCAGGATGCGGTTGAAGAGATCAGACTGGACGGACGAGAGGGCCAGCCTCAACAGGAAGCGTCGTCGCTCGAAAGGGATCTCTTTGACGTTCGCGTCACCGGTGAGCAGTCGATAGCCGAGGATGAGCGTCTCGTTGTCCTTGCCAAAGCGTTGCTCGCCGTAGTAGTTGGGGACGCCGAAGTCGCGAATCATCTGAGCGACCCGTTCTGCCTTCGCTGGTGCATCGGGATCGCTGGTGCGGATGAGGATGTCGAAGCGGTTGCCGAGGAGGTGGCCCGTCTTGAGTTTGTTGCGGTGGACCATCGACTTGAGGATCGTCACCTGCTCGTTGTTGAGTTCCGGGACACTCGGCGAAACGAGTTTGGGAACGGAGATGTACTGACGCGTGATCCCTTTCTTGTCTTTGAGGCCGGCCATGCCGATGTCTTCGCGTCGCAGGCGCAGCGTGCGGGAGAAGTGCTGCATCAGCTGTTCTGCGGAAAGGTCCCGCTTTTCGACCCAGAGAAAGAGGTGTTCGCCATCGCCACCCATCGGCTCATAGGCCGGGATCTCTTCGACGATGAAGTCTTCGATCTGCTCTTTGATCGTCCCGACGAAGCGAGCATCAGGGCCCTGCTTTGTTTCGCCCAGCGGAATCATGGTTGCAGGCTGAAGATCGCCGATCACGTTGAGCATTCCTAGATATTTAGCCCCCCGTCAATGACGGGGGGCAATGTGCGAACAACTTTGATTTCGACAATTAAGATCGGCGTTTACTTCCGCTCGATCATGGCATCTTTGCGAAGTTGGAGGACGGTGTTCTCGCGCAGCGTCTGGCTCATGCGTTCGAAGACGAGAGGATAGGCGTCGTCGAGAGAGAAGGTGCCGACCTTGATCTTTTCAACTTTCAGAACGTGAATTCCAAACGGCGTGACGAAGGGCTGGCTAAGTTCGCCCTCACGGGTCGCAAAGGCGATCTGGGTAATCACCGTCGGCATGGCGCCGAAGTAGGCGACGTCTTCCATCAGTCCGCCATTGATCTTGCCGCTGGGGGACTCGGAGATCGTTTTGGCGGCGTCTTCGAAGGTGATTTCCCCTTTGTTGATCTGATCACGGACGGCGGTCGCGGCCAGGAGTTTTTTCTGCAGGGCTTCGTCGCTCATTGGTTGAGGCAGCTTCCAGAAGATTTGACGCGCAGTGACGCGAGTGCCGTCAAAGCGGTTCTTGTTCTGCTCGAAGTAGATTTTGACTTGCTGGGGAGTGATTGTTTTCTGGGCGAAGTTCAGCCACTTGAGGTCCACAGACAAAAAGCGTTCGAGTTCGGCGGTGGTCAGGCCACGTTTTGCGAGAAGTTCTTCGAGAGGCTGTTTGGTATGGTCAGCGACGCTGACGAAGGCACCCATCTGCTGGTCGAGCACGGCCTGGTCCGGGACCGCTTTTTTCTCTTTGAGAAACTTCTCCAGCAGCATGCGGTCGATGAGCGTTTCCCGGATCGTGTTTCGAGTATCCGCAGACGGGGCGTCGATCTTCATGATTTTGCAATAGGTGTCGATATCACCTGCGGTGATCTTGACGCCATCGACAGTCGCGACAACGTCTTTGCTTTGCGCGAAGGCGGCTACTGGCATAAGGGTCGCGATGATGGCGACACAAATGGAAGCCAGTTGCGCCCAAAGCGGATGATTGGAAATCAGTTTCATGGTGAGCACTCCCACGCTCAAGGCAGACAAAAACAGACGTGCTCCGGCACCTTCCGATGCGCCGGCATCCTTCAGTTTATCGCGTCTGGTAGACGACTGAAAAGCCACCTAAGCGGACGAATGCGATTTTCTGCGATCACGCATAGCGGGTGGCTGGGGTCAGGATCGATAGCTGACCCCAGAATGGGCGTCCGATAGCGAATGAACTGGGGTCAGCTAGAAAGCCTGACCCCAGCCACCCATTTTTCAGCGCGATGTTCGTTTCAGCGATAGCGGAGAGCGGATGAGTGACTTGCCGTAGTGAGGGGCTTGCAAGTGTTGAGGCGGTTTTGAGGGCTGACCCTGACGGACGTGGCGGTTGAGGCGGACCGACATTTGTTTTTCAGCTTCCTGCAAAGCCTGATCCTGGATGATAGTCTGTTCTTTACGGTTAATGCTTTCCAGGAACAGGAATGTGATCACGCCGCAGGTCCCGCCCGCCAGGATCACAGGAATATTGCCGATGAATCCGGCGTCACCCAGGCCCAGGCCGATAAGAAAGGCACTGATCACAAAAACAAGCGGGTGCGTGACGGGCTGTCTGCCGGCTGAGGGGCTTTGAGGCTGTCGAGAGTGCACGGTTTGTCCTGCCTTTCCTGGGCCGAACGTTTCAGACGGTCTAAATGAGGATCAGGGTTGTCAAAGTGCGCGCGTCGTCGGCCCGTCTTGAGCGTCCTTCTTTTTCATCGGGCAGCCAGAGATTTCACTTCACTGTCACACCTCGATTTTGCTCCGTGCGGGTTCGCAAGGGTTTCCTGCTTGTTATGATTGTAGTGGCTGGAAGAATAAGAGAAGACTGGAACGCAGAGCTCGCGGAGGGGAGCAGAGCACGCGGAGAAGGCATCCCGATTCCACATAAAGCCACGAAGGCGCGACGGGGAATCTGGTTAGAAGAATCAAAGCCGTTCCTCTGCGACCTCTGCTCTCCTCTGTTCCCTCTGCGTTCCAGTCTTCCCTTGAATGGATTTTCCCATCGTATCGAAAGTGACCAACTCTGTGCGTCTGGCTTTGCTGCAGCTGAATTTCACCGTGGGTGACCTCGTTGGCAATCGTGATCTGATTTTGGAAGGCGCTTTGGAGGCGCATGGCCGAGGCGCGGAATTGGCAATCTGTACGGAACTGGCGATCTGCGCCTATCCGCCGAAGGATTACCTGTTGCGAGACGGCTTCGTCGCCGCCTGTGATCGGGCAGTGGAGGAACTGGCGTCACTGCTTCCCGCTGACATGGGGTTGATTGTCGGTCACCCGACCTGGTGGAACGTCAATGGGACGTATCCCGCCAACGCTGCCAGTCTGCTCCATGGCGGGAAAGTGGTCGCGACGGTTCATAAGACCTTGCTGCCGAACTATGACGTCTTCGATGAACGACGTTACTTTGCGTCAGCAGAGTCGGTTTCGCCGATGGAATTCCGCGGCTTGAAACTCGGCGTCCATATCTGCGAAGACGCCTGGTACGGCGAACCCGAGACCAACTATCACCTGGGGAATACGCCGCAGACCGATCCAGTCGCAGCGCTCGGCGAGCAGGGTGTCGACCTGTTGATCAACATCTCCGCCAGCCCGTTTGAAGTCGAGAAACTGGAAAGACGGATTGGCCTCGCGCGACGACACGTCGCGAAATTCGGCAAGCCGTTTGTCTTCGTCAATCAGATTGGCGGACATGATGATCTTGTCTTTGATGGGCAGAGCTTCGTCCTCAACGCCCAAGGCACAACGGCTCTGGTCATGTCTCGCTTCGCGACGGCCGTCGAGATTCTCGACACCGACCAGCTGCCGACAATGCATACGCCACGCGAGTCGTATCCACGCGAAGCGGACCTGCTCGATGCGGTCATGCTGGGGCTTCGTGATTATGCCAGGAAAACGGGTTTCACGGACTGCGTGCTGGGCCTCTCCGGCGGAGTCGATTCGGCCCTCGCTGCTTATATTGCTGCTCAGGCAGTCGGCCCTGAGCATGTGCATGGACTCATGATGCCATCGCGTCACAGCAGCGATCACTCGATTATTGATGCACAAAAGCTGGCCGACAACCTCGGGCTCGATGCGCACCTCATCAAGATCGATGAGATTCATCAAGCCTATGAAGGGGCCCAGGTTGTCAGTGAAGACCTCTCGTCCAATCCGGGTGGGCTGGCGGATCAGAACCTGCAGGCGAGGATTCGTGGTGCTCTCGTCATGATTCGCAGCAACCGGCATAACTGGCTGGCGCTGGCGACGGGGAACAAGAGCGAACTGGCCGTGGGTTATTGCACCCTCTATGGCGATATGGCGGGGGGATTTGCGGTCTTGAGCGATCTATTTAAGAAGGACGTTTACGCTGTCTGCGAATATGTCAACAAGGTCCGCGAAGGCAAGCCGGTCATTCCGGAGAACATTCTGACCAAGCCGCCAAGTGCAGAACTGGCACCGAATCAGTTCGACCAGGACTCCTTACCGCCATATCCGATTCTCGATGGCATTCTCGAAGCGTTGATCGAAGACGATGCCTCTGCGGAAGATCTCTATGAAGATTTCGATCCGCAGATTGTGCAATGGGTTCTACGCAAGCTCGACCAGAACGAATTCAAACGACGCCAGATGCCACCGGGGATTAAGTTGACACCAAAGGCATTTGGCGTTGGCAGAAGGATGCCAATGGCGGCGAAATATCGACTGGGATAAAGAGTTCACATGATATTCATGTAGGGTGCTGGTGAGGCTTTGCGAACCGCACCAAATGCGTACTCAATTCCAGTACCATTCGAATGCGCAATTGGTGCGGTTCGAAGACTCACCAGCACCCTACGAATGAGAGTTTTCTCTTACACTTCCGCGGTTCGGACTGCACTCTCACGGATGACCTTCTCTGCCAGTTGCGTGTCGTACTGGTCCTGGAAGCGGTAGAGCTTTCCTTTGCGGAATTGCAGCAGATTGCTGATCGGCATGGGTTCGGGCATCGTGTGGCCGATGGGGCGAATGTAGCTTTTCCCCCAGACAACGACGTCGGTTCCCTGGCACAGAAATCGGTAATGAGGTCGGTGGTCGTGATCAGGGGGGACTTCCAGGATACTGAAGAAAATCTGGAAAGCATCGTGAATGGCGTCCGGACCGCGGTGTTCTCCAGCGAATGGGAGAACGGCGGGGTCACCCGGAATAATAAAGACGATGTCTTCGTCCAGAAAATGGCGAATGTGTGCGACGGCGTCTTTCTGGTAGGTGTAGACAGCATGTACATACGCTTGTGCCAACTGAATCAGATCGGTCGTGAGATCTTCTGGATAGATTTGCTCACTGGGCGTACTCAAAGCAGCTGCGAGATCTTCGATGGTTTCGCGGGATAAAGTGGCTCCTGATTCCGCTTTCACGATGAGGCGTTCTGTGTAACCAGCCGCAGCAGCCAGGGCAGATTGAGTCAAGCGACGCTTCTCGCGCAAGCTCTTCAGCAAGACGGGATTACAGGATTTATACGCTGGTTTCGGCATCGCGATAGAATTCTATACCGTTCCGGTATCGTTCCTTTACTAAATTGACACGAACCTAGTATGCTGCCGACTCGAACACAGATCGTCGTTCTCAAATGTATCTCAATAATGCATTCAGCAGATGGTCTTCGGAAATTCCAGCAGTCGGCAAGATAGTATTTGCGCTCATTATGAGCGCCACGCGAAGCACCTTAAGCCGGTGTGTCCGGGTCAAACCGGCGCACCGTGCTTTTCTTTATAGTGCCGGGCTTCTTTTCAGGGACATTGGTGAGGGATCAATCCCCTCGTGCTTCCGCGTAAAACTTCTCTTTGTGGGCTCCATCTTCGAGTACCATGAATTCGCCCGTTTTTTCATCGTACGCATAGGTCTGGTACTCGGGCAGGGCGTTCATGGTGACATTGTTAACCTTGATATATTCCTGTAGCTCGGCGAATGTCAGATGTCGTTCTTCAGTAGCCTTGATCAGGTCCATATTGTGCTTCAGAGCCATCAGGTTCACGCGTGAAGCCGCGTTGACGTACCCCTGAAAAGCAGAGCTGAGCGGGTCGAAGGCGGTGATCTTGTTTTCGGTCACATACAAATTCGGATTGGCTGCCATCGCCTGGGTTTTCTCGACCAGTTCCGATGTTCGGCGTTTCGTGATCGGAACTTTCTTTTCGTCGGCTACGGGTGCTGGAGCGGGATCAGCGGCAGGCTGTTCGACCTTCACTTCGGACTTGGGTTGATCGCAGCCTTGCAGGGAGAACAGCGCGGCCAGCGACAGACCAGAGAGCAGCCAGTAACGTGTCATGGAAGTGAATCCTTAGTCGATTGAGAGGTGGAGTCAGTTGTACAATCATAATCATCCGCCAGAGGAATCTCCATCTTTGTCTTCTCTCCAACGAGAGTTGCTGTTGTAATAGCAGTATGGCAACGCTTCTTTCACGTGATGAATATGTCGAACAGGCTTACTTTTTCCAGACGTTCTGCGAACGTCTCGATGATGGCTTTTCTGCGCAGGGAATCCTCGAAACGATCCATGAGGAAATCCTCGCGACAACGCGGCTTCCCATGGCGCTCGAATTTCTCCGCGGCGAACTGATCCATACCGGACGCATCAGCGCGGGCATGTCGCGGTTGACGCACTACTTCACGCCGTTTCAGGCCTTCGTGATTGAAAACGCGGAAGCCGATAAAACACGCTTTGATCTGCGGACCGGATTCCAGATTCTGCAGAAAGAAGCGGAATACAAGTCCGTCGAAAATCCGATTCCGCAGGCGTTGTTTATTTTCCAGTTTGAAAGCCTGTCTCGAAATCGTCTTGGTTATCACGTTGGCCTGGAAGCCATGTCGAAAGATCCGTTTTACAGCAAGGACTGGGTCGACTGGATCCGCAAGATCCGCGGCCTGCTGGGGATGGTCGACTTTGCAGACTTGATCTATTCTGTCTCACAACACGCTGTCGACCTCGAGGCGAAGAGTCGCCAGACAGGGGATGATCAGCCAGCCGAGCGGGTGGTCCTCTTCGGAATTCAGGAAGGACGGATCGCGAAAGCGAATCGCAATAAAGACCCGCTCTACATGTTCGGAGCGCTGCAGCGCCATCTGGGCTATCCGACCGTGCCGCGCACCAAGCCTCGGCGATCAACGCCGGAGTTCGAGCCACATGTCGATCAGCGCTTCAGCCAGCTCGAGCAACGACTGGCGCTCATGGAAGCCGATTTCAAAGGCCAGCTGGATCTGACGAAGTTCTACGTGAAGCCTCCCGAGGGAGAGGGCTGATTCGTGAAAGACACGCTAAGCACCGTGTTTGCGTGAGTTCACCACGCTGATTCGGCAGCAAAAATTTCCTTGAGCATGGTGCGGTGTCTATAATTGGGTTTCTACGAGAGGAAGCCCGTTTATGGCGCAGTTTGAGTATACGAAATTCGACGGACAGGACCCGTTTGCACCGCAGTCGGCTGACAAGCTGTTTGACCAGCTGTCAGAATATCTGATGCATTATGGCGAGGAGGTGCTCGAGGATCTGCAGAACCTCGAAGAGGAGAACCAGGACGTTCTCGATATGCTGATCAAACAGGGCTACATCGAAAAAGATGAGAAGGGACAGTACCGCGTCACTCCCAAAGCAATGAAGCGGATGGAAACGAAGTCGCTGGAGATGCTGTTCGATGTGCGTCGACAGGATTCTCTCGGGCGACACGAAACGACGTTTCGCGGTGTCGGACAGACAATTCACGAGGAAACGCGTCAGTATGAATTCGGCGATCAGGTGTCGAACCTCAATATGCAGGAGACACTGCGCAATGCCCTCGCGCGACAGGCACAGGAAGGTGGCCCGCGAACGATCCCGATCAATATCCACGAAGATGACCTGATGGTTTACGACACGCAGTACCAGACACGCTGCGCGACGGTCATTCTGCTCGATATGTCGGGGAGTATGTCACGCTACGGCAAGTATGGTCAGGCGAAAAAAGTCGCACTCGCGATCGGGGCGCTCGTTCGTGGCAAGTATCAGGGAGACTTCTTGCAGACCGTCGGCTTTTATAGCTACGCGTCGCCGTTGACGGAACGCGAGTTGATCAACTCTGCTCCGAAGCCGGTGAGTATCTACGATCCTCGCGTTTCGCTGACGATCAACCTGGATGCACCGCCACGGTTCGTTCCTCAGCACTTCACGAACATCCATGCAGGGCTGCAGTTCGCCAGACGAATCCTTAACCGTCAAATGGCACAGAACAAGCAGATCATCATCATCACTGATGGCGAGCCGACCGCTCACCTGGAAGGTCGCAACCTGCGTCTGCTGTATCCACCAGCGGATATCACGCTCAAGCATACGCTGGCAGAAGCCAAAAAGTGCGCCGATGAGAATATCCATGTCTCGAGCTGTGCCTTGATCGAGGATTACTTCTACCACGACCTTGCAAACTTTGTCGAAAAACTCGCAATGGTCACCGGCGGGATCTCTGCGACCTGTAATGCACAGGACATGTGGCAGATGGTCGTCGAGAGCTTCATCGCGGGACGAAGAAAGCGGACGCGGATGTGAAGCACGGACGTGGAAAGAAGTGGTCTCATTTCGCTGGGTAGGGTGCTGGTGAGTCTTCGAACCGCACCAAATGCGTCGTCAGTGGCTGAAAGACATTCGTATCCACAATTGGTGCGGTTCGCAAAGCCTCACCAGCACCCTACGCCTGAATCATCGATTACTTCGCTCGCTCGGCTGCGATGATCGCTTCGAGATCTTTGACGACCTCCGGATGTTTCGAGGCGACGTTTTCCGATTCCCAGGGTGAAGACTTCAGATCATAAAGCTGCGTCACTTGTGCGTTCCCGGTTTCGGAGTTGGTGTTTGCGGTGACGGCAGGGCCCTGGGAGGGTGGGATAAGTTTCCAGTCCCCTTTGCGGACGGAGAGCTGGCCGGCGTGTTCGATGATGTAATCGCGACCGGTCTCGGATTTGCCTAGGAGAGTGTCGAGGTAGCTGTGAGAATCAGTTGCCGTTGTCGTGTTGTACGACTGCCCGACGAAGTCGGCGAGGGTGGCGAGCAGGTCGATCTGGGAGAACATGGCGTCGCTGGTTTGATTGGCGGGAACGTGGCCGGGCCAGCGGACGAGGAAAGGGACGCGTGTCCCTGCTTCGAATTTGCTGTACTTGCCGCCACGGAAGGGGCCTGCGGGTTTGTGGTCGCCGAGCTTTTCGACAGCGTCGTCGTAGTAACCATCGTTGATGACCGGGCCGTTGTCGCTGGAGAGGATGACGAGTGTGTTCTCGGACAGCTTCAGGCGGTCAAGGGTGTCGAGAATCTGGCCGACGGACCAGTCGAATTCGAGCAGGGCATCGCCACGAGGGCCCATGCCGCTCTTGCCAACGAAGCGTGGATGCGGGACGCGCGGGACATGGATGTCGTGTGTCGCGAAATAGAGGAAGAAGGGCTGGGCTTTGTTGTCTTCGATGAATTTGACCGCTTTGCCCGTGATGACGTCCGCCATATCTTCATCGACCCACAACGCTGACTTGCCACCTTTCATGAATCCGATGCGGCTGACGCCGTTGACGATGGTCATGTCGTGGCCATGGTGCCATTTCATCTTTGTGAGGAGTTCGGGGTTTGCTTTTCCCGTCGGCTGGCCTGTGAAGTTCTGTTTGTAATTCACTTCGATCGGATCGTTGGAATCGAGTCCAACGACGTGATCATTCTCCACATAGACGCAGGGAACGCGATCACCGGTGGCGGGGATGAGAAAGGAATAGTCGAAGCCGATCTGGCCAGGGCCGGGAGTGACAGCTTTGTTCCAGTCTTTATTCTCGCCGCCAAGGCCGAGGTGCCACTTGCCGACAACGCCAGTTTTGTAACCCGCTCGTTGCATGACCGAGGCAATGGTTTCGCGCCCCGATTCAATAATCATGGCCGCATCACCCGGGAGAACGCCCGTCCCTTTTTTACGCCAGGCGTATTCGCCGGTGAGGAGCGAATAACGGGACGGTGTGCAGGTGGCGGAGGTGCAATAGGCGGAGGTGAACTTGAGTCCTTCGCGGGCCATGCGCTCGGCTTCGGGGGTTTTGATCGATGCAGTACCGTAGCAACTGAGGTCGCCGTAGCCGACGTCGTCGGCGTAGATGATGACGACGTTAGGACGCGCGGCGTAGGTCGAAGAGGAAGCGAGAACGAGGAGCAGGAGGAAGGATGTGTATTTGAGCATGGGGTACCTATTGAGCTGGTGGGAAAATGGCTGAAGATGGTCAGCGAAAGGGCGCTTAGAGTTGCCTATCGCTCACCCTCATCCGCCCTTCGGGCACCTTCTCCCCTCAAGGGAGAAGAGACGAAATGCCGCTCCCCTCAAGGGAGAAGAGACATCAGACCGCTCCCCTCGATGGAGAAGCGGTGTTTGATATGTTAATCAATCAGAATCGGATTTCGCTACCGGTCATGCGCAACAAGGTGAATAAACAGTTTCACAAACTCCCCTTGGCAGGTTTTACAAAAGCTGATAAACCTCAGTTGCCTGCAGGAACAAGGATGTCTCCTCACGCGCTGGCGGGTTGAAAAACTTAGCCGGGCATAGTCAGGAACAGGGACGTGGCTGACGACGATTTACTCAACCCGGATGAAATTGAAGCTCTTTTGAGAGCCTCGGGTGCAGGTGCGCCTCCACCGGTCGCCAAGCCTGCTGCTCCGAAACCTGCTCCGTCCCCCAAGCCCGCCCCCGATGTCGGGCGTCACGCCGAACATCTTGTGCGACAAGCCGAGGCGGACCTGGCGGCTGCACTGGCTCCGAGTTTTGGTAGTCCTCATGTGAAGAAAACAGCGGACGGAGCTTCTTCGTTCAACTTTCAGGAGTTCGGACGCTCTGCCAATATAAACGCCCAGTCCCGCATGGAACTGGAAGCACTCAATGAAGTTGAGCTCGATTTACGAATTGAACTGGGACGCACGGAACTGCTCGTCGAGGAAGTCCTCGCGTTGAAATCTGGTTCGGTTGTCCCTCTCGATAAACTCGCTGGTGATCCGGTCGATGTTCTCGTCAACGGGCGGTTAATTGCCCGTGGCGAAGTCCTTGTGCTCAACGATAATTTTTGCGTCCGCATCGCAGAAATTCTCACGCCTGATGATTAAGAAGGGCCGATCATGTTTCGTCCCTTGTTAATCATTGTCTTCGCAATAATTGCGATCGTGACGACTGAGTACGCCCACGCTCAAACACAGCCATGGCCGAACTCGAATCCCGCCACTCAGTATCAGGCTCCACCCTGGAATGCAGCTGGATCGACAACACCAGATCGCTTGAAGATCAAGCCCGTCGACGGCGATATCTCGAAAACAGATGGCTCAGCGTCTAAGTCTCGCACTCCAGGTTCGACGATGTCTGTCGCCTGGACGCTGGGTTGCTTGGCGTTTATCTGCGCATTCATGATCGTCGGTGCGAGGCTCTTCAAAAAGAAGATGGGCATTTCGTCGCAGGCGTTGCCCGTCGAGGTTTTGAACCTGCTGGGACGCAAACAACTGACGCCGACGCAGCAGATCTATCTTGTACGGCTCGGCCCGAAAGTGGTCATGATTGGTGCAGGGCCTGATGGGCTGCGGACTCTGTCTGAGATCACCGACCCTGTTGAAGTTGATCTCATGACCGGGCTGTGTCTGCAAAAGGATGAGCCAACGAGTCCTCAGCAGTTCCTCAGATTGTTTCAGAAAAGTCAAAATACACCACTCGCACCGACACCTGAGCCACAGGCGCATGATCCCTATGATCGCCTGCGAGAGAATCTCGACTATCAACGCCAGTCCGGCCCGCGAGGTTCCTATGAAGCCTAGTCTGTTCCTGCAGCGACCTGCCTTGCAGGCGGTGATGTCGTGTCTGATGGTCTTTCTGCTGACGAGCGCGAGCTTCGCGCAAAACGTCAGTTTGCCCAATCAAGTATTCGCGCAGAATGCGTTCAACGATCCAACACTGGGGCTCGTTCCGCCAGCACCTGAACCTGCTTCGACAACCAATGGTTTGGGAGGCCTGGATCCTGATGCGATGATGTCGCCGGGCGGTTTGACGTCTTCTTTGAAGCTGTTGATGTTGCTGACGGTGTTAAGTCTCGCGCCATCAATCCTGCTGATGACGACCTGCTTTCTGCGGATCGTCATCGTCATGGGACTTTTGAGACAGGCCATCGGGACGCAATCACTGCCGCCCAATCAGGTGCTGATCTCCCTGTCGTTATTTTTGACGGCGATGGTCATGTGGCCGACGTGGCAGAAAGCATATGACGAAGGGGTCAAGCCGTATTCATCGTCGAGCTATCGTACGAAAGCGGAACAACAGACAGCACTTAACGCGGCTACCACTCGAACCCTCGCTCCCATGCGGGAGTTCATGAGCAACCAGATTTCACGCACGGGTAACGATTCTGCGATCTGGCTGTTCTGGGAATACGAGCAGGAAAAGAAAGCCGAGCGAGGCGAGACAACCGTCGGCCCGCCTCAGCATTATGACGAAGTCCCGCTGACAATCTTGTTGCCGGCGTACCTGTTGAGCGAGCTCAAGACCGCGTTTGTGATTGGCTTTCAGTTGTACTTGCCGTTCGTTGTCATCGACATGGTGATCGCCACGATCCTGATCAGCATGGGGATGATGATGTTGCCTCCCGCGATGATTTCTCTGCCGTTCAAAATCCTGTTGTTCGTCCTCGTGGACGGCTGGACGCTCACGGTGAGCATGTTGCTCAAGAGCATTGCGTGAGGGGGGAGAGCGTAATTCGGAATTCGTAATTCGGAATTCGCAAATCTCCAGACAGCGTTCTCATTCGAATTCTGTCGAATTACGAATTCCGATTTACGAACTACGATCCCCATGAACCCAGACATTGCTTCCGAACTGATTCAGAACTCGGTGATGATCTCGCTGCTGGTGAGCGCGCCGGTCATGCTGGTGGCGGTCGTGCTGGGGTTCATCATCAGCCTGGGGCAAGCGGTGACGCAGCTTCAGGACCAGACGATCAGCTTCGTGCCAAAGATTGTCGCGATGGTGCTCACGGGGTTGTATCTGCTCCCCTGGATCATCTCGCAGCTAATGGATTACACGACAGAGCTGTTTAACAACATTCCGAATATTCTGTGAGAGCAGACTGGGAGAGATCACACTCCTCTCTGTGAGCCTCTGTGTAACCCTGTGCCCTCTGTGGTGAAACCTCTCCCCTCATGCCGACAACCGTTGACCAGCTTGTGAATCCCTTCCTGGTTGACTCCGGGTTTGGGGCGCTGTTGCCGGTGGCGATGCAGCAGTTCTACTTGTTTCTGCTCGTACTTGTGCGGATCAGTGGGTTGATGATCATCGGCCCTTACTTTGGGCATACGTCGATCCCGCAGAATGTGCGGGCGTTGCTGGCACTGGTGATCAGTTGTCTGATCTTTCCCTCGCTGTACTCTGATCTCATCTCGCGAACGGTCCCTGTGGTCCCTTCGACGATTTTTGATCTCGGATGGGTGATCGCAGCAGAGCTGTTGATTGGCATCTTTTTGAGCTTCGGCGTGATGCTGATTCTCATGGGTGTGCAGATGGCGGGCGACATGTTCGACCAGCAGGCAGGGACCGCAATGGGGGAAATCTTCAATCCCCTTTTCAACGGGACAGCGGCTCCTGTTGGCCAGCTCATGTACATGATGGCGACGGCTGTCTTTCTCGTCGCGGTTCCGATGCACGGACAATTGCAGATGCTCTCGATCACACTGCAGACCTTCACAAGCATTCCTCTCGGACAGGTCCTTCAACTGGAAGGGGCTAGCGAAGTCCTTTTGCTGCTTGTCCAGAACTCAGTGACGTTGTCGCTGCAACTGGCGGCTCCGATGCTCGCGGCGATGTCGCTGGTCAGTTTGACGCTCGGCTTCCTCGGGTACACCGTTCCACAGATTAACGTCCTCGTCATGGGCTTTCCCATTCGCGCGACGCTGGCCTTCTTCATCCTCATCATGACGGCCACCGGCATGACATCAACCATGCTGGCGTCCATGAATGATTCCCTGGAAATACTCCGCGGATTTCTGGTTTCCTAGAAATTAGGAATTGGAAATTAGAAATTGGCCAATCCCAAAATACCAATCCACAAAGAGACTCCCTTTTCCCCTTTCCGACTAATTTCCAATTCCTAATTTCTAATTTCCACCACCCATGGCATCCGACGACGCTGGCGATAAAACAGAAGCTCCGACTGAGAGACGCCGCAGTGAAGCGCGCGAGCAGGGGAACATTCCGAAGTCGACGGACCTCAATGCCGCGATTCTGATGCTGACGGCTGCCTCGCTTTTGTGGACGATGGGGCCGACGATCACCGAGAAACTCGGGCAACTAGTGCGTGCCTATGTTGAAGGGCCGATGCCGCTGACGCTCGATGCGTATGGGTTCGCGCATGACATGTGGCAGCTCGCGAATGTCGTCGGTGAAATCTCGCTGCCCTTTCTTGGCACGATGTTCCTGGCTGCGATCGGGGCCAACTTCCTGCAAATCGGCTTCGTCATGACGACCAAGCCCTTGGAGCCGAAGTGGAATCGCGTGAACCCTGCGACAGGATTTACGCGCATTTACTCCATGAGCAGCCTGGTCAAGCTGGGAACGAACACCGGCAAGATCACGGTCTTCTCAACCGTTGCGATCATCTTCATCGCCTACGAGATCGCGACCTGGGAAGCGATGATGGAGTTCGAGACGATCTCGTTTCTCTCTCTGATGTCCTGGAAGACGTTGCAGCTGGCATTTACGTTAAGCGTTGCGCTGGCTGTCCTGGCGGTCGTTGACTATGCCTGGCAGTGGTATAAGCACGAAGAAGATCTCAAGATGACCAAGCAGGAGATCCGTGATGAGATGAAGAACATGGAGGGGGATCCACACATCCGCCACAAACGCAGAGAGATCCACCGCAAGCTCGCAACCGCTCGTCAGATGGCCGATGTCCCCAAAGCCGACGTCATCATTAACAACCCGACCCACATCTCAGTCGCCATCTCGTACAACCCGGAGAAGCACCCGGCTCCGATTGTTGTCGCCAAGGGAGCCGATGAGATCGCGATGAGAATTCGCGAGATCGCCCGTGAGCACAAGATCCCGATGATCGAGCGCAAGCCTCTGGCGCGTCGTCTCTATAAGGAAGTCAAAGTCGGACGCCCGATCCCGCCGGACCTTTACTCCGCGTTCGTCGAGATCATGGCGTATGTCTACAAGCTGACCGGGAAAGCACCGGCTGCGTTTCGTAAAAAGTAAGAACACTTTGCCCTGTTTACTCAGCGTCGCTCGGTACGCCGACTGCAGTCACGTTGGCGACAGGAATTTTCTCTCCATTGATTTTGAGATAAGCAGCACCGCCTTCAAAGACGGCTGATTCTGCAATGCCGGTAATACTGGTGCCGTCTTCCTTGAATGCGGTGACTTCCTTTCCAATGAACGAAGAGGCCAGCTGGGTCTGCGAGACGTACGCCTGGGAAGCGGCCAGTGAGTCAAGCGTTTCAGAAAGTTCCAGGCTGGATTGTAGCTCACGCATGCCGGAGATCTGTCCCAGCAGTTCTTCGTTCGACATCGGAGCAGACGGGTCCTGGTTCTGCAGCTGCGTGACCAGCAGCTTGAGAAACGCCTCGGAATCCATGGCGTTAAAGCCAGTTTCGCTCGGATCGACGATCTTGATCGGCTGTCCGCCGGGCGTGTAGACGACGTTGTCGGTTACGGTTGGCATGGCTGGGACTCCGTGAGTTTAGATGGCGATATCGAGTTGATCGCGCGAGGTGATTTGACGAGAGGGGCGAGAGGCAGGCTGCGGTGTCGTGGGCTTGTCATCGGCGTGGAGATCAAACAGAGGATAATCCACGTTGTTTTGATCATCCTGCTGAGATGACTGCGACGACTGCTGACGTGTGAAGTCCTCAAACATCGAACCATCCGGCGAGGTCTCGACCTGGATCTTGTCGACGTTGTGTCCAGCCTGGACCAACGAGTCTCTCAGATGCTGCATGTGTTCGACGAGAAGCTTCTGCGTCGAAGGTTGCTCGGCATGAATGACCGCAGTCACGGCCCCTTTGTGTGTCGTGACTTCAATCTGCAACTGGCCGAGTTCGCCTGCTCCGACCAGCATCTTGAAGGATTGCTCGCCTTGCGTGGCGCCGGTCGAAATCGATTGACTGACGCGATTGATCAGCTGAATCGCAGCAGCTTGTCGCGATCCTTCGACTTCACCAAGGCCAGCCGGTCCGGAAGTTGTACTCACCACGCGCGACGGAACCGAAGTCGCATCGACGCGAACGGCAGACTGGTCTGGCTCGGGTCGAGAAGTCTCAACAGACGAATCGACACTCGTCACATCCGATGCTGTTTTCTCAGCAGAGACGCTGGCGAACTCGCCGGCTTCGAGAGGGAAGGCTTCTGGTAAAACCCCATTCTCAGACGCTGCTTCGGCTGCGATTTCTGGAAGTTCGACTTCCGGCGTGTTCACAGGTTCTGCAGAGTTTGGCGTGTTCGCGTCGACCTGGCCGGCTGCTCCGACGTCACCCCAGACATTGGCAGTGACTGGAACAACGATGGGCGCCTCGGCGACCTGCTGCTGGCCAGTGATCTGTTCGAGAAGAGCCTGGATTTTCGAGAGATCGTCTTCGACGTCTGACGAATCACTGTCTTTCTCGTCTTCCTCATCTTCTTCGACATCTTTGCCGAAACGTGAGATCAGCTCGTCGATCATGTCGATGGCTTGTTGAGCCTGTGCGGCTGGATCGTCGACTTGTGTTTCCGGACTCGCCTGTTGCATGACCTGCACGATCGCCTGCTGCAGACCAGTGGGGATCGCAGATGTTTTTGCATCGGTCGGGGTGGTCGTCCCTTGAGTCTGAGTTGACTCGGCCTGGGTGTTGGCGATCTGCTGAAGCTGCTGCAGGATCGATTCGATCATCGCCTGCAAGTCCGCTTCGGTCGCTGGTTCATCGGTCGATGTGGAAGCTGATGATGTGTCCGCGCTGATCGCATCAGGAGCATCGAACCGCTGAACGTCGCTTGTCAGAGTGGTTGATACAACGGCTTCATCGATCAAATCGATTGCAGGTTCAACAGGTGGAGTCGGAACACCTTCCTCTGCAACAGGAGTGTCAGACGTGGTGACGGGTTGAGGTGACGCCTTTAAAGAACCCTCATGCCGGGGTGTCGGCTCGTCATGTCGCGCAGGCGTTCCGCTTGGAGTCTCTTCGGCTTGATGGGACGCCTTTGGCTTCTCGATTGCGTCGGTTTTTGACGCCTTGGCTTTGTCACTCTTTTCCAGTGACTTACGCAATTCACGCGCATAAGGGGCATCAGCCGCTGAGCCATCTTTCTGCGCAGCGCTTGAACTGTCTGGCTTGCCAGTCGGCAACGCCAGCGCCATGCTCGTCAAACGTTCGATGAGCGAGTTTGCGTTCATCCTTGAATCGCCCCGAATCATGTAGAGCGTGCTTACCAATCTTTACCAGCTTCACTCCCTGGCGCAATTTGCCTGTGAAACTTTAACGACGGCAAGACACTATTTCATGTTATCGGTCGGCTCTGCCGCAGGCCGTATGTCTTTTTGCGTTTGCTGAGCCAAATCTGCCTTTGGCTGACCGCGCGAGATCGCCAGGAAGATCTGCGAAGCACGATCGCGCTGCTCTGCGCTCCCTGCCTGAAACGTCTGCAGCAGCTTCGCAGAATCTTTCTCTCCCATTCCCTGGAGGATCATGATCGCCTCGTCGGGAGTCATCGCCATCAGGTTCGTCACGGCCACCTCGGGCTTCATCTTCAGGAGAATGCCGCGAGACTGATCGGCTGCAGCCGAGATCGTTTCTTCCTCGATCGTCTTGAGCTGTTTGAGAAAGGCTGATCGAGTCGACTCCAAAGCCGTCCTCTCCTTAAGAACCAGTTCGGACTGTTCCGTGATCGCTTTCTTGATCAGTTCTAGCTCTCGCTCGCGCTCGGTCAGACTGAGAATAACTTTCGTCCGCTCGGCCACGAGTTGGTCGTTGGTGATCAGCGGCGTCGTATCGACTTCGGGCACGCCTTGCTGAATCAACGTCGGATCGTTTTTGAGGATCGAAAGAATCTCCGTCAGGTTCGATTTAGTCAAAGTTCCCATCGAACCGAAATAGCCAATGACCGCAGCTGCCGTGAGCACCAGCGACGTCGACATGATGGCGATCGTGAGTCCAAGAATTCTGATCATGAGTCATGCTCCCGTGACAAACTGGCAAGACGACCCGCCATCCAGGCTTCTTCCATCTCCTGATCAGCGACTTTGTAGGCCAGTTGGAGATGTTCGTTGTGTTGATCGTCTTTGAGGCGATCGAGGGCTTTGACCTTGGCTTCTGCTTCCGCGAGCAGAGTACGCGCCTGCTTGATGGCTGCTGAGATCTTGAGTCGCTGTTGATCGAACTGACTTTTTTCAACGGCAAGTTGGCCCGCGTAATAGCGACGCGATGCGACAGAACGTGGATCAATCCGACCTTCAAGAGTCGTCTGACGGACTTCTTCCAGGATCTCGATGCGCATGTCTTCACGCAACTGCGATTCCTCCGCCAGTCGACGGTCTTCCGCCATCAATTGCCCGAGGACTTCCTGACAACGATCACGCTGGTGCTCGCGGAACTTCATCAACGCCGCAAAACGGAAGAGGAATTTCTTCATCGACATCCTCCTCCGCATCCATGGAATCCATGGAAGAAGACTGGAACGCAGAGCACGCTGAGGAGAGCAGAGGACGCAGAGTTTTTAAGGACTGGTAACCACTTCATATCATGCAGGTGTTTGTGAATCCCATCATCGGCTGGCGAGCTTGCAACGCATCGTTCCTTCTTCCTCTGCGACCTCTGCTCACCTCTGTTCTCTCTGTGTTCCAGTCTCTCCGGTGGATCGAGTTGGAAGTTCATCATGGCGTCCTCCGGCTCGGGAGGGCGGCACGGAAGCGGTCGAGTTCGAACAGTTTGTCGATCGCGAGTTTCGAATTGCTCGTCTCTTCGATCGATTGGGTCAGGAAGCTGCGGATCGCATCCTGCATGGTGACAGCCTGATCGACAAGAGGATTCGAGCCTGATTGATAGGCACCGATCGCGATCATGTCTTCCGCTTCACGGTAGGCAGCGAGCAGCTGCTTCAGTTTTTCCGACGCAGCCCGATGTTCCGGCGTGACGATGTCTTTCATCGATCGTGAGACAGACGCCAGCACATCGATCGCAGGCCAATGTCCACGGTGTGCCAACTTGCGCGAGAGCATGACGTGACCATCCAGAATCCCGCGGACAGTATCCGAGATCGGCTCGTTCGCATCATCCCCTTCAACGAGGACGGTGTAGAAGGCAGTGATACTGCCACGCTCGTTGCGACCACTCCGTTCGAGCAGACGAGGCAGCATCGCAAACACACTCGGCGGATATCCGCGGGTTGCAGGAGGTTCGCCCGCAGAGAGGCCAATCTCGCGCTGAGCGAGGGCATAACGCGTGACCGAGTCCATCATCAACAGGACGTTCTTGCCCTGGTCACGATAGTACTCCGCCAACGCAGAACCCAGGTGAGCGGAGCGCAGACGAAGCAGGGCAGGTTGTTCGCTGGTTGCAACAACGACGACACTTCGCTTGAGACCTTCCGGGCCAAGATCGCGTTCGAGGAATTCGCGCACCTCGCGACCCCGCTCGCCGACCAGCACAACGACGTTGATATCCGCTTCGCTCTGACGAGCCATCATGCCCATGAGCGTACTCTTGCCGACGCCGCTGCCCGCGAAGATCCCCATCCGCTGGCCCATGCCGGTCGAAAGAAGAGCGTCGATCACGCGAACGCCGGTGGAAAGTGTGCGGTCAATCCGAGGACGATGGAGAGGAGAAAGTTCGCTGCCGGTCAGTGGCTGTCGGTCTTCACGATAGACGGTCGGTCCGCCATCAATGAAACGTCCCCAGCCATCAATCACGCGTCCCAGAAGATTCTTCCCAACGCGGACCATGGGATAAGACGATTCGAGAACGACGCGCGTACCGCGCCTGACGCCCTGGATTTCTCCATACGGCTGCACGATTGTCTGGTCATCATGAAAGCCGACGACTTCGCCTTTGATGCTCAATCGCGAATCGACTTCGAGTCGGCAGAGCGCTCCCAGCGGTGCAGGAAACCCGCTCACGCTCGCGGAGAGGCCGACCATGCGAGAGACCTGCCCGGTCAATTTCCAGGGAAGCATCCGTTCGATACTGGCCGGTGAGATGACGTTCGGCATGATCTCACTCTCCTGCCAGTTCGCGGGCGAGTTGATCGAGCATCGCCTCGATGCGGGCATCGATTTGCCCGTGAGACGTCGTCACGACACAGTCGCCACGAGTGAAACTATCAGTCGGCGAAATCATGACGGGCAACTGTCCCGACTTCGAAAGGGAATCAAGGTTCAAATGAGTCGACACCAGCGTCGCGTCCTCAGGGTGAAGCTGCACATGCACCCGGTCTTCGCCAACGGTGGCCTGAATGACTTCGCGCACCATCTCGACAACGATCGTCGGATCGACTTCAATCTGTCGACGCGTAATGCGAAGTGCCAATTGAGCTGCCAACTGAACCATCTGCGATTCCCAGACAGTCATCATCGAGTGCAACTCAATTCGCATCTGATCAGCGGCATGCTCCAGAGCAGGCTTGAGTGTCGCCAGTGACGTCGCGAGTTTCTGTTCTGCGATCTTGTCAGCTTGTGCTTTGATCTTCTGGTCAGACGCAGCAAGTCCCTGCTTCTCGCCATCTTTAAGCCCCTGCTGCATGGCAGCGGCTTTGACCTTCTCCGCATCTTCGTGAGCCTGAACCAGCATCTGCGCTGCTTTGGCTCGTGTCTGTTCGATGAACTCATCACACTTCTGGCGGATGTCTTCAAAGTTAAATGCCACGTGCGCACTTTCAGAGCCCTGCTCTTCCAGCTTCACCACACGTCGAGTTGTCGCGCCAGTTACCATAAGAATCTTTCGAGCCTTCGCTCTCCTTCTAACTCCTAGCGCCTATCGCCCAGCGCCTAGTTGATGAACTGATCTCCCTCACCCGCCGCGGCGACCTGAATCTCGCCAGCGTCTTCCAGTCGCCTGACGGTATCGACGATCTGCTGCTGGACTGCTTCGACGTCGCTGAGACGGACAGGCCCGAGATAGGCCATTTCTTCTTTCAGCAAGTCAGAGGCACGCTGCGACAGGTTGGCGAGAATCTTGGTTTTGATCTCTTCACTGGCACCCTTGAGGGCGATCGCCCACTGCGAGTTTTCGACTTCCTTGAGAAGTGACTGAATGGCTTTATTGTCCAGTTTGAGCAGGTCATCAAAGACGAACATCAATCGTCGGATATCGTCGGCGAGTTCCTGATCGTCTTCTTCGAGATTTTCGAGGATCGTCTTGTTTGTCATGCGATCCGTGATGTTGAGAATCTGTGCGACCGTCTGCACGCCCCCCGTCTTTTCCAGACGCTGGTTCAGCGTCGACGTCATGCGAGATTCCAGGCTGCTCTCGATGTCATCGATGACTTCCGGGTTCGTCTGCTCCATGTGAGCAATGCGACGAATAACTTCCAGCTGCTTATTGCTGTGAAGCCCGCTCAACACTTCCGCAGCCAGGGCAGCAGGCAGATGCGACATGATGAGCGCGATCGTCTGCGGATGCTCTTCGCTGATGAAGGTCAGCAGGTTGTCCGCGGAAACCTTATGAAGAAAACCAAACGGCACCGAGTTCATCGACTGGCGCACGCTCTCAAGAATCTTGCCCGCACCTTCTGCACCCAGCGACTGGCTCAACAGTTCGTCAGCAAACTCCAGACCCCCGCGCTCGATCGGCGTCCGGTCCTTCGCCTGGTCGTAAAACTCGTTGAGAACCGAATCCTGCTCGTCGCGTTTGACGTCCTGAATCCGAGCAATCTCCAACGTCACCCGTTCGACATGCTCGCGCGGAAGCTGAGCCATGACCTCAGCCGCCAACGGCTTCTCAAGGCTCAACAACAAGATCGCAGCTTTACGAATGGCATCCATGGGGAAGGCGCTAGGCGTTAGGAATTAGGCGTTAGGAAGAAAGAAAACCCAGAAGGACTTTAGGATCGTGCAGGCGAGCAAAGCCGTTCGGCTAAGCCCTAAGCCCCAATACCCAAGCCCTTCTTTCACATCGCATCGCGGATCCATTTACTCAGAATCGCGGCGGACATTTCAGGATTGTCTTTCACAAGGAACTGCAGGCTGTCACGGTTACGAGTGTCAGGGGGATCGATCTTGATCAGGTCTTTGTCTTTCACCGCGGTGGCATCTTCTTTCGGAGCCGGCGGTGTGAAGACGGGAGGAGGTGGCGTGGCTTTGGCGGTGCGTGAGACGGTCTTGTTGAGAGCCATCATGGCCCACAAGGCAAAGATTGTCATGACAATCGCGCTGCCCCATTGAGAGACGGCCCACTGCGTTGTTTCGAGAATACTTGTCTCAACGACTGGCGGTTCACTTTCAAATGCGATGAACGAGCTGACGTCGACTCCTGTGGCAGGATTCTCTCTCGTACCAGCGGGGATGATCTGCGTGACTCGTTTTTGAACGGTCAGATTGACTTCTTCGCGCACCTTCGTCGTCGCAGCATCAATCTCTTCTTTCGGTGCATCCGCTTTCAGGCCCGTCTGCTGGATCGCGACCATCCGGTAATACTCTTCCGGAATCGCGACGCTGACCTGCACGTTCTGAGGCATCGCCCCGATGATGTCTTCCTGCGTGACTTCATAGGTCGGAGCAGTCACTTGCTCGGTGAGACGATCTTCGACTTGTTCGGACCGTTGCTGGCCCGGTGAACTTGGTAGCGCAAGTGCTCCATTCGCGTTCTGTCCCGGTTCCGACTTTGTCGGCTGTTGATTGAGTGTCCGCGTACTGCTGTCTTCACGTGAGACAAGACTGACACCCCCTTTGGTATCGATCTTCTGCTGGCGACGGATCGCAGACTTCACACGTTCGATATCCACGTTAACCGAGACCCGAACACCCTTGATGTAATCAATCGATCGGAGAATCTCAGCCCGGTACATCTCTTTGAGTTGATTGATCCGCTGAATCATCCCGCCATTGAACGGGTCATTGGGATCTTCGATCTCATGGGCGACGCCGTTGACGACATCAAAAATGGTGACATGATCAGGCGCAAGATCCGCTTTCATGCCGGAGATCGACAGGCGGATCGAATGGACGAGAGGACTGGATAGCTCGCGTCCTGGCTTGGGACGCACGAAGACAGTCGCTTTGGAACGTGTTCGTCGAGGCCAGCCAGGAAGCTCTTCATGATCCCACACGACGTTGGCCGTTTCGACTTCTGGAATCGCAGCCACCATCTGACTGGCCAGTTTTGCACGGGCGATTTCTTTGCGATCAGCAAGTTGTTTGTTATTTGCGAATGGTCCCACTTCTGCGAACTGCTTTTCCCATTCTTCAGCCCAGTTCTGTGGCATCGAGCCACTCGAAATCAAGGCTGCGTTGTAGGCTTCCACCTGATTCGAAGGGACCATGATCCGCTGGCCCTTGCGTTCGAAATCGGTCAGCCCTGCCTGAAGAAAGGCTTCTTCAGCGCGGACGATTTCCTCGGTCGTAAACGACTTGCCGACGGAAACCGGAACGAAATTCGATCGCGTTTGCCCCTGAACCATCAACCAGGCAAACCCCGCCAGCAGCATCAGCGTGATGCCAATGAGCGTCCCTCGCTGTGACAGGGACATCGCCCCAAACAGCTCCGAGAATTGCGTCCATGTTCGACGAAGGGGTTCCATAAGTATCCGTAGGGTCCGCTGTGCGGACCAGCGAGGCGTGATTCAGTCCAGCAGGGCGCACATCACCCTGCGACCGGGAAGCATACCTTCCCCTCCAACTTTGTTAAGACGATTTCCGGCTTCCACACGGAAGTGAAATCTTTACATCAAGATTAGCGCGCGAAATGCCGTCCAGCTGCAACGTGTGCCACGGCTGTGCCAGCCGTGCTGTCTTCATTCAAAATTCAAAGTGGACGTTCATTGCGCGTTCTCACGGCTGATACAGCCGTGGCACACAGGAAACGCTCCGCTCCGCGAGCCCTGCGTTCCAGCCACTTCTGACTCTCTCACCGCTGATAAATCGGCAGATACCCCTTATCCATCTGCAGGATCGTCGCATTGATTGCTGTCGTGTACACGATGCCGATGTACCCGTCCTTCCAGCTCCCGTTCGCCGCCTGCTTGCGCAGGATTTCCTTACCGATGTCATCCATGTACTTCGACCATTGCTCCGGCTCGCGGTACATCACCTGCGAGTAATAATAGTGCATGTAATGCCAATGGCCGAAGTAATCTTGCCCGCCGCCGGGCCAGACATTCTTATCGCAATACTCCCGCATCTTGTCGATGTGAGCAGACTCTTCATACTCCCCCGCGTTGTACATCGCCGCGATCGCCGCGGCCGTGATCGGCGGACGTGCCCCGCCCCCCTTGATCGAATACTGCACACCCCCATCCGCTGTCGTGCAGTCCTGGATGTACTTCTTCGCTTTATCGATGATCTCCTTGGGCACCGGAATCCCCGCATTGCGACACGCCCTCAACCCCTGCACCTGCGTGATACAGGTCGACCCCTCGTCGAAGTCTCCCCCATCCTTCGCCGAGACATACCCCCATCCACCCCGGCTCGTCTGCGCCTTGGCTGAAAACGCGACCGCATTCGTCAACACGATTTTCAGACGCTCACGTCGATCCTTGTCTTCCTCCTCGCCCAGAATCTGCGACAGGAACAACATCGAAAACCCATGCCCGTAGGTGTAGTGATAGTCGTTCGTGTAACCAATCAACCCCGATGGCTGAGCGGAGTCGAGCAGATAATCCACCGCCAGACGCACGTTCTTGGCATATCGCCCCCGCGTCGTCGTCGATCCGTCACACAGCATTGCTGTCCCGGCCAGAGCAGTCATTGCAATGCGGTACTGTCCGCCGTTGGCTTCCCAGTACCCCTGCCTGCGCTGTTCCCGAGCCAGAAAATCGAGCGCCTTGCCGACCGCCAGATCGACTTTCGGGTCCCGCTTGATCTCCTCCGCCCGCCCCAGCAGGCCTCCCGAGATCACCAGTCCCACGATCGTCATCAAAATCCAGCTGGCCCGATTTCTCATTCCGTCATTCACTCCAGCCACCCCGCCGCGAACGGTTTGGCAAAACTCGCTGTCATCACTAAACTGAACGTCTCACGCAAGTTATGAGGCTTGAGTCATGAGTCACGAGGAAAAGCCTTCAGGTAAAAACCTCATGACTCACGACTCAAAACTTATGACTCCCCACAAACCGACTCATTATCCTCACCTTTCCCTAGTCAGACAAGAACAATGCCACGCTATAACCCAAAATCCGTCGAACCCAAATGGCAGGCCTACTGGGACCAGCATCAAACCTTTGCCACCTCTGCCGAGCCGAAAAAAGACAACAACGGCAAACTCTACGTCCTCGACATGTTCCCGTACCCCTCCGGTTCAGGTCTTCACGTCGGCCACCCCGAAGGTTACACCGCGACCGACATCGTCTGCCGCTACTCCCGCATGAAAGGCAAGCACGTCCTCCACCCCATGGGTTGGGACGCATTCGGTTTACCCGCTGAGCAACACGCCATCAATACCGGCACCCACCCCCGCGTCACTACCTACGAGAACATCGCGACCTTCAAACGCCAGCTCAAATCCCTCGGCTTCTCCTATGACTGGAACCGCGAGTTCTCCACGACCGACCCCGACTACTTCCGTTGGACGCAGTGGATCTTCCTCAAGCTCTACGACACCTGGTACGACCCGACCTTCACCTGGACCGGCCCCGATGGCCTCCAGCGCACCGGCAAAGGTCGCCCCATCGCCGAACTCCCCATCCCTGAAGAAGTCACCGCCCAGGGCACAGAAGCAGTCCGTCGCTACCAGGACGAAAACCGCCTCGCCTACCAGTCGTTTGCCCCCGTCAACTGGTGTCCTGAACTCGGGACCGTCCTCGCCAACGAAGAAGTGACCGCCGATGGCCGCAGCGACCGTGGCAACTTCCCCGTCGAACGTCGCCCATTGCGTCAATGGATGCTCCGCATCACCGCCTACGCCGAACGCCTCATCAACGAACTCGAACCCCTCGACTGGCCCGAATCCGTCAAAGCCCTCCAACGCAACTGGATCGGCCGCAGCATTGGCGCCGAAGTCGACTTCCCCCTTGCTCCCAGGCGAGCGGGGGGTGTGAACCCCCTGTCTTCTGCTGATCTCGAAAAAGACTTCCACCTCTTCAAATCCACCCGCTCCAGAACCGGCTTCCCCACTTCCCCCGACCAGAACGTCCTCCGGGTCTACACTACTCGCCCCGATACCCTCTTCGGCGCGACCTACATGGTCATCGCCCCTGAGCACCTCCTCATCGACGAACTCACCACCGACGACCAGAAACCCGCCGTCGAAACCTACCGCCAGCAAGCCGCTCTCAAGAGCGACCTCGACCGCACCGACCTCGCCAAAACCAAGACCGGCGTCTTCACAGGGTCCTACGCCATCAACCCCGTCAACGGCCAGCCCATCCCGATCTGGGTCGCTGACTACGTCCTCAGCACCTATGGCACCGGCGCCATCATGGCCGTCCCGGCCCACGACTCGCGCGACTTAGAATTCGCCCATGCGTTTAAGCTGCCGGTCGTTCCCGTCGTGCAACCGCCCGACAACTCCGATCCGATCGGCTTCACCGCCGAAGGCTTCGCCATCAACTCCGGCGAATTCACCGGCCTCCCGACAGCCGAAGTCAAAACGAAAATCACCGCCTGGCTGGCTGAATCCGGCCTCGGGCGACAAGCCATCAACTACCGTCTCCGCGACTGGCTCTTCTCCCGTCAGCGCTACTGGGGCGAGCCGTTCCCGCTCTGGCATGAACTCGACGACCACGGCAACCCCACCGGCCTCATCCGCACTGTCCCGCTTGACCAGCTCCCCGTCGTCCCGCCCGATATGGACGACTTCAAACCCAAAGGGACCCCCGATCCTCCTCTCTCCTGGGCGCCGCAGGAATGGCTTTATAAGACCGACACCGACGGCGTCAAACTCGTCCGCGAAACCAACTCCATGCCCCAATGGGCCGGGTCGTGCTGGTACTACATCCGCTTCGCCGACAACAAAAACCCCGATAACTTCATCGACCCCGAACTCGAAAAATACTGGCTCCCCGTCGACCTCTACATCGGCGGCGCCGAACACGCCGTCCTTCACCTCCTCTACTCCCGCTTCTGGCACAAAGTCCTCTTCGACCTCGGCTACCTCTCCCGCCCCGAGCCGTTCCAGAAACTCGTCAACCAGGGGATGATCCTCGGCGAAGCGTCGTACTTCACCTACGCCCCAGAGAAATTCTCAGGGCATGCGCTGAATGATCCCGTTGCCGCCGGACTCGTCAGTAGTGAGTTTACGAAATTCGCGTCTACTGACGATGAAAGCAACAATATCTACGAGGACACCCGTAACGGCGCGAAACTCATTGAAGTCGAATTGCCGAAAGAAAAGATCGAGCCTCGTGGCGGGAAGCAGTACATCATCGGTACAGATTTCCAAGTCACGATCCGCTCTGAGAAGATGTCCAAGTCCCGCGGCAACGTCATCAACCCCGATGACGTCGTCGAGCAATACGGCGCCGACGCGCTCCGCCTTTACGAAATGTTCATGGGCCCGCTCGATGCCACCAAACCGTGGCAGATGAACGGCGTCGAAGGGGTCTACCGCTTCCTCGCCCGCGCCTGGCGGATGATCACTGACGAAAACCTCGCCGACGAAGTCACAATCAACCCTGCCATCGAAGACGTCCCGATGACCGAGGCCCAGGAACGTCTCCTCCACAAGACGATCAAAGCCGTCACCAACGACATCGAATCCCTCAGCCTCAACACCGCCATCAGCCGGCTGATGGAATTCACCAACGAATTCGCCAGCGCCCAGCCGCGCCCCAAGGCGGCCATGGAAACCTTCGTTCTCCTCCTCTCCCCCTACGCCCCGCACCTCGCCGAAGACCTCTGGCAAACCCTCGGCCACCCCAACTCCCTCGCCTACTACCCCTGGCCGACATTCGACGAATCCAAACTCGTCGAAAGCGAACTAGAAATCCCCGTCCAAATCAACGGCAAACTCCGAGCCAAAATCAAAATCCCCGCGACAGCGAGCAAAGAGGAGATGGAAGCGGCTGCGAAGTCGGACCCGCAGATCATCGCTCAGCTTGAGGGGAAGACGATTGTGAAGACGGTGGTTGTGGCGGGGAAGATGGTGAATTTTGTGGTGAAGTAGGGAATCACATGAACAAAATGCCCAGTAAACTTGTAGCTCGACCTAGTTTAGATCAAACGGATTCGTCACGCCATTCAAGTCAGCCAAAGGATAACGCGAATGAGTGATGACCAAGAGCAACTCACGCCTGAGCAACTTCGTTTTGCTCACGTCATGTTTCAAAATCGCATTTATTGTTCAAACGGACAACGATATGAGGATTTCTTCATCGCCATTATGACGCGACGCGACTCTCGTTTTCGACCGATAAAACCACAAGGGAACATTGGCGACCAAGGAAATGACGGGTTTATCCCTGAAGAAGGTCGCTATTATCAAGTTTTCGCGCCAGAAGACCCTAAAGCCAAGGTTGATAAGGCCGCTGAAAAAGCGAGAGATGATTTTGACAAGTTAGTCAAACACTGGGAATCGGATTGTAAAATCGTGGACTTCCGATTCGTGTTCAACGACAAGTATCAGGGGGCTTATCCAACGGTTGAACACGCATTGGCGGAACTAAAAACCTTACATAAAATTTCGGTCGCAAAGCCATTTCTTGCGAAAGACCTCGAAATTGAATTCTTGCAACTTTCAGCGACGGACAAAGTGGCTGTCTTGGAGACGGTCATACCACGTTCGCAGTACATTTCGGATATTGACTATGGGTTATTTACAGAAATACTTTCCTTTTTAGTCAGCAATCAAAAGCCACTCACGAATGATGGGCTTCTAACAGTGCCAGACTACAATGAAAAACTCCGATTTAATGGAATTGCTGCCGCCTCAAGCCTCTTGCGAGTCGGGAACTACCAAAACGCTGCAGTTGACGAATTTTTTGATTCTCACGGACAATTCACGAGAAAGGATATTCGAGACAGGCTCGCCAAGAGTTATGACGATGCAATGGCAAAGGATCGAGAACTAAACCTAACGGGCGACGGAGTAGGGGATCGTGTCTTCTTTCGACTCCTTAACGACATTGCTCCAGATGCAGGAAAGCAAGCCCAGGACGCCGCAATCGTATTAATCGCGTATTTTTTTGAGAAATGCGACGTCTTCCGGGATCCAAGCTCATGATAATTCAACTACTGCCTCAGAAACATGTTCGAACGAGTGAATCTATACTTGGATTAGGTGCCGTCGTGCTCAAGGTGCTGGAGCAAGAGCAAAAAGATTTGGACGGGATATGGTCGGCTGTTCGGGAGCAAGAAGTAGTCAGGCGAGGGATTAACGGTACTATCACTCTCGATGCGATAGTGCTAGCAATCGACTTCTTATTTGCTATTGGAGCGGTGCAGATGGGCCAGGACGGAGTACTTTCATATGCGACTACTTGAACTCTCAGCGAATAAGGCATCTTTTCGAACGGTTCGCTTCAAGAAATCCGGCTTGTCCCTGATTGTCGGGAAGCAATCAGATCCTACAGATAAGAGTCGCTCTCACAGCACAAATGGCGTTGGGAAGTCACTTCTCTTATATCTCATCAATTTTTGTCTTGGCGCGGAGCCGAATAAGCAACTTAATGAGAAGCTTCCGGATTGGCAGTTTACTCTGGAATTTGAAACTGCGAATACGCGACGATTCGTTACGAGATCGACTGAGAACCAGTCTTGGGTTCTACTTGATGGTAAGAGGACGACGCTTAAAGCATTTCGCCAGGAGATGGGGCATGAAATCTTCGATCTTGAGGAAGGTGCGAAGCATCTCACTTTTCGTTTTCTGAT
>SXPC01000119.1 GCA_005778225.1 Planctomyces sp. | reverse complement strand
TGCCAACAGCCGACATACCGGCGGCGTGCAGGTTTGCATGGTAGATGGCTCCGTCCGGTTCATCAGCGAAAATATCGACTCAGGCAACCAATGGGCCCCCAGGCCTGATAAGGGACCCTCGCCGTATGGCGTCTGGGGAGCGTTGGGGACACGAGCAGAAGGGGAGGTGGTTGGTGAGTTTTAGGTTCATTCGGAGGAGGGAGCCTAGAGAGCGATAAGAGCAAGGATTTGGATCGCAAGGAATTATACTCGAATTAGTGTAATATCAGTGTCTATTCTACTTTGAAGGTCATTCAGTGCAGACATAAATCGCGCACTCTGACGGTTGTCAATTCATGGAAGACGTTTCCAGCCGACCTTTAATAGGCTATTCGGAAACAAATTTAAATTTCTGCTCAAG
This sequence comes from Planctomyces sp., assembly GCA_005778225.1. GTDB lineage: Bacteria > Planctomycetota > Planctomycetia > Planctomycetales > Planctomycetaceae > SXPC01. Next base: position 4,750 of record SXPC01000119.1, on the reverse strand, counting down.
GTAACATTTTTGTGACCTGCGACGAACATGATGTGTTCAACCATCGTGACGAGAATATTAAAACTTCGATTGGGATTGAATCAGTGACTCCGCCGGTGTCACGTGGCGAGATTCTGGCCAATACTTGACTGTTTATTCGCCTGGAAGATGAATTTTTCAAACATCTTCCCATGAATTCGACAACTCCGATGCGCGCGGTACAAACAAAGTGCAACCCCGCTCCAAATTACACATTTACGACGATAGCCGAATGTCCCTGATTTTTCACCCCCTGCTGGCTCTGATCGCTTCCGTGACAGATCGCGAACTCGCGCGATATGTCGAGTTCCTGAAGGAAGAGAATAAAATCCTGCGGAGTCGCGTGCCTGGTCAGATCCGCACAAAGTCCTATGAGCGGGATCGACTCCTCAAACTCGGCAAACCGCTAGGGCGGGCGATCGAAGAACTACTTGCGATCGTCAGCCCTTCGACGTTTTACCGCTGGCTGCGGGACGCAGGGAAAGGCAGCAACGAAAGAAGCCCGTCACAGTTGGACGTCGCAAAGCCAAAGAGATCCGAGACTTGATGCTCCAGATCGCGAAGTCGACGTCGTTTGGATACACCCGCATCCAGGGAGAGGATCACAAGCTCGGAATCAAAAAGAGTATCCGGCAGACTACTGTCAGGAACATCTTAGATAACGTCTACTGCCGTAAAATGTGATGGCCGGACATCGTGGATCACGGGGATACATTACGGGCTACGGCGAAATTATTTTGATCCTTGGTATCAACGCGGCCAGAGGAAGCAAATGCGATTGCTGTGCCGTGACTTATTATGGAAATCGATTCGAACGCTTCGAAAAACTTGATTTTCTCGGCGGTTGCGGAATCGGCACAGGCATTGCCGTTGATTAGGTTGACGAAGGTCGACTGTTTCATCTGGCGCCAGCCGTTCGGACCATGATCATGTGCATTGCAAACGAATCAGACTGTGCACCAACCAACAGAACCAAACAGTATCGACTGACCGATGTGGTTTGCCAGACCGTCGAACGGCATCTGGAAGCATGCGGTTTTACCCAAGTCCGAGTCAGCATCGAAGACGGCGCGATGATTCTTCGCGGCTGGGTTGATTCCGGGTTCGAGCAGCATCTAGCCAGTAGTTACACGCGTCGTTTGACCGGAGTCGCCTTGATTGACAATCAGATTTCTGTTCGTCCACAGCCGGTCAAAAAAAGCCTGCAACTCATCGACGCAGGTTTCGACTGGCTGACGGGCACTCACATTCCGTTAGTGGGAGAAGTCTGGAAACTCTTTGTCTGGGGAACTGCGATTCTGGCTTTACTGGTCCTTTCTCTCCCAGAGCAGAGCGCCGAACCAAGGATCTCTGCTCATTCCGTTGCGGGCGAAGTGATTTTAGAAGCCCACCCGCCTGTCGGAGCAATGGTGATCTTTCACCCTGTTGCTCATAAAGTTCCCGAAGGGCATGTGGGAGTCGGCACTATTGGCAGGGATGGTACGTTTAAGGCGCAGATTTTTCGCGATCAGCCTGGACTCCCGATCGGCGAATATGTGTTGACAGTTCACGACCTTGGCTTTTCTGGCGAAGATCGGACCTCGCGTCTTCGGACGGCAATCCCCTCGCGTTACTCCAATGCGGAAACGTCACCCCTACGAATCATCGTACGCGAGGGAGAAAATCAGCTCACGTCGCAGGTCCTGCATAAGAAATCTGAACGGAAGGAGTAGATCATGTGTTGTTGACTGCATTGACGCTCTGAACTTGAAAAAGGACTTTCTGGAGAGGACGCGGGCCTCTCAGCAACATGACTCAAACTAAACTTTCGTCTCACTTGCGCAAACTCAGACTCCCTTCAAAGGAATAAGACATGAAACTCCCTTCCAAGCCCTCTGCGTCCGAGCGATACGGATTCACCCTTATCGAGCTTTTAGTTGTCATTGCTATTATCGCTGTTTTGGTCGCTATTCTTCTGCCAGCGGTACAGAGCTCTCGTGAAGCAGCTCGACGATCTCAGTGCGCGAATAACCTCAAGCAAGTCGGACTGGCCATTCATAATTTTCATGATGCCAAAAAGCGAATTCCCAGCGGCGGCCGACCGCCGGAAGCCAGCAGCGTTCGAATCGGAGCATTTACGTCGCTACTTCCATTCATCGAGCAGGCTCATCTGTATGATGCCTACGACCAGACGTACAACTGGAGCGCCAGTCAAAACCTGCCGGTTACCTCTCAACGAGTCAAAACGTTCGAGTGCCCTTCATCGCCTCGTCACAACAACTTTCTCGACCATAATCCTGATGGCTTTCGGGGTACAGTGACCAGCTGGGTCGGGATCGTGGCTGTGGGAGACTATGCTGGCTCGCTGGGTAACGCACCAGCCCTGGGGGCGTACGCAGCAGCGTTAACCCCACCCATCGTGGTTGTCGGCAGCACGGCGCAGACGACCTCCAAGGAAATCATCACCAACGGATTCATGCCGAAGAATTCTGCACTGACCTTCGGTGACATCACAGATGGACTCTCCAACACGATTGCCGTTTGGGAATCGGCCGGGCGTCCATTCATTTATCGGCGATCGGGCCAGCTCAGCGACAACGCCTATGAGCACCATACCAACGCCGGCGGATGGGCACGACCAGCGTCGGACATCTTGCTGACAGGTTCCAGCAAAGACGGAACAACGCTGCCGGGCAGCTATATCAATCGCACAAATGGTTACGATCACGCTGCCGAAGTCTATGGCACTTCTGGCTATCCGGCTCCGTACGGAACCGAAGGAACTAGTCAGCCCTTTAGCTTCCATCGAGGTGGTTTGAATGTCCTGATGGGCGATGGTTCCGTGCGATTTTTGGATGACGAAGCGTCGATCGGAGTCGTCGGTGCCCTTGTGACTCGCAATACCGCTGGTCAAGAGCCTGCAATTCAGGGGGTCTTCTGATCTTCGTCCACCCTGAAGTATGTCGAAGGGAGGTGAGCACTTGTGGTTCGCCTCCCTTTTTTGTTTCTCAAGACAATCTCGCATATCTGCAAGAATCGCCGCGATATTTAACGGCACGGCAATCAATTCTGCTGGAGTCTGTTTGCGCGTTCCAACGGAGCAGAAGGAATCCGCGGAATTCCTTCGATGGCATCACGATTGCAATTGCGGGTTCAAGTGCTTCCTCTATTCACGTAAGGATCGCGATGAATCTTTCCCGAACGATTTTCCTGTGGTCACTGGTGATGTGTGCCACCCTTAGCGGTTGCCCGGCTTCAAACGGCGAAAACGGCGCCGGCACTCAGAGTCTGTTGAACGTCTCTTATGATCCTACACGCGAGATGTACGCTGAGTTCAATACCCTGTTTAGTCAGCAGTGGAAAGAGAAGACGGGCGCGGTCGTCACGATCGAGCAGTCTCACGGCGGAGCGGGAAAGCAGACTCGAGCGGTGATGGAAGGACTGGAAGCCGACGTGCTGACGCTCGCCATATCGCACGATCTGGACGTGATCGCGGAGAAAACTGATCTGCTGCCTGCTGACTGGCAGTCACGTCTTCCTAACAACAGCGTTCCCTACACGACGACAATCGTGTTTCTGGTTCGCAAGGGGAATCCTAAGCAGATCCGCGACTGGAGCGACCTAGTCAAAGACGGCGTGGAAGTGATCACTCCTAACCCGAAGACCTCGGGCGGTGCCCGGCTGAACTACCTGGCCGCCTGGGGGTACGCGCTCAAGAAGTCGAATGGAGATGAGAATGCTGCCCGCAGCTTTATTCGTCAGTTGTTCGCGCGGGTACCTGTCCTTGATTCTGGAGCGCGAGGCTCAACAACGACGTTCGTGCAACGCGGCATTGGCGATGTCCTGCTCACTTGGGAAAACGAAGCGTTCCTCGCGATCCACGAACTCGGGCCAGATCAACTCGAGATTGTCGTTCCCTCCATCAGCATTCTCGCCGAACCCCCCGTCGCGGTCGTAGAAAAGAATGCCGCTAAACATGGCACAACAGAAGTCGCCAAGGCCTACCTGGAATACTTGTTTTCACCCGAAGGTCAACGACTGGCCGCCCGACACTACTATCGACCGATTCATCCTGAGCATGCCGCTGCGGAGGATCTTGAGCGTTTTCCGTCCGTTGAGCGATTCACTGTCCCTGAAGTTTTCGGTAGTTGGAAGGAAGTTCAACAACGACACTTCGACGATGGTGGCGAATTCGACCAGATTTACCAGAAATAGCCTTCAGAGAGATCCCGCAGGCAGGATGTCATTATGCGACTTTACCGCTCTTATTCCGTATTGCCCGGCTTTGGGATGACGCTGGGCTATACGCTGAGCTACCTGAGCTTGCTGGTCTTGCTTCCGTTAACGGCCATGGTGGCGAAAACGACCAGCCTCAGCTTTGAACAATTCTGGGCGACCGTCACCAGTCCGCGAGTTGTCGCTTCCTATAAGCTGACATTCGGGACGTCAATCATTTCAGCGATGATCAACTCTGTGTTCGGATTCATTATCGCGTGGTCGCTAGTGCGTTATCGCTTCGTCGGCCGGACCGTGCTTGATGCCATCGTCGATTTGCCATTTGCTCTTCCCACAGCCGTTTCCGGAATTGCACTGACGTCTCTTTATGCCCGCAATGGCTGGCTGGGTCAGTACCTGGAGCCGCTGGGAATCAAGGTGGCTTTCACGCCGATCGGAATCACCATCGCCATGATTTTCATCGGCTTCCCATTCGTCGTACGGACGTTGCAGCCGACACTTCAAGATTTGGAAAAAG
>SXPC01000118.1 GCA_005778225.1 Planctomyces sp. | reverse complement strand
GGTCGCCAGCATGCCCATGTAGTGAGCCTGGGCGGGCTCGACCATGGAACTGGCTGAAGAGAAATCGCCGCCACGGAGAATGTTACCGCCGCCAGAAACGATGGCGATCTGCACACCTTTCTGCGCGATGTTTTTGATCTGCTGAGCGACGTTCCCGACTTCGGTCATGCTGATCCCGCCTTGACGATCGCGGCAGAAGCTTTCACCAGACAGTTTGAGCAGAACGCGTTTGTAAGCAGGAGTCGTCGGCATGGCGGAATCTCTGTTTGAAAATCGAGGGCGACGAGCGCAGCAGAAGAATGGGCTTAGGGCTTGGAGATTAGGGCTTAGCAGGAAGGGCTCAGCACTCAGGAAGTTTTCCCAAGCCGTAAGCCCTATTCCCTAATGACTAGTTACCAAGCACCCACATGGTGAAGGCCTTCGGCTTAAAACCGGCGGCTTCGAGAACCTGCTGGACAGACTTGGCTTCGTCTTTGGCGAAGGCTTGTTCGGCCAGAACGCCTTTGTCTCGGAAGAAGACCGACAGCTTACCAGCGACAATTTTGTCGATGATGTTTGCTGGCTTGCCGGAAGCTTTAATTTCTTCCGTCAGGCGAGCACGTTCGGCTTCGATTTCCTTCTGATCGAGTTCGGCTGTCGTCGCGAAGATCGGCTTGAGTCCAACGATGTGCATCGCGACATCGCGGAGGACCGGATCTTCTTTGAGAGGACCTTCAGCCTGGAAGACGCAGGCGGTTTTGCCATCGTGGTGGATGTAATAACCGACGGGGCCCTGGAACTTCGCAACGCGAGCAACGACGAACTTCTCGCCAATCTTGTTGACGAGTTCTTCGAACTGATCCTTGAGCTTGACGCCGTTATAGGTCTGCTCAAGCAGTTCTTCGCCGGTCTTGGCGCCCGGGCCGTTGAGCATCTGATTGACCAGCGCTTCGCCCAAAGCCAGGAACATCGGAGCACCAGCGACAGGAGCAGATTCGCAAGCGAATTCGACCATCGCCGCTTCGGTCTGATCTGGTTTGACAGCCACAAAGATGCGGCCTTCCAAAGCAGAGTTGTTGGCGCGTTTTTCGATCAGGCCTTTGACCTGAGACTTCAGGATTTCCATGGCCTTGGCTTCATCGCCACCAGCCTCGGTGAGGGCGGCTTTGACTCGCATCAGCGGGAGATCGGTTTTTTCTCTGAGTGCTTTAACGGCGGCGGCGGAAATTTCGGCCATCGGATTCTCCTGATACGGTTGACGATGATTATGTGATGAAGAACGCCGACATCGCGGCGAGATAAGCTTGAGAGGGCATTAACGCCTGACTTGAAAAGCCAGAGCAGCCACGCCAGATCTGAATGCGGCCCCGGTCATACGCGAAGGCTCGCAAGTAACGATAGCAGATTTCACGTAGCAGATAGAAGACTGACGCGCCGGATGCAATCGAGGTTCATGTGTTCTTCATGAGCCCGAGGACGCCTGGACTGATCGCGACGCGACACCTTCAGAGGGCAAAAGCAGGGGGTTAATACCCCCTGCTCGCCTCGAATGACACTACAGCGAAGGAACTGGCTTGTATTGTTCCTGAGCCTTGGCCGAGTCTTCTTTTTGTGGAATCGCTGATTTTCCAGCGTTCACAGCAGCCGCCAGGTGGTTGATGATGTAGGCGATCGATCGCATGGAGTCGTCGTTGCCTGGGATTGGCAGGTCGACTTGATCTGGATCGGAATCGGTATCGATCAGAGCAACCGTCTTGATGCCCAGAAGCTTGGCTTCTTTGACAGCATTGTGTTCCTTGGTCGGGTCGACCATGACGATGACTTCTGGCATACGGTTCAACTCGCGAATACCGCCGAGGTTACGTCGCATCTTGGTCAGTTCGCGGTTGATACGAGACTGAGCCTTCTTTGAGAACGCGTTGATCTCGCCAGTCGTCTCGAGGTGATCGAGTTCGTCCAGACGACGCAGACGTGAACGGATGGTTGAGAAGTTGGTCAGGGTCCCACCCAGCCATCGCTCGCTGATATAAGGCATACCACACGATTGAGCAGCTTCAGCGACCAGCCCCGAAGCCTGACGCTTGGTTCCAACGAACAGGATCAGGCTGCCTTGAGAAGAGACTTTTTGCAGGTACTTCTTGGCACGCAGCAGAGCGCGAACGGTTTCTTTCAGGTCAATAATGTGGATCCCGTTGCGGTGACCATAGATATACGGACGCATTTTAGGATTCCAGCGAGACTTCTGGTGACCGAAGTGAACACCGGCTTCGAGAATGTCTTTGACGATAATTTCATTAGTATTCGTCGGTTTAGCTTCAGCGATCGACATGGATCATTGCCTTTCTTGCCCGCAAAAAACACGATCAACAGGCATCAAAAAAGCCTGCTGAGAGGATTTGTGAGCGAATGTTGCCGAACCTTACACATCCACGCAACATGTGTGAAATTCAGGTTTTAGGGACTGTCGGGCCCCGAGACGGCGTTTCAAAACAGAACGGAACTATATCGCCTGATCGACGTAACTTCAAGCCAGTGAGGCATCAACGACTAAACGAGCCACGGAAAGCAACCGATGCGTTACCGCGCCAATGCGAACTGGTGATCCGAAATTCGCTCAATTCTCGAGGAGGCGAATTTGGTGTCATGATCAAACCAGACCATGTCGCCACTGCGGGCAATTTCACCCAGCAAACGTATCTTCTGACGCCTTGTCACGAGCAATTCCAGGTCAAACGCCATGCACCAGTTGACCGAAAGATGGGTAGTCGTGGCACAAATATCCCCCAGATACCAGCCGACCCCCTCCGAGGTTTCGACCCGGATCGACTGGTGGCCCGGTGTGTGACCGCCCGTGTGATGCAGCGTCAGGCCTGGAAGGACTTCGTCATCCCCCTCATGGAGCACGAGCTGTCCCGTCGCTTGAAGAGGCTTCAAACGCTCGGAATCATAGGCTCCACGGAACTCCACCGCATCGGAGGTCGCCTGATCCCATTCTGTCTTCTGGAAGTGATATTGAGCGTTAGAAAATGTGGGAGCCCATTGGCCGTTTTCGCCCAGCGACGTCGTCCCCCCAGCATGGTCGAAATGGAGGTGCGAGCAAATGACGTGATGAATATCAGTCGGTTTGAGACCAATATTCCCCAGCGATGCCGAGATCGGGCAGCCGGAAAACAGGTCGTGATGAGAATTGAAACGCTCCGGCCAGCCGCTGCCATAGCCAGTGTCGATGAGGATATTCTGTCCGCTCAGCTGTATGAGGCGGCAGTTGGTCGACTGGAGAATGCGATTTTGTCGGTCAGCCGGGTAGGTCTTTTCCCACAACGGTTTCGGGACGATTCCAAAGATGCTGCCGCCATCAATGCGGTAGTCGCCGCCGGAGACCGTGCGGGCGGAAACGATAGGTGACTTCACGGGAATGGCTCTTTCCACATCCAGAGTCCGAGCGCTGCGGATTTCAATCAAGCGAGGTCCGAATTTAACGGTTGTAACGATCGTGACGCGGGAGTATCTTGAATGGAAGTCCTAGTGACTTCAATTCTCATGGCGTTTGTGAAGTTTTATCCGTTCCTTTTTTAGCCGAGGTCCGAGATGTCGCGATCCGTCAATGACCTGCTGGAAGGCCGATTCACCGACGAATGGTATCGTTTTCTGCTGGGCCGAACGCTTGTGCTCGCTGGGCTGCTGGTTGTCTGGCAAATCGCAACTTGAGAATTTTTTGCTGCCGCACCTATGCATTCAAACGACGAATGAGCAGTCGCTTGCGAAGACACCACATGCGATGTTCCTATCTCGTGCTGATCAGATTGAGGGACGAGGGTGTCTAGACACGGACTCCGCTTCGAACCTGGCTGAGCCCCCGCTTGTCAACCGTCCAACTCCCCAACCCTTTGCGCCTTCGTGACTTTGCGTTAAAACTAAATCAAAAACTCATCCCAAGCCCTCAGCCCCCATACCTAAGCCCTACCCATGTCCCTGTTCCGCCCGCAAGTTGATTCCATGACCGCCTACATCCCCGGCGAACAGCCTCAGACGGCTGGATGGATCAAGCTTAATACCAACGAAAATCCCTATCCGCCCTCGCCTGCGGTCGTAGAAGCCATTCAAAAAGCGGCTACGACCAGACTCAACATGTATCCCGACCCTCTGTCGACCAAGTTTCGCCAGGCCGTCGCGCCGCTGTTTCATGTCGACCCGGACTGGGTTCTACCGGGCAATGGCTCCGACGAAGTCCTGATGATGATTCTCAAAACCTTCGTCGATCCGGGCGAAGTCATCAGCTTCCCTTACCCCAGCTACATCCTCTACGGCACCCTCGCAGAAATTCAGGGAGCACGTTTCGAACACCTGCCTTTGAACTCCGACTGGTCGTTCAACACAACTGCCTGTCAGCCCGTTGTTGATCGCTCGAAAATCGTCTTCGTCCCGAATCCCAACTCCCCCTCCGGCAATCGCTGGTCAGACGACGAACTCAGCTCCGTTCGCCCCAAAAAAGGCATCCTGCTCGTCGACGAAGCCTACGGCGATTTTGCAGACACCCCACACCAGGGCGAACTGGTGCGCAATGACGCCAGCAAGACAACCATCGTCACCCGCACGCTGAGTAAGTCGTATTCACTGGCCGGGATCCGCCTGGGCTTTGCCATCGCTCACCCCGACGTCATCGCAGGGATTCGCAAGGTCAAGGACAGTTATAACTGCGACGCTATTGCCTTGGCCGCCGGTGTCGCAGCGATCACCGATCAGGCTTATATGCATCAGACGCGAGCCAAAATCCTCGCGACTCGTAAACGCCTTGCCGATGCCCTGCCGTCCCTAGGCTTCGCCGTCACCCCCTCCCAAGCCAACTTCGTCTGGACGCAACACGAATCACGACAACACAAAAAGATCTACGAACTCCTCAAGGACCAGAAGATCCTCGTCCGTTACATGAAATTCGACCGCCCCGAATCCGAAGCCCCTCTCGGCTCCACTCGCGACGGCCTCCGAATCACGATCGGGACGGATGAGGAGATCACGCAGTTCCTGGGCACCCTCAAACAAGTCATTTCCAAGGTCTAACCACCAAGTCACCAAGACACAAAAGGAACCATTCAAGTCAAATGGCACTAAAGACAGTGGAATAAATAGACAGTGCCATGCTCACAGCTTTGGGTGAGCATGCCGATACGAGTGGGACATTGAAGGGTTCATTCGCATCGCAGAGCATGCTTGCTCAAAGCCGCAAGCATGGCACACAGAATTCATCTCCTCGTTGTCCTTGGTGCCTTCGTGCCTTGGTGGTTAAATATCTCATGCCACGCGCCGCATCCATCTCACGCGACACCGCCGAAACCAAAATCGAGCTGACCCTCAACCTCGACGGGACCGGCCAACACAACATCGCGACTGGCGTCGGCTTCTTCGATCACATGCTGACTCTCTTCACCCGCCACGGCCTGTTCAACCTCGACCTGCAAGTCGATGGCGACATTCACGTCGACTTTCACCATACCGTCGAAGACACCGGCATCGCCCTCGGCCAAGCCCTCAAACAAGCTGTCGGCGATAAGAAGGGAATCAATCGCTACGGCCACTTCACTCTCCCGATGGAAGAGACCATGGTCACGACCGCCGTCGACCTGTCCGGTCGCGCCTGGTACATCGACAAATACGCCTTCAACGCCCCCAAGATCGGCGACTTCGACACCGAACTCGTCTTCACCTTCTGGCAGGCCTTCAGCGCCAACGCCCTGATGAACCTGCACCACCTCCTCCACTACGGCAACAACAACCATCACATCAGCGAAGCATTGTTCAAAAGCACCGCGCGAGCATTAAAGATGGCGATCGCGAACGATCCAAGAGAAACGGGCGTACCGAGTTCGAAGGGTGTGCTGTAATCTTGTTTAAGACCGGGTAGGCAGTCCGGGTTGTCCCAACCCGGACGGCGAAGCCGCAAGAAACACGTCGAGCGCGCATCGAACGCCCAATACCGTGTTTCTTCCGCACCGAAGCGACGGGTGGTCCAGCCGTTCATGGCTGGATCGACGAAGTCGACAAGAAGCGAGCGCCATGCGGTTACAATTGATATCGATGCTGTGAGTTTAGACTGAAGCGTATGGTGACGCTTCTTGTTCGCGGTGCTCACCCAGCCATGAACGGCTGGGCCACCCCTCACAAGAAACACGCCGAGCGCGCATCGAACGCCCAATACCGTGTTTCTTGCGTGCCGAAGCGGCACGCCCGGGTTGGGGACTACCCGGGCTACCCAGATAGGAAACCATTCACAATTTCCTGGGGAAAGCCGCCGTTTTTAGTCCGATCCCCCGGTCGTTTGCATCCTTGCTCAGATTCATCATAATGGCATGATCTGATGCACTGACATTTTGGTATTTGATCCGCACATCCACGCTGAGTTTCCGCGTTACCCTGCAAAGCGAACATCCATGAAAAGCCGCGTTCTCGTCACTGACAACCTTTCTGCTGCGGGTTTGGAGATTCTCAACAGCCACCCGGATATCGAGCTCGATGTTCGCTCTGGCCTGTCGACCGAGGAACTCAAAGCAGCCCTGCAGGAAGCAGACGGAATCATCATCCGCTCGGGAACCAAGCTCAAAGCCGATATTCTGGCAGGTCAACGTCGTCTCAAGGCGATCGTGCGGGCGGGTGTAGGCGTCGACAATATTGATGTCACGGCAGCGACCAAAGAGGGTATCATCGTCATGAATACGCCCGCGGGGAACACGATTTCCACCGCCGAGCAGACGATCGCGATGATGATGTCACTGGTTCGAAATATCGCTCCCGCTCATGCCAGCATGAAAGCCGGCAAGTGGGACCGCAAGTACTTCACGGGTTCGCAACTGGCTGGCAAAACGCTTGGCGTTGTCGGCCTGGGACGCGTCGGGATCGCCGTCGCTCAACGTGCGATTGGCCTGGAAATGAAAGTCCTCGGCTACGATCCATTCATCTCAGCTGACCGCGCTGCGGAACTGGGAATCGAGTTGTATCGCGATATCGATGAGATGATCGTCAAATGCGACATCGCGACCGTTCACACCCCTCTCAACGACCAGACCACCAACCTGCTCAACAAAGAGCGTCTCGCGAAAATGCCCAAGGGGGCTCGCGTCATCAACTGTGCCCGCGGCGGGATCGTCAATGAAAACGACCTCGCTGATGCCCTCGAATCCGGACACATCGCTGGTGCGGCTCTCGACGTCTTCGTCAGCGAACCACCGGAAGCGGGCAACCGTCTCATCGGCCAGAACAACATCCTGCTGACACCGCACCTGGGTGCTTCCACGGAAGAAGCTCAGGAACTGGTCGCTCTGGAAGCGGCTGAGATCATCGTCAACTTCTTCGTCAAGAATGAAGTCCGACATGCCGTCAACATTGCACCCGTTTCCGCGTCGGAAATGCAGGGCGTCAAGCGTTACATCGACCTCGCTTACCGCCTCGGCTTACTCCTCGGCCAACAGTCCGAAGGCCAAGGCATCAAGTCCGTTCAGCTACAATACAAGGGGGATGTTTCAGGGCGTCCGACCAAGCTGATGACCTCGGCATTCACCTGCGGCCTGCTCCATCTGGCACTCGGCGACCGCATCAACATCGTCAACTCACAACTGATGGCCAGCGAGCGACACATCGCAGTCCAGGAATCGACCACGAAAGACTCGGGCGACTTCACCTCGCTCATCCAGGCCACTGTCGAAACCGACAACGGCAAAGTCTCAGCCGCAGGAACCATCTTCGGCAACGAGTACCTGCGACTCGTCCGCCTCAACGGCCACCAGCTCGATGCCTACCTTGATGGCATTCTGCTGATTTACCGCCACCAGGACAAACCTGGCCTCATCGGGCACCTCGGGACGATCTTCGGCAAGCACGGCATCAACATCGCTCACCTCGCCCTCGGTCGCGAAAAACTCGGTGGGAACGCCGTCGCGGTTGTGAACCTCGACTCGATGCCGACCGAACAGGCCGTCAAAGAAGTCAGCGGCACGCTGGACGTCAACGCCGTCGATATCGTCAAGCTGCCGACAGCCGGGGCTGGTCTGCCTTGGCTGGGGCTGTAGAGCGCTGCTCGCATCAGTACGCGATCACTCTGGTTTTCCCTCTTGAGACACATCATGACGAAGTTCCCCGGCTTCCCCTCCGATACGATCCCGTTCCTCGAAGACCTCGCTGCCAATAACGATCGGGACTGGTTCGCGGAGAACAAAGCCCGTTACGAAGCCGTGGTGCTGGAGCCCTCGCTCGAATTCATCGAAGCGATGCAACAGCCTCTCAAAAAGCTCAGCCCGCACTTTCTGGCTGTTTCGAAGAAAGTCGGCGGATCGCTGATGCGGATCTATCGCGATACCCGCTTCTCGAAAGACAAGGCCCCCTACAAAACCAACATCGGTATTCAATTTCGTCATGAGTTCGGCAGCGACATTCATGCCCCGGGGTTTTACGTTCACGTCGCCCCCGACGAATGCTTCCTCGGCGTCGGCATCTGGCATCCCGAGAAAGAGCCGTTGCAAATGATTCGGCAGGCGATTCTGGATGACCCGTCCGCCTGGAAGAAAGCAACCCAGTCAAAAGCCTTCAAGGACGTCATGCAACTCGGCGGCGATTCCCTCAAACGAGCCCCGGCTGATTTCGATCCCGCTCACCCGCTCATCGAAGACCTGAAGCGGAAAGACTACATCGCAGGCGGCCCGCTCACCGTCAAAGAAATTACCTCGCCACAGCTGATCGAGACGCTGATCACGCGGTTCAAAGCAGGCTCGGCGTTGATGAAGTTTCTGTGTCGGGCGCTGGAAATCCCGTATTAACTTGTGCCGTTTTCACTGCGAATTGTGGGTGTGCCACGGCTGTGCCAGCCGTGCCGGTTACTTATGGAAGCACATTTCCACAGCCGACAAGGTCGTGCCACACAGTCTTCTTCCTACCTCCCCGAGACCCCCTAAACATCTCCTGGAGCGATATTTCACGACAATAACCTGCCAATTGCGTACAAACCCAAGTATCGACGGCAAAGAAAAACAATGAACTTCTCTTAAAGAACAGTGGAGAAACGGTTTCGTTTTCGAGATTAACCATGTTAGAATTTTGACTTGTGTTGACTTCGGGGTCTTGGCCTGGATGCTGTTTCCCGTCGTTAAACCAGTCCTAAAAGTAACAAGGTTGACGGTGCGATGAGTTCGACACCAGATCAACAAAAGCCATGACGAAGTCGTGATGATGTCTGCAGAAAAAGAACAAGGTCAGTCCGTCCCTCCTGAAAATCAAACACCAGAGACGGCGACAACGACCGATACGATCATCACCAGCCCCGACATGGCCGATGCCGCCGGCGCGACGGTCGATGCGGTGACCGCTGAGGCTGCTTACGAGCAAGCAAAAGAAACGCTGACTGACCAGACCGAAACAGTGCCGGCAGACGTCGCGGAGACAATCGAGTCTTCGAACCTCTCCGCCGATACAGAGACTCAGGCGGCCATTGATTCGGCTGTCGATCCTGCTGCAGGTCCTGAAGCGGCCGTCGAGAATCAACTGACCGAAGATGTCGGCTCAGGCGAGACCCCTCGACCTCGTCCACAACTGAATCCCTCTGCTGGCCAGAATCTCCGAGCCATCCCCAGCCTGGGTGATGTCTCTGATGCTCAGATTTCTGCATCGCAAGCCGCCTACACGGGGCCGGTCGAAATTCCGCGTGATGCTGACGTCGATGACGACCTCGAAGCCCAACTCGCCGCTGCCATGGGCGGTGGAACTGCTCCTGCTCACGTCGCCGCTCCCAAAGACGAGTCGACCCTTTCCTCTGGCGATCGCGTCAAAGGCGTTGTTCAGTCAGTCCACGCCGACAACATCATCGTCGACCTCGGCTACCGCAGTTCCGGCATCCTGGCTGCCAATCAGTTTCCAGAAGGCAAAGCCCCTGCTGTCGGCGATAAGCTCGAATTGATCATTGAGAAGGTGGCTCCGACCGAAGGCCTGATCTATGTCAACCGCACCTCAGGGCCGCGCAAGATCGCGGGCAACTGGGACGCCGTCGCTGTCGGCATGACGGTGGAATGCACCGTCACCAAGACAAACAAGGGCGGCCTCGACGTCACTGTCTCTGGCCTGCGTGCCTTCATGCCCGCCAGCCAGGTTGACCTCGGCTTCCACAAAGATCTCGAAGGGTTCGTCGGACAGAAGCTGCAAGCCAAAGTCACCGACGTCAAACCAGAGAAACGGAATCTGATCGTTTCCCGTCGTGCTCTGCTGCTCGAACAGCGTCAGGAAAACGAAGCCTCCGCTCAGCCTCCTGGCGCACCAGCGATTCGACATGCTCCCAGAATGCGGTCATGTCGGTCGGATGGTAGCCCTTCACCGTGGTCACGGCCGTAAAGCACGACTCTTCGATC
>SXPC01000117.1 GCA_005778225.1 Planctomyces sp. | reverse complement strand
TGCAACAGATTGACCGGCAGTATAAATGGGTAATCATATAAGTGGATGCCGATATATGTCATGAAGACAACCTGGGGCAACCATGATAAGGCTGATAATGATGTCGGCCTGACAATTCGAAGAGGAGTTCGAAATGATTATCTACACACTACTTGCGGTCGCGCTGACGATTCCAAATGAAGCTGTTTTAGTCACTCGCCTGACGAATCTGACCAACTCGGAAACGATGCATGGTCAGTTCCTGGACCGGTCGTCAGATCCAAATACGGTCAGCGTGGCAGCTACTGGTTTAGGGAATCTGGCGCTCGCTGTGGCTGCGGATCGTGGATGGTGCGAACGGGACTTTGCCGTTCGCAACATTACTCAAGGCTTTGAGTTTACGATTGCTGCCAATTCGCCCAAAAATCGAGGCTGGTTGCCACACTTTACTGATGTGAGTGGACAGCCCAAGTCTTACAGTGAAATCTCGACGATCGATACCGCCCTGTTTTACGCAGGGATGTTGCAAGCAGCGGAAGTCCTGAAGCTCACTGAGCTTAGACAAAAAATCGAAGCCGAGCTGAAAAAGATCGACACCGACTTTGTGATGATCGATGGTTACTTTTCGCACGGCTTCTACTGGGATCAAAAAACCGGCAAGCCGGACATGATCAAGTTCACCTGGAGCGATACCTCGGAAGGGGTCATTCTGTACCGTTTGTTCAATAAGCCGTTCAGTCCCAAGGTTTCACGAGTCGACTATCCGTTGTTCGTCTACTGTTACCCGTTGCTCTTCTTCAATGAAGACAACTACTTCGAACTGCTGGATCAGGCGATCGAGTACCAAACCAAAACTTACGGCTATGCTGGCGTGACGGCGACTGATGGGCCGACGGGATATGTGGTTGATGACAAACAAGTCATCTCTCCGCTGCTCCTGGCATCGATCAGCACACGTTATCCGCACGTCACCGAGACGCTGGATAAGCTGAATGTTGATCCCAACATTGCCGCCTACCACGTTCCTTCTCAGTGGAAATCAGATGGAGAACTGACGATCGATCTGGCCAGTGCCTACATCCTGTTTGTGAGACTGGGTAAGAAGTAAGACATGGGATATGTCCCATTAAAAATGAATGTTGTTGAGAGCTCCGCTGAACTGGTTTCAGCGGGGCTTCTTTTTTGTTGCAAGCAAGGTGTTGTCAATTCAGTTTTTTGTGTGGGTTCTCTTTTTCCCTGAACAATCTGCTCGACGATGACGTTAGACTCCATGGGCCGGTTTCACTTTCTGCGACGCGCTCATAATTGGAGATAACGAATGAATCTGATGTCGAAATTGGTTTTGTCAGCGACCTTTACCCTGGCGCTCACCTGTCTGACGGCTGGAAATGTGTCTGCTCAGGAGACGTCGACCGAGACAACTCCTGCTCCTGTACAAGTTGAACCCGCGAATAAGACGATGACAGAGCAGGCCAAGGACACGCTTGAATCGGTCCAAAAAAACGCCGAAGAGACTTACAATAAGGTCAATACCAGCCAGGAGGCGAAAGAGATCTCAGCCGGGATTCTGCAGCCGATTTATAAACTCGCGGAATCGATGGCATTTTCCTGGTTCCACTGGCTGGCGTTTGCCTTGATGGTCAGTGGAGTTGTCAGTTATGCGTTGCAACTGGTGCTCGGGAAGCTGGTGGTGCTGACGCGGGCTGGATTCGATCTGGCGGAGATTCTGATGGATGCTCAGGGGCTACTGCTCAGCCTGGTGGGTCTTGTCCTGACGACTCAAGCCGCGGCTCAGAATTCGACGTTCACACAAAGCCCTGCGGCGGTGTTGTCCTCAGCTGGGGTTGGGGCGCTAGTTGGCTTCGTCTTTTACCTGTGGGGGCAGTCGAAGGAATTGCAGGCCTTGCGCGGGCGACGGGTTCGTGGGGAGTGATGGGGTACTTTAACATGAGAGGCGAGAGTGAACTCCTTGCTTCGACCTCATGAGAGAAGGGACGTAGTGTAGGCGTATTGAAATTCGAAGAGGTCCCTCATCCGACCTCGAAGACTCGGCCACCTTCTCCCCGGGGGAGAAGGGACGGGGAATGGGGTTTCGCACTGCCCTCATTGTTCCTTCGTTTTAGAAGAAGTGTTGGCGCGATGTCCTCATCCGTCAGCGAAGCGCTGCCACCTTCTCCCAGGGGGGAGAAGGGACGACATAGAAACGGGAACCGACTAATTGTCGGTGCCCGTTTTTTTATGGTTT
This sequence comes from Planctomyces sp., assembly GCA_005778225.1. Classification (GTDB taxonomy): domain Bacteria; phylum Planctomycetota; class Planctomycetia; order Planctomycetales; family Planctomycetaceae; genus SXPC01. The sequence continues at coordinate 1,548 of SXPC01000117.1, read as the reverse complement.
GGGTTGAGGTTTGGTCGCTGTTGAGATGGATGCGGCTTCGATGTAGATTTGTTTGATTTCGGGGTACTTGGTGCGGATGCTCGTTTCGAGGCGGCTGATCGTTTCTTCGATCTGATTGGACTGGAGGTGTTCCTTGAACTCGATGTCCATGGCCAGAAGGACGTTCTGAGGGCCGAAGTGAAGAGTGAGGGGGCGTTGGATGCGGTCAACGAGTGGTTCGTCGTCTGCGATCTGGTGGACGCCCAGGACGATGCGTTCGTCGGCTGATTCGCCGATCATCAGGCTGTGAGTTTCGTAGATGAGGACGAGGGCGACGACGCAGAGGATGACGCCGATGATCACGGACGCGACGCCGTCGAGGACGGGCATGTGAAGAGCATGGCCGACAGCGATTCCGATGAACGCGACGACCAGACCAGCCATCGCGGCGAGGTCTTCAAACAGGACGGTGAAAGTGGTCGGGTCTTTGCTGTGACGAATGGCCTGATAGAACGACTTCTCGCCTTTTTCGTGCATAAAGCCAATCAGGGCGACATAACAGGAGAACGCCTCAAGGACGATCGCGATGCTAAGCACGATGTAGTTGATCATGGGATTGGAAAGCGGGCTGGGATGAAGGATGTGCTGGATGCCTTCATAGATGGAGATTCCGCCGCCCAGTCCGAAAATCAGAACCGCGACGATCAGGGTCCAGAAGTAGAGTTCCATGCCATAGCCGAAGGGGTGTTTGTTGTCGGCGGGACGTTTCGAACGTGAGATGCCGACGAGGAGGAGACCTGCGTTTCCGGTATCGACGAGGGAGTGAATCCCTTCGGTAAGCATGGCAGAACTGCCAGTGAAAAAGGAGGCGGTGAACTTCGTCACAGCGATGCCGAAGTTAGCAGCGATGGCGGCATAAATAGCAGTTTTGGAACCGGCGGCCATGAGGTCTATCCTGTGTGGTCAGTAATTTGTTAAGCGGTAGTGTATCGTAATGAATGGGTGGAGGTCTGTCAGCAGTTGAAATTTAGAGATGGCGGTTTGAGTTGCTTGTTGAATCTGTGGAAATAGCGTTGCCTGAAGGTTGATGTGTATTGGAAGTCTGTTGATGCCGATCGCTCATCCTCATCGCGTCAGCGAAGCGCCGCCACCTTCTCCCCTCAAGGGAGAAGGATCAGAGAGGCTTATTGTTTGGAGTTGCTTGTCGCGTTAGAGTAAATGCTGGTCTCTTCACCGCGTTCGTAAACATCAGGAGTAGTTGGATGACGCCCGCCACGGAAACTGTTGCCTCTGTCAGTGCTCGCGCTTCGACCCGCATGACGGCCAAGGACTTTCCACAGGAAGTTCTCAACCTGTATGACGACCTTGTGCACGGGCGCATTGCGCGGCGTGACTTTCTGACGAAAGCATCGCTGTTTGCTGTCTCTGGAATGACCGCTGAGGTGATGCTCGAGTCGCTGGCTCCGAACTATGCGCTGGCGGATCAAGTCGCCAAAGATGACAAGCGGATCAAGACGGAGAAGCTGGCTTATGACTCGCCACAGGGGACTGGGAAGATGTCCGGGTTGC
>SXPC01000116.1 GCA_005778225.1 Planctomyces sp. | reverse complement strand
TTCTTCCGCTTCTGTTACCACAGACATAGGCAGAGGAAACGTGGTGAAATTCAGTGATCTCACACCCCCGACAGAGTTCAACAAGTTCAACGAGTCCATCAACATTCGTCCGGTATGGCTCCCCATGGGCATGCTCAGCAGCAGATTTGAATGACAGATGAGCAGCGTTGTGGAGTACCCGGCTGCAGAATCTTCCAATCCAGGCACGGTCTTCTACAGACACATCCAGTCCTGGTTTTGCAAAGTCACCGGTAATGATTCGCGGGCGAACGTATTCCCGTTCAGATGATTCTTCCAGTTTGGCGAGAAGCAGTTCTACCTTCGAGCCCGCATCTCCGGTCAATGAATCACGCACGAGTAAGGCTACTGGAATTTGGCGTTCCAGCAACTCTCGCACCAAATGACCGCCAATCAGACCCGTTGAGCCGGTCAATAACGTGTAGGGACGTGCGGACATAAGGTCTGAATTCTCGTCCTGATGAAAGTTTCACAAATCGCGGTCGCGTAGAGTCTAAGTCTTTTACTAATTGCGAAGTTTAGGGGCCTAACCCACCAATTGCACGATTCGTCTTCCTCAATTCAAGCGAAAATCAGCCATTGGGTCTTGTGACCGGCATAAAGCGATCTTGATCACAACCCCTGCATTACACGACTTTGCGTGTAACAATTGCAAAAACTGTCTTCAATCGTCTACCCACACGCGTACAGTCATGTTACAACCGTGGCAAACACTCCAGTCAACATTTTACTTATCAAATCACGTAGATTGGTCAATCTACGGAATTGATTTTATTCCCGACTTTTCCGACTTTATGTTTGATTTTGCTACCCTTGTCTCAAAGAATCAGTGGGCGGGGCAGTACCTCCTTCCTTTTTTTGCGGAAATATTCAGGTCATGATCAGACAGACCAAGCATATGCCCACCATCGATCCCTCTCCCATTTCTCCCGGATCTCGCCTACCTGCCACACCGAAAACTCCGAAGCTCAGCCAGCCGAACAACGAAAACGACATCGGCTCAGTCGATATCGTTAAGATTCTGAAGTCGTATTGGCTTCTCATGGGTACCTTCGGAATGCTGGGTTTGTCGGTCGCTTTGGCGTACTGTGCGACCGCAGAGCCATGGTATCAGTCCTCTGCCAAGGTCCTGGTCACGCTGAAAGATGCAAGACTTGCCAAGCCCGGTGAGACACAGTACGGAGAGAAGCAATTCGATGAAGACGTCATGGCTGACCACATGGAAATCATCAAAAGCCGGGCGATTATCGAAAAAGCTCTGTCCCACAATCAACTCAATCAGCTGCCGTCAATCGTTGCCCACCTCAAAGACGAAGTCGACGCGACTGATTACGTGATCGAAAACCTGGAAATTGTTAAGGGCGGTGCTGGTTCTGCTCGCGTTGCACGTAGTTTGACAATTGAATTTACGCACACATCTCCAAAAGATGCTCAAGAGATTCTCGAAGCAGTTGTGCTCGAATACGAGCAATTTATTGATGACCAGTTGAGCAAAGTGATGACTCAGACTTATGCCTTGGTCAGCAAAGCTCAAGGGGAAGTTGAGAAGGAGATTCGTGACATCGAGGCTCGCTACCTGGAAGCCCGACGCGAAGCCCCGCTGATTTATTCCGGTGAAGGCTCTTCAAACCTGTATCTGGAAAAGTATCGACGTATTCAAGACGAACTCGTCACCGTGGAAATCGAGCAGAATTCTGTTCAAGCCAGACTTGATAAAGTCACAAACAACCTCAAGCGTCTCGACGAAAACAACGGCTCCGACCTCGATAAACTGGCGTTGATTGACACACAGAGCCTCGAACGCCTCGGCGTCTTTGCTCAACTGCAGATGGGCGGATCTCAAACATCGACATTCCAGGCCGCTCAACCTCTGCGTCTGGAAGAAGCACGAACGCAGTATTCCAATCTGCTCATGCTGATGTCAAAAGAGCAGGAATTGCTCGCAGACTTCGGACCTCAGCACCCTGAAGTTCAGAAAATCCGCGATCAGATTTCTCTGGTCAAACGCTTCGTTGCAGAAAACGGTCAGAAGACTGAAGTCAACATGCTTGATATCAAGATGACACCTGAATCATTGATCGGTGCCTATCTGGGTTTCCTGACAACAGACAAAGAAACTTTGGCACAAAGACAAATCGACCTCAAAGAGCAGGGACGTCTTGTTGAAGCAGAAGCAAAAGAATTGATCGCCTTTGAATTGAAAGACAAGATCCTTCAAGAAGAAATCACCCGTAAGCAGGATCTTTATGCGTCCATTGTCGAACAGCTTCGTAACCTCGACACGGCTTCGGGTCTGAGTGGTTACATCCACGAAGTTCTGGAATCACCTCGACCAGGTCAGCATGTCTGGCCAAACGTGAAGCTCTGCGGTGCAGGCTTCACTTTCGCAGGACTTTTGGTCGGCTTCATGATCAGCCTTCTACATGCCACCAATGGGGCACGGTTTACTTCGACCCAGCAGATTTTCGAGACAACAAATCTTCCGATTCTCGGACAAGTGATGCGTTTGCGTAAATTCCGAAGCCGACGCCACGGCCGAGGTCTGGTCGATCCAGATTCTCCTGCCGCTGAGAAGTTCCGCCTGCTTCGCACAAACATGCTACTCGATGTTAAACAGGGACACCTCAAGACTTTATCGATGACAAGCTCTCAGAAGCAGGATGGTAAGTCGACGATCCTGGCAAACCTGGGAACGACCTTCGCAGACAGTGGTCTTAAAGTTTTGATGATCGATGCCGATATGCGTGCACCAACTATGCACGAGTTCTTCGATGAGAACATCGGAAAAGGACTGTCGGAAGTTCTTCAGATGAAGGCCTCCCCGCTGGAACTTGTCCGATCTACCAAAATTGAGAACATGTCAATTCTCTCAGCTGGTTCCCCAGTTAAGAATCCTGCCGAGCTGCTTCAATCATCGCGTTTTGAATCGATGCTCCAGGAACTCGAGCCAGAATTCGACCTCATCCTCGTCGACTCAGGCCCGATTCTCCTTGTCGCCGATCCTGCGATTATTTCACAAAAGACCGATGCCACCGTTCTTGTCGTGCGTACTTCGCTGGATACCAAGAAAAACGTTCTTGATTCCGTCAATCGACTGACGAGTGCAGGTGCCAACCTGAAAGGCATCATCGTCAACGCTTACGGGAGCGGAAAAGAATTCGCTGGTGAATACGAGAACTACCGTTACTACGGCTCAAACCGTAAGGTCAAGAATTGATCGAAGCGTCGCCCCTGCCTCATCTTTGAAAGTCGACCATCACTAACAAAAAAGAAGGCTACCATCATGTTGATGGTAGCCTTCTTCTGTTTTTTGCTTTCATGGATCACTGAGAAGTAAAGATGAACGAGCCGCCGATTCCGAATGTGTTAAGAATCATGTTTCCAGTTGCAGCTGCTGGCTTACAGCTGAGGACAACAAGATCACCATTTCGGATAATGAGTCGTTCTTTAGGATCTCGCATCGCCCGAGCTAGGTCGACTCGAATCTGAACCTGGCTTCCATCTGGCATTTTGCGGAGAACGAGTACTCGTGTTGGCTTGAAGACATACCCTGGACTTGCTCCCCCCTGCAATGCAGCTCCCGATTGACCTAAGGGACCACCGACCGAGTTTGTCGCCAGGGCAATCGCTTCAATCACGTCCAGGTCTTCGTTGTATGGAAGAGGAATCTTCGCACCGCCAAGCATCCCGCCAGTATAGAAGTACTCGTTCCGACGTGGGATGAAGAGGACATCGCCTTCTTCAAGAATGACGTCTTCAGGTTTGAATGGAAGAGCGCAACCTGCCTGTCCGCGAAGAGGTATTCTGGTCACTTTATGCCCTGCTTCACGGCACTGCTCCAGAACACGCTTCATTGTTTCTGAGTCCATGGAATCGTTTGGAACAAAGCATGTGCTCTTCATCACCCATGCTTCCTCAACGGCATCGGTTCCAGGCAAACCGCCGGTATATGCCAGAGCATGGAGGACGTCGTTTTCGTACGCGGGCAGGTCAACGATACTTGCTGAACCACGGTGAATCTGCTCAACAACTCCCGGAGGGGTCAAAGCAGCACTCGGGTTAGGCGTGTCCTGGCGAAGTACAACGATCCGTTTGACGCGAGGGGTCACGAGCGAAACAGAGACTCGCTCGCGATTCGCCTGGATAATTTCCTGGCCTCGATAAACCTCTCGGATTTTTTCTGAAACCTCGACAAGGGTCAAACCAGAGACATTAACCATCCCGACCAGCGGCAGTTCAACTGTCCCATCTGGATTGACAGTCACTGGCAGACCAGTGGCAGGTCGCAGGATCGTACCACCTGGAGGATAGTAGACCTGATTCAAGCTCTGGAACTGCTCGAGAACCGGCGTATCATCAACCGATGCGGGCAGAACCCCGTGAATGTAGACAGCAAGAGTATCGCCTGCGTCGACCACGTGAGCAGGTGGCTTCTTCTGGCCGAGGGCCGTGAAGACGATCGGCATCTGCCCCTCTTTGGATTCGCCAAAGAGGTTTGGATCGATCCGAGCAGCGGGTACGGCATGGGCACCGCTATTGATTGTGCGGCATCCCGTGGTGAGCGCGGCGGTCATCAACAGAGTTGTGAAACCCACGGTACGCAAACGATGAGCGAAAGTAAAAGGTCTCATTGGGATTCCTTTCCTGGTTGAGATCAGTCCCTGTGATGAACATCACCAGACGAGGCGATGTCCGATCTCAACCCGTGAGTTCTTTACGTATCCTGGGAGTCTGTTGAACAAAATATGACGCGTGGAAGCTGTGAATCAGTTTGAGGCTGGTTCAGTTAGCGGTGGTTCAACCAGGTTGCTGGTCGGTTCCGGGACGTCGACACTTGGCAGTGGCTCAAGCATCGGCTCAGACAGCATTGAGCCCTGGATCTGAGGCTCGCAATACTCTGGCATCCATGGTCGGATATAGTGAGTGTCTGGCTGCAGACGTGCGCAGTTGACGCCGTCGTGGAAGCCGATGTACCACTCATAGCGGTTCAGATCACATTCTTTCGTGATCTGGTTTGGGCACCAGTATCTCTTGGGAGGAAACATGGGCGGCTTGCCACAGTTTCCCGTCAAGACATCATAATAGCCGGCTTTCCAGCCGTCTTTATAATCACAGGAGTACTTCTCGTCCGAACTCCACGAATAGCCGTACCATGCCTTCATGGCACGGAACTTTTGCGTCTTCTCGTAGTGTCCGTCGTAGAGAGACGCACAACCTGTGGCAGCCATTAAGACCGCCAGGCTGGATAATATCGCGATGTTTCGTATGGGAGACATTGCTGTGAAGTCCTTCCATGAATCACATTAAGTCACCTATTTCATCGTCTTCCATTCCTGAGAGTGTGAGGCTGTCCATCCAGATTGGGCCAGTCCGTCACAACTCGGTATTACCATCAGGTGCATAGCGCCCAATTTACCAGCTCACATCAAAACGCTTGATCGCCAGAAAAAGAGGAACAAGCGGAGAATCTGCTCAAGTGCTTCAGTTTGCTAATGCCATATCATGAGCAACGCCACACTGTTAGCGTTGTGAAGCAAAAAGGATGGTACAGTCGCGACCATCAAAAAAGCAGGAGCCAGAGAATCACAAATGCCTTGGGTGGGATTCGAACCCACATGCCCTTTACGAGCGGGGGATTTTGAATCCCCTGTGTCTGCCGTTCCACCACCAAGGCTGTCTGATCTCAACCACGTTCTGATAACTATCGGCTGCGGGACGAATTGCATACGACCGCAGATGTGCTGTCAAAGTGTCTGGCAATGAGCGTCAACGCCAACGCGTTCATGAAGCTCGTGCGCAATTCTACCACAACGCTTCCCATCTCGCGAGCGAATGCAGCTAATTCCTGATGTGAAGATCCGAAACTTTCGAGCATCAGAGCAGAAATCAATCAGTTGACGAACTGATCCAAAAATGCTGACAACATTACTGTTTCAACGCCAGCAGTTGGGTCCAGCTTTTTCTGCAAGTCAGCCATGGGAGTGGAAGACTGAATTCGATTTTGGATTCCGGTGACAACGGGTTTAGCAGGATAAAGCATCGCACGGAATTCTTCGAATCGAATATTCGCCTGAATAGAGGGGAGATCAGCTGCACGCTCTTTATCGACAGCAGCAAGCAATTGAAGGTCCTGACGATTCCCGGCAGTCGCGAATGTGACGATATCTACCTCGTCACTCACTGATGCCTTGGGCAGATGAATCATGAGCAGTTCGAATGCTTCCACTGGCTTACCAATGACAAGATTCAGTTCGTTTTCCTGCTTCAGGAAGCGAAATGCCATGACGAGTGTTCTGGCCGATGTTGTATTTCCATCTTTAGAATCATCGTAAACACCAAGAACCCGAAACTCCTGAACCGCCGTTGCGATCATTGCTTCTGGCTCGATGGTTCTCGTTGGATTACTGCGGTCGAAGAACGCACTTCGAACTTCTCCCGTGAAGGCATAGCCGGACGCATTTTTCGTGACCACTGGCTGAATCGCCAGAAGATGGTCGTCCAGATATCCTTCGATCGTCCCTTTTGAAATCGAGGGGAGTTGACTGCGGAATAACGGATCGACCCTCAAACCAACAGTAAATGCCGTCGGACGTCCTTCAAAAACAGTCTTCTGAACATTCCGCGGACTAAAACCTTCGCTGACTAAGGTTCCAGCAGGCATGAGACGGCAGGATCTCGATGCTGCTTGATTGAACTCTCGTTTGACTTCCCAGTTTTCCTTGGGAATCACGCGAATCAGAGGCACTTTCAATGAGTGCGCAGAAACCGAATTTGATTGGGTATCGTCTGTCGTAGACTCGTTGGCCACACCATCCACTGGAGTCTTCAATGTTCGCTGCTCGAACGTCGCGACCTCTGAAGTTGATGTCAGTGGAACATTGTCGGTCGAGGTCTGGGGATTTGTTCTTGATTGCTCGGAAGGTTGGGCAAACGGTTCTGCCGGTTCTTCAACTTCCGCACTTTCTGCGGACTTGATTTGCCAGGCTTTAAAAAAGCCTTCCTTCTTAACAAGTTCGTAGTCGCCACCGATCTTCGTTTCGAAGACATAGAAAAATACTGAAGCCGTGCAGATAAGGACTGCTAAGAAGGCGAGTAGGCCCTGGTGTCTCATTCGCTTCCTCGTCGTGATGGATAAAGAGACTAAGCGTGTAATTTATCGCTTAGTAAATTGTACAAAATCAGAAGAGAGGTGTAATGGTTCAAATGTGAAAAGTCCGTGATTTTCCGAATGAAACCACGTTTTCACTGCCTGAAACCGATCAAGACCAACGCATAATTTGTCGCGTCCGTCGCAATTGTCCCAAGAGACCGCGACGGACCACGGCTTTTGATACTTCTTACTCGTCTCATATGCACTGGAATCAATGTCCTCGTGACAAGTGAGAAATTTCTCGGGATGAATACTGAAAGTACGAGATGGGAAATTTTTGTCGAGACTGGGGATCTCAACCCGGTACTGGCGGCCAAAAACATCTTCACCATCAAAACTTTCTGACCGTCGAGATACACGAATCTCGCTGGCAGACAACAACGCATGCCTAGAAACACACTTGTATGCAGATTCTTTGACTATCCATAAATCAAGAACTGTCTCAGAACGAACATCCGGGGCGAGGTGCTCTAGTTCTTCAAGTTCCCTGGGCGTCATGAAGGTGCGTTCCCAACCGACGGAACGCGCGGCTTGGCTATATTCCAAATCAACACCCAAAGTGATTCCGGATTCGGACAGCGCATAGACGCCGAGCCCGTTCGAGTGCGATAAGCTGACAGCGTCCGGTATCTCGTCGCCATACACAAAGACTTGGGGGCGGCCATTCGCAGAACAGGTCATCGAGTCGATGGGAGCATCCAGCCATTGAGCAAGGATGCTTCGACCGTACAGGCGAGAAGATAGAAATTCCTGTTTCTTCTCAGGCATCTTATAGCGTTCAAAACGATCTCGCTCGTCCCGACTTAGCCAGCGCAGCCCCAGAGGGTCATCAGTGCTCAACATCTCTGCTGGCAGGGTGATTGTCGAAAAGAAAATCAGGTGGAGACCCGATTGTCGTCGAAACATGGAGACCTCAGGACTCGAACCTTACGTCCAGATGCCAAATCCTGATTGTCACCCAACTGACGACGAGATGCAATCACCTGCCGCAAATTCCCTGGAATTCTCAAAAATCCTATCAACATCCGCCACTGATAACGTCATTGCCGTTCGCACTTTAGCTCCCTTCAACAGGTGCAAACGAGCTTTAAGAAACAATGACAGCCGTTCCGCTCACCGACACCATCAGCATGGCCCCATTTTGCCCAACCACTTCATAATCAATATCCACCCCGACAACCGCATTACACCCGCGCTCTGCGGCTTGCTGTTCGATCTCGACGAGCGCACGTTCACGGGCATCCCGCAAAACCTTTTCATAGCTTCCTGACCGACCACCAATGATGTCCGTGATGCCGGCAAAGAAATCGCGGAAGATGTTGGCCCCGAGGATGGCTTCGCCAGTGACGATGCCTCTGTATTCGCGGATGGTGTGGCCTTCGATGGAGGGGGTTGTGGTGACGATCATGAGAGGAGACCTTTCAATCGGTTTGTTCATTTATATTGTGACAACAGTGCCGCTGACAATTAGCACCTGATTCCAGGTATGAAATTCGACTCGAATCGCGATGATGGCATTTCCCCCCATGGCTTCTGCGCGTAGGGTGAGTTCTTCCATCGCAAACTCTTTCGCGTCTTCAAGAAGAACTGAGAATGGGCGTTTGATGCGATAATTGAGCGTCTTCCTTTGCTGGGAGAAGTATGATTTCACAGAACGGATTACGAGCCAAAACCAGTGCTTTTCACCTGAAGTAGACTGTTGAGAACTCATCTCCTCGCGGTAATTAAACTGTCCGACGATCGCGGCTCCAGTGGTTACACCAAGATAGTTTTTGATTTGCTGGCCGTAGATATCTTGTGTTGTTGTCAAAATCATAGAATTCACTCCGCAATCGTGACCATGGGAATGGTGCTGACATAACGCAACATACGGAAAGAAGGTTCAACAGAATTTCTCTGATTCATTATCAGGCTGCAACTCATTCGTGTTCTGTGATTTGCAGCGATGGGCTGTCTGGTTTCCAGTCCTGAACCAAATCGATACAATCCGACTCATGTAGTCATAATGCTACATTCAGGCAATCCACTCTCTGAAGGCCGTCGATGTCCCGTCAAATTCTTGTCACCGCCGCCCTGCCCTATGCAAACGGCCACATCCACATCGGTCACCTGGTAGAATACATCCAGACCGATATCTGGGTCCGTTTCCAGAAACTCGTCGGCAACCGCTGTATTTTCATCTGTGCCGACGATACGCACGGCACCGCGATCATGATCCGCGCCCGGGCTGAGAAACGTCCGGAAACGGAACTCATCGCTGATATGCAAAAGGCCCACCTGAAAGACTTTTCGGCCTTTGACATTGAATTTGATAATTACGGCAGCACGAACAGCGAGTCAACCCGCAAGTTCTGTCATGAGATCTGGGCATCTTTGCGCACGGCGAATCTTGTCAATGAAAAGCCGGTGACGCAGTTGTTTGATCCAGAAGTCGGCACGTTTCTGGCTGATCGCTTCGTCAAAGGGACCTGCCCGAAGTGTCAGGCCGAAAATCAATACGGCGACAACTGCGAGAAGTGCGGTTCGACGTACTCGCCCGCGGATCTCATCAAC
>SXPC01000115.1 GCA_005778225.1 Planctomyces sp. | reverse complement strand
GCACCTTCTCCCCTCAAGAGAGAAGGGAGAGATAACGTAAGTCACTTCTATGATGACGGCCCTTCATGAATCGATCTCTTTCAATCACGCCCGGTTGTCGCGCCGACGATTTCTCCAGACCGTGTCGGCTGCTTCTCTGGCAGCGGGGACCTTGTCGTTTTCAGACATGATGTCGTTGCAAGCTGCGGAACTTCGCAAGCAGCATCGTGCTGTCATCATGCTGTGGATGGCAGGGGCGCCTAGTCAGTTTGAAACCTTTGACCCCAAGCCGCGTCACGAAAACGGCGGCGGGACGGAAGTCATCGACACGACGATCCCCGGAGTCCAGTTTGCCAAAGGCTGGGAGCACACGGCGAAATCGATGAACGACTTCGCGCTCATTCGCAGCATGACCAACAAGGAAGGAAATCACCGCCGCGCCAGCTACCAGCTCCATACCGGTTACATTCCTTCCGGCTCACTGAAGCATCCGTCGCTGGCTGCCAACATCGCCAGGGAAATTGCAGACCCGTCGTTTGACCTGCCATCTGTGGTGAGCATCGGACGTGGCTTTGAAGCAGGGTCAGGATATCTGGATGTCAGCCTGGATCCCTTTTTCGTTGATCGCCCGGGGACTCCACCAGCCAATATGACGGTGCTGACACCACCGACTCGTTACGAACGACGCCTGGGACTGTTGTCTCAACTGGAACAGAATTACGCAGGCAAAGGGGCAGGGCAGCTTGTCGAAGATCATCAGAAAATCTACAGCAAAACGAGCGACCTCGTCCTCAGCCCCAAGACCGAAGTCTTCGAACTCGATGACGAGCCCCAATCGCTGAAAGACAAATACGGCGATTCCGACTTTGGTCGTGGCTGCCTGCTGGCACGACGACTCGTGGAATCTGGAGTTTCCTACGTCGAAGTTCGCGTCAACGGCTGGGATACACATGACAATAACAACGCCCGTGTGAGTCAGTTAGCCCAAAGCGTCGATCCTGCAACGGCGGCGCTGGTCGCTGATCTCAATGATCGAGGCATGCTCGATTCGACGCTGGTCGTCTGGATGGGTGAGTTCGGACGCACGCCAAAAATCAACGGTCGAGAAGGGCGCGATCACTTCCCGAAAGCCTGGAGCATGCTCATGGCCGGCGCGGGAGTCAAAGGCGGGCAAGTCATCGGAGCCACAACCGATGCCGGCGACGACATCAAAGACACCCCCATCACCGTACCAGACCTGTTCACCTCGATTTGTCAGGCCGTGAAAGTCAACCCGCTCGTCGAGACGATGAGCCCTCAAGGAAGGCCGCTGAAGATTGTGGACGGCGGAACGGTGATTCCGGGGCTGTTTGCCTAATTTATATCGGTGCGTAATCCCCCGGTGACTTACCGGGGGCTAAATAATAATGGCGTCAGACGATGATCGGGTTGAGATAATAGTCGCGGAAGTGGTTCAGGATGCGACTATCGACATCGAACAGGTAAGCAATCAACGCGGCGCGAATCCACATCCCATTGCGGGCCTGACGGAAATACATGACACGCGGATTCGTGTCAATTTCGGGAGGGATCTCCCCGAAGTTGGAATCGCGCGGGAACGGGTGGAGAATCGGGGCGTATTGCTTCATACGATTGACGAGTTCCAGCGTCAGGCAGTATCGCGATAAGTCCATCGTCTGAAGTAACTCCGCATCGACGGGGTTATTGTGTTCCTTCTGGATGCGCGTCATGTAAAGACAGTCGATCATCTCGATCACTGGCTTGCCGTTGACGATGTCCTCGAATGATGACACCTCAATCACTTTTGCCCCGGCAGCAGTCAGCGAGTCCCGCATTTCTGTACTCAGCCGCAGTGAGGGAATCTCAGGGGCAATGAAGATCAGAGTGGGGTCATCATATTGCGTGAGCAGTTTGCACAAGCTTCGAACAGTACGCCCCCGTCCAATATCGCCACAGAAGGCGTACACTTTGTTATCGAGACCTTTGGTCAGCCCCGGATACGTTTTACGCAGGTCATCAAACCGACTCCATTTCAATGAGTCTTTCGGATCAGAAAACTGGAACGTCCGGGTCATCGTATAGATATCGAGCAACGCCTGCGTCGGGTGTTCTTCGGAACCGGAACCGCCGTTGACGATCGGGACATGACGCTGGCCACTCGACTCCAGATCGTTCATCAGGTAAGCACAACCTTCTGCGAACGTCTTCTCATTAGACCGCATGATGATGATGTCGAAGTAACTCGAAAACATGCGGATCGAATCAAAGGGCGATTCGCCTTTGACTTCCGAAGATGTGTTCCTGTCGCGGACTTCGTTGCACGTGATCCCCAGAATTTGACACGCGGCCATAAACGACAGAAACGTCCGGGTCGATGGCTGGGTGAAGTACATCATCGCCCGCTTGTGAGGCAGCAAGTCGGTCAGATAGAGGCTGCCCTTTTTTGTCTTCGAGATCGTACGAATCATATCCGCAACGCCGCAGAGGTGTTCGATCAGGCCTCGATCGATCTGATCAGCAAAAATGACGTGCTTGAGCCTTTGTTCTTTTTGCAGTTCCGCAACTTTCACCATAGGGCGTCGTGTCATGCGGGCCTGATAATCGTACGGATCCATCGTCAACCTCTAATCCCTGACGCCTGTGCAGCGGCACTCAAACAGCCGACAACCATACCGGCGAAAATTCGGTTCAGTGTCATTCAGACCGCCTCATTTGTCAATCAGCCCCGTCTGCCGAAATTGACACAGTCAGTTGAATCGATCATCCACGCCCCAAATCGAGACGGACTGCCTCGCAGTCATTCAAAAATCTGAGTCGAATAAAACGAATGTAGGACGGGAACTTCTGACGATGAGCCGACGTCTCCATGAAATATGGTCAAACGTGAGTCTATATCCGTGAGATTTCCCACAAACGGCCGTCCGATGCGTATAATTTCGGTAGTCCCGCCGCGGTCCTGTCCGCTAAGATGCACTTCACTTATCCTGTCTAACGTCTATGTGATTGAACACATCCTTCCTGCGTGATCGCAGCCTGGAGTGGAGCTTATTTATGGATTTTCGGGTTTGTCCTTCGTGTAAACAGTCAGTCCTGGATGACGATGCCAAAGACTGTCCTTTCTGTGGTACGTCCATGTCGGCCAAGCCGTCAGCTGGAAAACCTGCCCCTGCTGCCAAACCAATCACGTCCACAAAGCCAACCGGGAAACCCCCAGCAGCAGCCGCTCCCATTGGTGCCGGTTCCAAATCGCCAGCGTCCAACGCTGCCCGACCGATCGGAAGCAAACCATCCGCTGCCACGCCACCCGCATCACCTCCGACCAAACCAAAGTCGAACGACCCGTTTGAATTCGAAGGGGAATCACTCGACAAGCTGTTCCCAGTCAAGGCCAGACCCGGGGCAGGGGCGTTGTATCAGGTCAAATGCCCGATGTGCGAAAAGGTCGGGTTTGTTCCTGAGAAACTCATCGGCAAGAAGGTGAGATGCTACAACCCTGACTGTCTGGTCCCTGCCTACATCGTCCCCGAACCTCCCAAGGTCGAGGTCGAGGTCAAACCGCAGAAACGCAGCTTCCTGACACCGAACATTATTATTCTCCTCGTCATGCTAACTGCCGCCAGTGGAGCCGGAGCAGGGTGGTATTTCTTCATTCGAACACCACCAGCACCTGAGCAAGATCCTTTTGCTGCCAAAAAACAAGCGGAAGTCGTCATACCCAAAGATACCGTTAAGGCCGGGGAAGGTCCAAAGGATCTCATCCCTGAATTGACTCCGCCCCAGCAAGTCGAAACGGTCCTCAAGAAAATCGAGGAAGTCTCGTATGACGAAAAAGGCCCTCGCAGAACAACGATCCGACAGCTGGCTGGACGTGGCTATGCACTCGCCGGCGACTTTGCTGCTGCCCAGAGAAACGTGGTGAAAATCACTGAACTTCAGCAGCAGTTGAAGTTTCAGGAAATCAGCCCATGGATCTCGATCTCCTGGCAGGCGCTGAAAGAAAACAATACCAGCGTTTCCGAAGCTGCCATGAATCAGGCGATCAGTATCAGCGACCTCCTGCCTGCATATGGCTTTGAATCCAATATCACAGCGATCGAGTATTCATCGCGCCTCGCCGCCGCCGGTCAGCAGCAGAAGGCGATGCAGTTCTTGAGGAAGTTCACAGACACGTCTCTGGAAGGTCTGCTGGCCTCCTGGCTGATGGCAATTCGTGCCAACAACACATTCGACCTCTGGCGTGAATGGGAATGGCGTCCTCTTCTGGTCGATCCCTTCCCGCAAGCAACCGCAGTCAGCCGCTCGCTGGTCTCCCGAGGCATGGTCGATCAGGCATTGCCATGGCTCGATCTCCTCAAGTCGGAAGAAACGCAGATGCACTCCCTGGCCGGCATGATGCTCGAAGCCGAGTTGATGCAGGATCCAGCAAAGAAGTCTCAGGTTCAAGCGAAACTGATGCCGCTGGTCGAGCAACGCCCAAAAGCAGAACAGGCCTTTATTCACTCACGAGTCGCCCTTGTTCAACACTACATGGGACGAGACGAGACATCTCTGGCCAGCTACGACAAGGCCTCCGCTCTTCTGAAAGAAATCGAACTCCCCAAATCCGAAGCGGGAGACGACATGAAAGGCGTCTACGAAGGACGCAGTTATTCTCACGAGAAGACGACTCTCCCTGCCGCAGGAGCCTACAGTAACCTTGCACGCTGCTGCCTGGTTCTCAAAAAACGAGATCAATACGACGCGCTGGTCCGTCAGGCCGTTCAAATGGCTAACCTGACCATGCCGTCGTTCTCTCGAATTGATTCACTGTATCAGAACATGGAGAAGAGCACTCCTGCTGTCCGTCAGGATCTGGGACGAATTCTGAATATCAACAACGCCTCTGATGTGAATTCAGCCTTCACAACGTATCGCAAGAATCTCGGGCAGATCTATGCTCTCTCACAACGAACGCGTGAATTTGAAATCGCGATGCTCTCCCAGGCTCTCCTTGATGAGGCGCAGGTGCTTGTTCGATCCATTCTGGAAGAGAACATGCGAGGCGACCAGTCGCAAGTCAACCTGATCGACTCGCGTTTGACTCCCGCCTTAAATGCCATCGCCTACGTCAAGAACGACGAAAGTCTCAAGCAGTTCTATGCAACACTCAGCGCGAATCGCACATTCCCCCTGCTGGATCTTGTGTGGACCATGGAGCTGAATCTTCGGCCCATCATGAAGGGCGGAAAAGTCGCGACCGCACGCGAGCTCTTCGCCACCTTCTCCAGCGATAAACGCGATCAAAAACTGACCCGTCCAGAAACGATGATGCTGGCATGCGTTTATGGCTCGCGTTTAGCAGGGGAGAAACGTATCGACGATGGCTTCAAATGGATCGACAGCATCAAAGATACCAATTCGCGCGAAGAAGCAGCACGCCTGGTGACCTCACTTTACAGCCTGATTGGAGATAACCAGTCCAAGCTCATTTACGACGTCAGCCGCATGTCGACCTCGCCTACAGAGAAGGCAAACCTGCTGATCGGAATCGCAGAAGGAGTGACCGCCAAAAACCCTGACTTGAAACTCGGAACCCCCTCACCCCAGGTCTCCAGCACAAATCGATAACGCATTGAAGCAGATCCACAAAAAAGGGCGTGTGAGAATCCTCACACGCCCTTTTTCTGTTTCCTCACACGCTCTCAATGTCGACTGCTGGAGATCACCGCGTTTCGTAATGTTTCCCCAAACGCCGTCGGCGATTCCAACTGATAACTTTGTTCGTGGCTGGGAGCTTCCGGAGCCATTTCGACACGCTTGTCGATGGAATCGCAAATCTCATGAATGTCATCCAGTGCAGCAAAGAAGGCTTTGACGACTTGAAGATCCCATTGTTGACCGGCTCCGTTCATCAGAATTTCTTCCGCGCGACTGAGTTCCATCCCTTTGCGGTAAGGCCGATCGCTGGTCATTGCATCATAGGCATCAGAAACAGCCAGAATCTTGGCAACGACCGGAATCTGATCCCCTTTCAGACGCTCGGGATACCCTGTCCCATCAACGGCTTCATGGTGATAGAGAACCCCCGGAAGGACGTTTTCAATCTGTTCCAAGGCACGAAGAATCTTGAAGCCGCGTCGCGGATGCTTTTTGATCTCGTTGAACTCGTCGTCTGTTAAACGACCTGGTTTATTGAGGATGTGATCAGGAACGCCAATCTTCCCGATGTCATGCACCAGGCCAGAAATGTAGATCTGGTCGCATTGTCGATTGGAAAGCTTGAGTTGTTGTGCAATGCGTCGGGCGATTTTCGCAACGCGGTCACTATGGCCCCTCGTGTACGGGTCCTTCGCTTCGATGACATGCATCATTGCACGGATCGTGCCAATCAGGAGTTGATCTTTTTGTCGGAAGAGTTCAGTATTTGACGCATGCACCGCCATAATCGCGGCCGCGGCTTCAATGAGAGAAGCCTCCTGTGTGCCGAACTCATTTTCACTCATCGACGCACCAGCTTCGTTGCGTCGTGTCGATGCGGGCAGTTTGTTAACAGCAACAATCCAGCCAAAACTGCGATCACTTACTGCGACTGAGACGATCAGAAACGACCGAATCGATTCCGCGCATTCACCAGGAGTCGTTTCATTCCGAACATACGGCTGAATGTCTGCTTCGTCGCGATAGTTCTGGACCAGATTCCAGAGATCAGCATGATCAAATGATGGTCCCGAAATGACGCATTCATAAGAACTCCCCGTTCGTTCCGAAGATGACGTCACATGATGACTGTCCCGATTCACCAGCATCGCAACGCATTCTGCATTCACAACACGACGCAGCGCGTCAAGGTTCGGTCGAGCCATTTCCATGAGTTCAAGTTGTTCCGAGACCACCATCTGAGCTGCAAACCGACGTAACCAGATCATCTCTTCGAAGTTGTCGCTGACTTGGCGAACGAAGTCATCGAGACATTCGCCTTGGTAATTGAGTCGCTTGAGATTCTCGGAATTGGCAAACGCCTGGGAAGCCAGTTGATCGACCATCCCCGCTTCATCGACCTTGAGTTCCCCCACAGCCACCGTCGTGTTCACGTCGCCGGGAATGGGAACAAGAATTAGCCTCGCCCCAGATTTCTGGCAGTGGAGCAGGCTGGTTCGAGAGAAAGACGCCTGCTCACTGAGAATCCCCGCGATGTTGATTTCTCGTGATGGCGTAGCACTGAAATCCTGCACGATTTCCAACAGCCATTGCCCCTGGCTGTCTTGCTTCCAGATTTCAAACGGAGTCGAAAAGCTTCGTCGAAGCTGTTCGAGAATCTTGACGGCACTGGATTCAGCATGTGTATTCGGCATCGCTTCACCTGTTTCACCGCGAGTTCTCATAGTAAAAATGTCACCATGGCGCAGACTGTCGTAAATCTGTTTGGAGTCAAGGCGACGTAAGGGTAGGCCAAACAAGACCTCCTCAGACTATTTTCAACCTCGCGTCGACGGAAACGATCCAAGCCGACCTTACATTTATCAGATAGGAACGTCATGACGATTATGCAGGGGCTGGATTCATTTCCCTGTCGCAACAACCATCGTGAGATCGCAGATCACCTCAAACGCTCGACCGATGACGCGCATCACAATCCGCATGACCGTTACCAATAAGATTTCTTACTCCACAACAAGCCATCAAACGGTCAGTCTTCACATTCCGACGATTCAATGCCCATTCACAACCTATCTTTTCATGTGACATGACGCGCGTGGTCACCATGCGCTCTGTCCTGAAAAGTTGCGTTTCTCCTGTTCACAAAAGAAGTCAACCATGGCAGCCAAGGTACTCGTCATCGAAGACAGCCGCGTAATGGGGGAAGTCATGGTCTTCAACCTGCGCCATCATGGATATCAGGCTCAACTGGCTGTGAACGGATCCCAGGCGCTGGAAATGATGCAGGCGCAGGATTTTCAAGTCGTTCTCCTCGACTACCAGATCCCGAGAATGAACGGCGAAGAAATCTGCCAGGCAATGCGACAACTCCCCGGGTATGCACAGACTCCCGTCATCATCTGTTCGGCAAAAGGCTATGAACTCGATGCGACGCGTTTGCGCGAAGAACTTGGAATCGCCAACGTCCTACCGAAACCATTCAGCCCCCTTGAATTAATGGCCTTGGTGAACGAACTGACGGCTTCTGCAACCCCTGCATCATACTGAAAAGCCAATGCCCGTCAGTGAGTCAACTCGCCACGACAGCATTAGAAAAGAACGAAGAGCGGTGGATCGCATCATCCCCCAGAAAACCAGACAACAGCTCATGATGTTGATCATCATGATGGGGGTCTTTGCGTCGGTCGGGATTGGTTTGATCGGCTATCTCAATGTGCATGAACCGACGACGGTCCAGGCGTTCCTGCACTGTCCGCTGCTGATCAGTATCATCCTGTTGCTCACGATAATGTTTTGCCGCATGCTTCGTTCGATCATCTCGCCGATCGATCTCATCGAATCTCAGATAGAAGCATTCATCCGCGAGGAAGCACACTCATATAATGCAGCGCACCCCACTCGAACCGTCGAGTCGACGAACACGCTGTGGGATCGCATGATCCTTGGCGTCAAAGACTGGATCTCTCAGGAAGTACATCATCGAGAACCTGCTACGAGCAAACTCAGCCAGTCTGAGCTTCTGCACTCTGATCTCTTCAATAAACTCCCCTATGGAATCGCCTACGCAGACCACACTGGTCAGATTCTGCTGCACAATCACTCCTTCATTCAGATGTTGATCCTCGAGCGCATCTCGCTGACAACAACCGATATGCTCTTCGATGCGATCAAGCCATTCCTGTCCCAAGCAGATCGACAGGACGCAGAAATGATATGGAAACACGAGGATTCGCTTTCAATCGTCTTAGAAGTCAGATGCGGCGAGATCCTCGAATACATTCACATGACTCGTCGACCAGTCATGGGACTGCAGAGCAACGCAGGAACCCTGATCACCGTTCGCGATATCACCCAGCAGAAACGCAACGAGAATGACCGTGATCACTTCCTGAGCACAGCAACTCACGAATTGCGAACGCCGCTCGCAAACATCATCGCGTATGCAGAGACATTAACTGTCCACGATTCGATTGATCTGCATCAACAGAAACATTTCTGTCACGTCATCAAATCCGAAGCCATGAGACTCTCACGCTTTGTCGATGAACTCCTCGATATTAGCCGGATGGAAGCCGGCTGCCTCACGCTTCGTCGACGCCAAACAGACATGCTGCCATTCTTGCTCGATGTCTGCGATAAAGTGCGACCACTCATGTCATCCCGCCAGATTGACTTCATCAATCTGTTCCCCCGAGAATTGCCGACTCTCTCTATCGACAAAGACAAAGTCGCCTCGGCTCTTATCAACCTGCGAGGCAACGCCGCCAAATACACACCCACCGGCGGTCGCGTTGAATTTCGAGCAATCACTTTGGAGCACTGCCTGTGTCTGGAAATTCAAGACACGGGAATCGGGATCGCCAGCGAAGAACTGCCCAAAATTTTCGACAAGTTCTTCCGCAGTGAAGATGATCAGGTACGAGAAGTCACAGGCAGCGGACTCGGTCTGTCATTCACACGAGAAGTGGTACGCCTGCACAACGGCGATATCACTGTACAAAGTCAGATCAGTAAAGGCTCGACATTCATCATGACTCTACCGCGCCCAAAAGAGTCGATCAGCCAATCTGATTGACTCTCAGCAGCAGGGGAGCAGACCATTACCAGGCTTTAGTAAGCACCTTCGCGGAACAGAATTGTTCGCACAGTTCGCAGCATGATGAAGTAATCCAGCCAAGGTGACCAGTTACGGACATAGTAGGCATCCATGCGGATGCGGTCTTCATAAACGGTCAAGTTGCGGCCGGAGACTTGCCACAGTCCTGTAATTCCTGGACGAACGCTGCAGTACAGGCCGAACTCACCTGGGTGATCCTGAATGTACTTGGCATCGTAGTTCGCACAGTCAACAATAGGACGAGGTCCGACAACGCTCATCTCTCCAGTCAGGACATTCCACAACTGTGGAAGCTCATCAAGGCTCGTCGCACGGATGAACTTGCCAACCACAGGAATAATACGAGGATCGTTCTTCAGCTTGTGGTCTTTAACCCACTCGGCTTTCATTTCTGGATGATCATCCAGATACTTCTGGAGGTGCAGGTCAGCATTCGGAACCATGCTACGCAATTTCCAGACACGGAAGATCTGGCCATCTCGGCCAACTCGACCTTGGGAATAGAACGCGTGTCCAGGTGAGCAGATCTTGACCATGACTGCAAGCACACCGATCAGCGGACCAGCGACAGTCAGTGCAGACAACGTCACGACAAGGTCAAATAGACGCTTAAAGCCTCTCATGACCGGCGAAAGAAGCTGATTGCGAATGTGAACACCAGACAAACCAGCACACTCGTAAAACTGCGACCAGAGTGTCGGCAGCATCAGTTTGTTATTCAACAGAACGACGTTCGGAATACCGTCGCAGGCATGCAGAATTTGCTTGAGATCTTCCGGGTTACGATCGTGCAAGGAAGCAATGCACCATGTGGCACGATGCGTTTTCATGATCGTGCACAAATCGGTCAGGTTGCCGAGATACTGGGCTGGATCGATATTGAGTCGACTGAAGTTTTCCAGCGAGTCAACCACACCAATGGATTTCAAGCCACGGTGAGCAGAGCGGTCGAGGAACCGCAAGACAGCGTTCGTTTCATTACCTGCACCGACGACGACCAAACGCTCGCCCCACCAGCTTTGGCGAACAAGAAGTAACCTGACCGCTGATCGAGCAAAATACAGAACAACACAGCACATCAACGTACTGGCGGTGACTGCAATCATTTCAGCCATCGATACATTTCCGAGAATCCCTTTCAAAGAGATAACGAAAAGGTGGGCGGAAACGATCGAAACGATTTGATTCTTAAGTTCAACAACAGGACTAACCCCCGTCGTCTTCCAGGCACCAAGAAAGCATGTCATCAGTAAATAACCAAGTGCGATCATCGCCAGGTAACAGACATACTGATGCAGACTGACCGCCGCAGGCTGAATTGCCGCGCCAAGCAGAAAGGAACTGCTGTAGCAGATTGCAATAAACACCAGATCGGAAACGATCAGTGGGAAGTTTGTCAGTAACGACTGGGAAAAATTCCATCCCATCTCGCTGGTGCGGACTTGGAGCTTTCGACCTTCTAAAGGTTGAGGCTCCGTATCTTGACCAGGGAGAAATTTATCGAGATGTAGAATTGCTTCCGTTGAGAAAATCGGATCCACCAGCAGGCTCCGTGGGGCTGCCTCATTGACCATCATGGTGGGCATTATCGTCTGGCTCTGATTATCGAGTATAAGCTGTGTAGACATTATTTGCAGAAACCTTGGGAAGCTTGTCGCGAGCCCTCTTTCTGTACGCTTAGTATGCTAAACGAGCCTTGTGAGACGACACTAGTTCGTTTTGCGAAACTTTACTTATTTTCTCGAATTTCCCCAAACATCAATATCCGTTGATGTCCGATGTGCCTAGTAAGCAAAATAAGTCATCCATTTCACCCCAAATTGTCTCACTAAAGTCTTACTGTGCAGCGAATTGAATCATCATAATCTATACATACAGTTCGGACATTATTAACCTGCCTAAGTTCACAGAAGTGTTTTCACTGCAGTTGCCACAGATGTGCATGCAGTTTCCAACGAGGAATTTCTCTCGACAGCAAAACTCGCGTTTGTATTCTTTTGCCGACTCCTATCCAGTACTCTTCAACTGCCCAGCTAATTTCACACTCCCGGAATACGATTCTCCATGCATCATCTCACCGCCGAAGGCCTGACCGTCATGTTGCTGGCGCTTGGCCTGCTCATCGGCTGCGCGCGTGCACTGGGAGAACTCGCCCGACGCTTTCATCAGCCGGCGGTTCTCGGCGAACTGATCGCCGGAGTCTTAATCGGACCGACAGTATTTGGCCATTTCTTTCCCGAAACTCAAGGCTGGCTGTTTCCCTCCGAAGGGCCGAATGCCGTAGTCCTCGATGCCATTTCAAATCTGGCCATCGTTCTCTTCCTCCTTGTTGCGGGGATGGAAGTCGACCTTTCGATCGTCTGGAGACAAGGACGCTCTGCGCTCAAAATCGGAGTGCTAGGAACATTCATTCCATTTCTCGTCGGACTTCTTGGCGCCATGGTCATGCCACAAGTCCTTGGACAACAAGCAGATGCGGATAACCTGATCTTCTCCCTTTTCCTCGCCACTGCGATGTCAATCTCGGCACTTCCGGTCATCGCCAAGACGTTGATGGATCTTAATCTGTATCGTACCGATCTTGGAATGCTGATTGTTAGCGCGGCCATCTTTAACGACGTCATCGGCTGGACGATCTTCGCCATCATTCTTGGGATGATGGGAACACACGGCGCTGGCTTCCCGCCTCTCTTGATTATCCTCTTTACGCTGCTGTTCGCAGCCGCCATGCTGACTGTCGGACGATGGCTGATTCACCGCATCCTCCCGGTCCTGCAGGCTTACACCCACTGGCCAGGCGGTGTACTCGGCTTTGCAGTGACTTTGGCTTTGTTCTCCGCAGCACTGACCGAATACATCGGGATTCATGCCATTTTCGGCTCGTTTCTACTAGGTGTCGCACTAGGCGCCTCCTCTCACCTACAGGAGCGGACTCGCGCTCTGATCGATGAGTTTGTCTCCTTTATCTTTGCACCCTTATTTTTCGCGACCATTGGTTTGCGCGTTAACTTTCTCACGCATTTTGACCCCGTTCTCGTCTTCCTGATTTTCATTATCGCCTGTGCCGGAAAGATCGGGGGCGTCCTGATTGCTGCCAAATGGGCCGCATTTACACCGAAAGACTCGCTGGCAATCGCGTTTGCTATGAATGCACGCGGGGCAATGGAAATCATCCTCGGCCTGCTGGCACTCGAGGCAGGAATTATCAAACAGGATTTGTTCGTCGCCCTTGTCGTCATGGCGATCGGAACATCAGCCATCAGTGGCCCCTTGATTCGGTGGGCCCTTCGACGCCGTCAACCTAAACAGCTTATTCCTCATTTGAATCCAAAGCTCTTCATTAAAGACATCACTGCGACGACTCGCTATGACGCGATCCGGGAACTGGCCGTCGCAGCCTCGCAACAACACCAATTGGACAGCGATAAAATCGTTCAACTTGCCTGGGCCAGAGAGAACGTCGCTGCGACCGGGATCGGCAACGGCATTGCGCTTCCCCATGCTCGATTGGACGAGCTATCGAACGCTGTTGTCGCCGTCGGGCTGAGCGAACCAGGCATTGGCTTCGATGCGCCCGATGGTCAGCCAGCCCACCTGATCTTCCTGCTATTAACCCCCTTAAAAGATCCTTCGGTACAACTGGAAATCTCTGCCCAGATCGCACGAACATTTCGAGACGCAAATTCCCTCTCACGGGTACTCGGGGTGAACAGCTACACCGAGTTTCTTGCTGTTCTAAAAACCCTCGCGCCCCAAAATTCCGACCAGCCGTTTGAATAGGCTTAACCGTTCGTTTCGCGTCGTGCACATGCTCCTATGCACGCTCTAATCGCTGCAATCCAACCGTCAATTCTCGTGTCCAAATAGCTAAACGAGGGTGAGTTTTGCGGTCACGTTGACTTTTTCGCAAATTAGCCAGATTCAATTTGACCGCGTCTGTCTGTGTTCTAGGTTTGTGCAGCAGACCAACACTGACTGAGCCGAGCGAAGTTCCTCGGACGGGCCTGCTAAGAAAACAAACATAAGTCAGATCATGGGTCGATCGGGCTTGTGGGAAAACATCGAGAGAAAGTTTGTCACATGAAATCTCTGCTCAACAACGTCAAGAATTTCCTGGTCTCTGAAGACGGTCCAACAGCTGTTGAATACGCTGTCATGCTGGCTCTGATTGTTGTCGTCTGTCTGACGGCAATTCAAGCCATCGGTACAAACGCCAACACCAAGTTCGGTGCTGTTCGCGACGCTCTGACCTAATTTTTGCCCAGGTCAGCCTTTGCTTTCAAATCCATCCGGGTGGGCAACCGCCCGGTGGATTTTTTTTCGCGGTCTCTTAACGATCTGCACATTCTCCAGTTCCGGCTCACTTTTTCATAAGAGAAGCTTCCATGTTCCCTTTCTGGCTGCCATTTGAATTCTTTCAAGTCATGCCGATCGCGATCGTCAGCGGCGTGATGATGCTGTTCACATTGACAACTCGTTGAAACTCGTCGGCTTCTGCAATGCCCTCACCTGTTCGATGACTCTCCTCACGATCAGGCCTGTGCATGGCAAACTCCAACAACCATCCAGGGTACACAAACAACATTTTCACCTGTTCCAGGACCGTGTCTCCCCTCAAACGATTTCGAAAGGACGTCGATCATGGATTGGAATCACCTGCTGTTCGATCACTGGGAAGTTAAGCTCGTTACCATTTTTATGATCTGGGCGGCCTGGATTGATGGCCGACAATTACGCGTCCCCAACTGGATGACGTATCCCATGATCCTCGCTGGCCTCGTCTACAACAGCTTCGCATTCGGCTGGGACGGCGCTCAAATGGCCTTCGTCGGCATGATCGTCGGCCTGTTGACTCTTCTTCCTCTTTATGCCGTCGGCGGCATGGGAGCAGGCGATGTCAAAATGATGGCCGCCATCGGAGCCTGGCTGGGTGCAATCGTCACCTGGTATGCCTTCTGTGCCTCTGTCATCGTCGGTGCCATCATGGCCATCATCATGGTCCTCTGGCGACGCGATCTGGAGAAACACACCATCAACGCGATGATCATTCTCAATGAATGGTCCACCATCCGCGATCCAAACAAGCTGGCAGCGATCGCCAAAGAGCGTAAGCCACGCATGCTGCTTCTGCCTTATGGCATTCCGATTTGCATCGGGTCCATCGGATACTTCATGTACACTGGAATGTACTGGTAACCCCTCAGATTCGGGCAGCCTGTGAATCTAGGCAGCCGTGGCGGACCTTAACGCCGCGGCTTTTGCCATGTCTGAACCCGACAACCCCCATCGTTCGTAAAATCGTTAAAAACTACAGCCCTTAACTTTTCATAGCCGATGATGTGACCAGGTAGACCCCTCCATGTCTGCCGGTCACCTCCCTCCGAGGTGAGTCATGAAATTCAAAACAATTGTTCTCCTGGCTTTTGCCGTAGGATGCGGATTAGTCGCAATGATGGGTGTTCAGCAAGTCCTGGCAGACCGCGCCAATCGCGAGAAAGCTTCCAAAGTGAAGATTCTCGTGGCTGCCGTGGATATTATGCCCGGGATACCGCTGGATGACACAAACACCACCACAAAAGAGTGGCCTCGCGACCTCGTTCCTGAGGCCGCTATCACTACCAAAGAGCAGTACGTCGAACGAGCCCTGAAATCTCAGGTTTTCGCCGGTGAAATGATCCTCGCCACCAAGCTGACCGAAAAAGGTCAGTTCGGAGCCTCTTCTGCGATTCCAGCAGGCATGCGAGTCGTCACGATTCCCGTGAACGAAACCAAGACACACAGCGGCATGCTGATGCCCGGCGACAGAGTCGACATCCTGGTCACCTATAAGGCCAAAGTCGAAACCGTCGGCATGGTTTCAAAAACACGCACTCTTCTTGAGTACATCGAAGTCTTCGCTGCCGATAGCCAGCGAACGGCCGAAACAACCGACAACAAAGAAGTCAAAGCCAAGAACATCTCCCTGCTCGTCACGCCTCAACAGGTCGAAATCATCAAGCTCGCCAGCGATAAAGGTTCTCTGGACCTGTCACTGCGTGGCAAAGGTGACAGCGAGATGGTCGCCAACCGCGGTGTTGATGAATCCCTGCTCGAAGAACTCAGCAGCGGCATGAATTACACCCCCAAGGTTGAAGAAAAACATCCAGCCGAATCGATTCCTGCTCCGACACCAGTCGCCAGCACGGACGACATCAACAAGTTTCTCGGCGGTTCGTTCTATCCAGCCGAAAAAGAAACCAAAGTCGCCGAACCAGTTGCTGTAGTCGCACCACTGCCTGCTCCTGAACCGGTTCCAACCTGGCGAGTACAGATCTACTCCGGCGAAGAGATCCTTCATCAGGATTTCACTCTCCCAGAGAACGCCTCAGAACAAGCCCGCAAAGCAGCTGTCATGGTAATGCCCGAAAAAGGCAGCCAGACAGTCACCAGGTCAACCAACTCCATGTCGAATTCAGCTGCTGTGTCGATGACCAGTCCCGCAGCTGCCGGATCACCTGACATGACCGATCTGATTAAATCCATGTGGAAACAACAGCCTCAGTCATCAGCCAAGGTTAACTCGAACACCGAGAAGGACCTGGAACAACTGCTGAATAAAGGCTTGGAGTTTTAGTCGATCGATAAAACACTTTTCAGATGCCTCATTGGCGTCTGAGAATACTGATCAAGGGTAACCTCCAGTTTGGGAAGACTGGAGGTTGTCTGATGTGATGGCGGTTTGAGAGTGACATCTCGAACAACCGTCGCATGATTCCATCCCGATTGGGAAAATCGGGACAATTGAATAGAACCGGGGGGCAAGGATGCCATCGTTTTCGTTCGTAAAAACTGGGCTGACATTCTGTACGCTGTTTGCGTCCATCGCCCTCTTCACTCTGAGTCTGTCCGCACAACAGCCGGCATCTCGTGAACCATCTAACGAACCCGTGCACGACATCTTGTCGGTCCGTTCGGATATGCGAATCACTGAGCGCTTCTCCAAGCTCATTAAACACAAACACATGATCAAGACGGTCGACGGATTCGACCCTGAGGTCATCGCTGTCTCCGCCATCGACCAGTACACGCTCCGAGTTCAAGCCAAAACAGCCGGCGTGACCAACATCATCCTCGTTGACGAGTTTGATAAAAGCTACGACATCGAAGTCTTCGTCGAAGGGGATGTCAGACACCTCCAGGCCTATATCAAACGACTCTTCCCGGAATCCTCGATTGAAGTCGTGAAGATTGGCAAGAATGTCGTCCTGCGAGGCTGGGTTTCTAACCCTGATGAGATCACAGAGATCGTCGAAATTGCACGTGAGTTCTATCCGGAACCAGTCAACCAGATGAAACTCGGCGGACCAAATCAGGTACAGCTGCGCGTCAAAGTCATGGAAGTTCAACGGTCTAAAATCCGTCAATTCGGCTTCAACTGGGTCTTCCTGAGCAGCGACTTTGCATTCGCCTCCACACCCGGCGCATCAATGCCGCTGACGAACTTCAACGTCCCATTCGCTGGTCCACCGTCTGCGACCCTTGGCAGCCTGAGTCAATCGAGCCTGGCGTTCGGGATCACAAACGGCAGCAGTGTCTTCACCGGCTTTCTGGAAGCTCTCAAGCAGGAAGGTTTGCTCAAAATTCTTGCTGAACCTGTTGTCGTCACAACCAGCGGACGTCCTGCCAACCTGCTCGCGGGGGGCGAATTCCCCATCCTCGTTCCTCAGAGCCTGGGAACAACAACCATTCAATGGCGTGAGTTCGGGGTCATCCTCGAAGCAGTCCCGATCATCCTCGGCGGTGGTAACCTGCGACTGGAAGTGGCTCCCGAAGTCAGCGACCGCGACTTCACCAACGCCGTGTCCGTCAACGGATTCACCGTCCCCGGCCTGACAACGCGACGCGTCAACACGCAGGTCGAAATGAAGTTCGGACAGACACTCGTCATCGGTGGTCTGATCTCGACTCGTGAAACATCCGAAACAGACAAGATTCCTTATCTGGGCGACCTTCCCTGGGTCGGTGCAGCGTTCCGACGAATGCGAAGTGACCAGAATGAAACCGAACTTCTGATCATGGTCACACCAGAACTCGTCTCACCTGTCGACCACCCGGAACAACTTCCGCCAGGACCTGGCACGCTCACTGTTGCTCCCACCGAACGCGAACTTTACTGGCAGGGTCTGATCGAAATCCCGACCTCGCCAGACGGCTATACCCCATCGGGACCGCAATGCTACCCAGAGTTCTCAAGCCCGATCCCTGCGATCCAAGGCGAAGTCATCATGCCGCAACCAGTCCCAGCAGGTTCATATGACTCTCCAGTCATGCCCAATGGCCCGATCCTGACTCCCTCACCCGATCAGGCTGCCAATCCCAACAGCGATCCATGGGGACTTCCCGGCAATGCCGCTCCGTTAAACTCACCTCCCCAACAACCGTCATCTGCCAGTCCCGATCTGCAAACTTCGAAGAAGTCTCAGACCTCCTCGATGTCGACAGCTCAGGTCTCCTGGATTGGTGATGAGAGCGGGAAAGGCAACGTCGTACAGGCCGATCGGTACAAAACCAAGGCCACCAAACCGACAGGCCCGACTCCAGAAATTACACCGGCTGCACCTGAGTCGTCAAAAACAAATCGTAAACTCAGCCCAGCCAGCCGCAACTTCAGTGCTCCCGATCCAAAGTTCTAATGAGCTGTTGGATATTGAACTGAATTCGATTCGGAACTTATAGAGAACTGTTTCCATGAGTAACGTCGTCAGACTCGCCATCGTCGATCCCATTGATTCCTCGCGCAACCAGTTGAAGAACCTGGTTCTCGGAATTGATACGGTCTGGCTGGAAGCCGAGTGCTCGCGCTACGACTTTTTTCCCGATGTCGTCGGACAGACACAGCCAGATATCGCGCTGATCGCGATCGACGCCGATCATGAGAAGGCTCTCAATCTGATCGCTCGCCTGTCGCAGGATGTCCCCGGCTGCCAGATTCTTGTCGTCAGTAAGTCACAGGAAGGCAGTCTGATCCTTCGCGCCATGCGAAACGGTGCCAGCGAATTCCTCAGCCACCCGTTGAATCTGGAAGACTTCCTGGCCGCCTTGGGACGCATCCGTTCCAACAAAGGCAACAACTCCGACGACAGCAAGTCTCGCGCATCGCAGGTCATCACCATCGGCGGCGCCAGCGGCGGCGTCGGCTGCACCTCACTGGCCATCAATCTGGGCTGTATCCTTGCCCGTGAAGAACGCAACTCAGTCGTCATCATCGATCTCGACTTCGCGCTCGGCGATTCTGATATCTGGCTCGATATTATTCCTGATTACACGATCCAGGATGTCGCAGAGAACATCACGCGCCTGGACTATGCTCTCCTCAAACGCTCACTGACCAAACACGAATCCGGCATCTTCCTGCTGCCTCGTCCGATCCACATGGAAGAGACATTGCTGATGGGCCCCGAGCAGCTCAAACGCGTCATCGCGCTGCTCAAAGCCACCTTCACTCACCTCGTCATCGATATCAGCAAGTCGTACAACAAGCTCGACCTCGCTGCGATGGCGTCATCCGATGAAGTTCTGATCGTCACGCAACTTGACCTCCCCTGCCTGCGAAACGTCGTTCGATTGCTCCAGTTCTTCGAACACCAGCCCGAGATCAAAGACAAAGTCAAAGTCATGCTCAACCGGGTCGGCCTCGACGACTCACAAATCAGCCTTTCAAAAGCCCTGGAAACCATCGGCCGCGACGTCTTCTGGCAGATCCCCAATGACTACGCCACCATGGTCGAATCCCGCAACAACGGCGTCCCTTTGATCCAGGCCGCCCCACGAGCCAAACTCACCCGCTCCCTCGACCAACTCGCCGCCGCCCTCGGCAACGCCCCGAAAATCGAAGTCGCCCAACAACCCGTCGAAAAACCCAAAAAGAGCCTCTTCAGCTTCCTGGGCAAATAGTTTCTGTATCGCGAGTCTCGTCCCTTCTCCTTGAGGGGAGCCGCATCTTGTCCTTCTCCCTTGAGGGGAGAAGGTGTCAGCACAACACCTTAGGTGTTTACTGAACACAGTGCTGACGGATGAGGGTGGGCGCCAGGCAACCACGGACCTCCAATGCCTCAACCCGCGCCAGGCATTCTCCCCTCACGCATCAAAATCGATCCGCGTCCCCAATTCCCCATCCGGATCTTTGCTTCGACCAGCGATCGGCATCGTCTCCGCCGTCCCCTCATCCTCTCGCTGCTTTTCTCGCTCCCCCTCATCCTGCGCCAACAACCGCCCATCCGCATCTCGATCCTCCGACAGATCCAGATCCGAAACATCATTCTTCGCCTGCTCAGCCTTCTGCTTCAACTCCCGCTCGAAGTTCTTCGCGATCACCGCATCGCGCACCTGCTGATGCTCCTTCTGCTGCGTCGCATTCGCAGCCGCATTACCAGCCAGAGCAATCGGTAAAAACCCCATTGGTCCAATCGAACTCATGACATCCCTCCCGTCATGAACGAACAACTCTCAAGCACCACTTAGATATACTTCCCTCCAACCCACTCCGACAAGACGAGTTCTCAGACGTAGGGTGCTGGTGAGTCTTCGAACCGCACCAGACCTGCTTTCCAATCCCCAATTCACACAACGATTCGCAATCGCTCACCCCGTCTTTTACAATCGTAGAACAACGACCGCAGAACAACGCCAAACACCCGTGATCAACTCCCAATGAGGTCTCCCATGAAACGCAATATCACCCTCTCGGACCACGAATGGAAAACGATCGTCCGCCCACTTCGTAACGAAGATTTCGACGACATCATCCGCATCCAGGAACTCTGCTTTCCCAACATGCAGGGCTGGTATCGAGAACAGATTGAAAGCCAGATCCGGCGCTTCCCCGAAGGTCAACTCGGCGTCGAGATCGAAGGCAAGCTCGTCGCGTCTTCCTCCAGCCTGATGCTCGAATACACTTCCAACCTCGCCTGGCACGACTATAAGAAAGTCTCCGACAACGGCTACATCTCCAATCACGATCCCAAGGGTGACACCCTCTACGGCATCGAGATCATGGTCCACCCCGAATACCGCGGCATGAAGCTCTCACGTCGACTTTATGATGCCCGCAAAGAACTCTGCCGCCAGAAAAATATCCAGCGCATCATCATCGGCGGCCGCATCCCCGGCTATCACAAATATGCCGACGAAATGACCCCCGCCATCTATGTCGAGCGCGTCGACTCACGCGAACTCTTCGACCCCGTCCTCACCGCCCAGATGGCCAACGGCTTCGACCTGCGAGGCCTCATTCCCAACTATTATCCCAACGATCACGAGTCACGCGGCTACGCCACTTATCTGGAATGGCTCAACCTCGAATACACTCCTGACCGTACCAAAACATTCTACACCGAACTGATCCGCATCGCCGTCGTTCAATACATGCTCCGCCCCATCAGCGGCTTCGATGAGTTTGCCCGCCAATGCGAGTTCTACCTCGATACCGCCAACGAGTACAAAACCGACTTCGTCGTCTTCCCCGAACTCTTTACGACCCAACTTCTCTCTCTTGTCGACAAACACCAGCCCGGTCAGGCGGCCCGAAAGCTCGCCGAGTTCACCCCTCAATACCTCGACTTCTTCACCGAGATGGCCGTCAAGTACGACGTCAACATCATCGGCGGCTCAACCTTCGTCCAAGAAGACGATCACCTTTACAACGTCGCCTACCTCTTCCGACGTGACGGCACTCTCCAACAGCAGGAGAAGATTCACATCACCCCCAGCGAACGCCGCTGGTGGGGAGTCTCCCCAGGACGAAAACTCAACGTCTTCGATACTGACTGTGGCCGTATCGCCATGCTGATCTGCTACGACATCGAGTTCCCCGAACTCGTCCGCGTCGCCGCCCAGTTGGGAGCACAAATCATCTTCGTCCCCTTCAACACCGATACCCGCCACGGCTACCTCCGCGTGCGTCACTGCGCCCTGGCCCGCTGCGTCGAGAACCACATCTACGTCGCCGTCTCCGGCTGTACGGGCAACCTCCCCTTCGTGGAAAACTCCGACATCCACTACGCCCAGTCTGCGATCTTTACCCCCGCCGACGCCGAGTTCGCCCGCGATGCCATCGCTGCCGAGTGCAACGCCAACATCGAAACCATGATCGTTCACGATGTCGACGTCGAACAACTCAGACGCCACAAAATGGCCGGCTCCGTCCAGAACTGGAAAGACCGCCGCACCGACCTCTACCACGTCAGCTACCAGGACACTGAACAACAAATCGACGTGTAAAGAATGTGCAGGATCGGGTAGTCCGGGTTGTCCCCAACCCGGACGGCGCAGCCGCAAGAAACACGGTCAGCGCAAGTAGGACTCGCCCCTCCCGTGTGCCACGGCTGTCCCAGCCGTGCCGAATGTCCTCAAACGCATCAATCCCAACACGGGTTGCTGGGGTCAGAATCGTTAGCTGACCCCAATCGAGCGCGCATTGATTGCCTGACATCAACTCCCACCAACCATCGCGCAACAAAAAAGGCCGGAGCTCATCACCCCGGCCTTTCCATTTTCAATTCACCCGCGCTTACTCGTCACGAAACACTTCGTGACACTTCTCACAACTTTCGTTCGCCACCTTATAAGCTTCTTCTGCCGTCTTGCTGTCTTTGTCAGCCAGCGCCTTGGTCAGCGTTTTCAGTGCTTCGATGTAATCCACCGACATCTTCTCCCACTCTGGCACTTTCGCTTTATCTTTGACTTCGTGGGTGTCCGCATACATCGCAACTGTCAGCATCGCACACGTGATGGCATGCAACTGCTCATCAACGTCCCCCTTCGGACGTCGAATCGCGCGACGCAACTTGCTGTTACGCGTGTTGATCTCTTCCATCATCCCACCCATCTTGGTCAGCTTGTTCCAGGGATGAGCCACTTCGGCAGTACTCGTGGCTTCGGTAGTATACGTCTTCTGCAGATCAGCGGCTGCTGTCTTCAGATCCGCTTCTTCCTTGGTCTGCCAGATCTTGATGGCAGCGTCTCGCAACGCAACTGCTTTCGGAGCATCCGCAGCCGACAGTTCAGCCACACCCTGCGACATGACAGCAACCACCCCAGCAGCTTGCTTCAATGCAGCCGCTTTCTCGCCAAACTTGCCTTCTTTGACGAGTTCGTCAACGGCTTTCATTTGAGCCGTGATCTCGGCCTTCAACTGCTCAGGCGTTGCAATTTTTGTCAGATCAACCGGCGCTCCTGCCAGCCCGACATTCATCAGACTGACGACCATCGCAGACATCAGCATCATCACAGAAAATAACTTCATGGGCTTTACCTTTCAGAGTCAGCAAATTCGCAGAACGAATCTCCATTGTTCCGCACTCGCCAAGCGGTTTCAATCCACCCGGCGACAAATTCTGACATCTGGTGTGCGCCAGACAAGTTGGAATGCCAGAAGAGAGTTGGAACTCAGAGCACGCAGAGTGGAGCAGAGTTCACAGAGTAGAACGGCCACATTCAACGCGACGGCGCAAAGACGCAATGAGAGTGGTCATGGGATGGGATGGCAATTGGAAGGAGTTCTCTTTCTCACGAATTCATATTTCCTTCGCGTCTTCGCGCCATGGCGTTGAATCTGGAGTCTCCTCTGCGTGCTCCGCTCAACTCTGTTCCCTCTGCGTTCCAGTCTTTCCCCTCCGCAACACCGGCAATCATCAATGGCGACGCGACACCAACTCCTCATCGAAATAATTCGTTCCCATCCCCGCATCGACGACAATCCCCTGCGTATTGATTCCGGAGGATCGGGGAGACAGGAGAAACGCGACCGTATTGGCGACTTCATCGGTTTTGAGGGCGGACTTCCGCAGCGTCGCCTGCTCGGCATGCAGGTAACTGTCAACATACCCCGGAATCCCCGCCGAGGCCGACGTCTTGAGCAGTCCCGGGCAAACCGCATTGAACCGCACGCTGGAAAACTTGCTGAACGACTTCGCCAAAAAACAAAGCGATGAATCGAGCGCCGCTTTGACAGGCGCCATATACCCATAGTTCTCCGCCGCCATCCGCGTCGTCGAAATTGAAATCGTCACAACACTCCCTTGCTCTGGATCGAGCAATGTCTTGAACGCGTTCGAAACCGACACCAGCGAAAAACAGGAGATATTGATCGCCTGCAAAAACGCCTCCCGCGGCGTCTCATGAAACGGCAACCACCCAGCCGAGTAATCCGCAAACGCGATCGAATGCACGATCCCCTGCAGACAATCCGTCACACCGGCAACATCTTTCGCTAACTGATCAATCTGCGATTGATGCTCGACATCACACACAAAGATCTGAGCATCCCCGACCAACGGCTTAAGCTGCTCGCGTCGCGCCTCCGACCGCACAGCATAAATCACCTTCGCACCCGCATCCGTCAGCAACTTCGCCGACTGCCACGCCACACTCTTCTTATTGGCGACCCCCATCACGAGAATCGACTTGCCGGCCAGTTGCAGATAGTCCATGAATCCAACATCGAAAATAGAGGAGACAAAAAGTTCTCTCCGATGTTAGACCATCCCTGCTCCCACGCAATCCAACCGGCAATCTCAATTCCGCTTTTCGACCGGGCGGGCCTACTTCTCCGCAATGCAGTACAGCATCTCCGTACTGCGAAGATACAATCTCCCGTTGGCGATCGCATTGCTCGCCCAGAACTGCCCCGGCAGCGTATTGGTGTGCAGAACATTGAACTCGGGACCGCCAGCCAGAACATGCGTCGTTCCGCTGTCATCCGGACAAAAGACCTTTCCATCCGCCACCCAAGGCGATGCCCAGAAGGCTTTCGCACCCGGGATCCGCTTCTGATAAACCGATTCTCCGGTCTTCTGATCGACCGCGTTCACAATCCCGCCATTGCGACTGAGCAGATACAAATGCCCTTCGCAAATGACTGGCGATGACATCTGCAATCCCGACTTGCTCAGCGTCCACGCGACTGCATCGGACGTCGTCTCTCCCTCAGCCGGCGTAATGTCGCCATTCCCACCCGCCTTGACCGCATACAGATACCCGCCTCCGTCATCATCGCCCCGGCTGCGCAGTTCATTCCCCACATACAGCATATCCCCATCTGTCACGGGCGAGGCGCTGCTTCGACCTTTCTGCATATCGAGTTCCCACAGCAGTTTGCCGGAACGAGGGTCGTAAGACCGCGTAAAGACTCCCCCCAGAACCAGTTCATCCCGCTTCGAGTTTTTCCAGATAATCGGAGTGCTGTACTGTGACTTCTCATCCCGATTGACGCGCCATTTCTCTTTCCCGGATTCTTTGTCGATCGCGATCACAAACGACTGCTCTTCATTGTCAATCTGCAGAAACAACGTGTCTTCATACAGCAGCGGCGAACTCGATGTTCCCCAGCCAGCCTTCATCGGAAAGTTCCCCAGGTCTTCCTGCCAGACAACCTTCCCGTCGAAATCGCAGCAGTAAAGACCAATCATCCCGAAGTAGACCCAGATATGCTTTCCATCCGTGACCGGCGTTTCGGTCGCATAGGTATTATCCCCATGTCTCTCCAGCGGCGGATGACCTTCCTTGAGGACCTGTGTCCATTTCTCTTTCCCCGTTTTCGCATCCAGGCAATACAGCTGCCAGCTGTAAACGGCTTGCATCAGTCTCGAATCATCGCCGCCACGTCGACGTTGGCCTGGCTCGTCATTCGCCTGAGCAGGACGAGCCGGGGCGGGCTGTTTGAGAACCGCAGCTGTGAAAAACAGGTTGTCACCCCACACAATCGGCGACGACCACCCCTCTCCCGGGTTCTTGATCGTCCAGCTGACGTTGGTCGATTCATTCCACGTCGCAGGGATCGCCGACTGCGCCTGCGAGTTGAAAAACTCCCCGCGAAACTGCGGCCAGTTCTCCGCCTGCAGCGAACCAATCATTCCCACAACCATCACCGACGCTATCACCATCTGCCGCATCATTCCGTCATCCTTTCAGGAATTTGACTTCTCGGCAGAACACCGCCGCTGACTAAGTAAGCACACAAACATTTTAATGTTCTAACAAGCCGTCACGCCAGATCATCAACGACAAGATCCGGCAAACAGCGCGTCTATGATCTCACCATCTTCTGCCAAACGTTCCGGCCGCGCTGCAAACACACTCCGCGGCAGGAAACTGGCAATCGGCTGCCGCAGTCGTCGGAACTCATCACGCGGCAGACTCAATGTCTGCCAGCGCTTCGAGCGTGATTTCAACGCCGACGCGTAGCGTGTCAGTTCGATCCCGTAAAAGCCATAATGAAATCCTTCCAGCGGGATCTGTGAACAACTCAAATGCGGATGCGGCAGAGTCTGTTGGTAAGTAAACACCAGCAGCGGCGTGAATCCGTTTCCAAAGCTCCCGGCCCATTGTGTCAGGCTTTCGAGATCATCCTGCGTCACCCAGTTTTCCGCACTGGAACGCTTGGCCGTCCGGTTACTCATCCGCCCTTTGACATCCAGCAACAGACGACTCTCCGGCAGCGAGACAATAAAATCCATCGACTTCAGCGACACATCATCCCACAACGCCCGCTGCTGCTCATTGACCGCCACATACGGCACCCGCCAGGCCCGCAGCCAGGCAGCAAAAGCACGTTCATAGTGGTTGTGGGCAAGCATGAAAATCCGAAAGAGCAGGAGACTGGAACGCAGAGATCACTGAGGGAAGCAGAGTGCGCTGAGAAAACTAATTTGATCTGTCATGATTCATCCGGCAAGATCAAAAGTGTCATTATGTGGAAATCCTGCGGAGGGTGATTTAAACCCATGCGAACCCTCTGCCCAACTCCGCGTCCTCTGCGTTCCGGTCTTCTCCCGGTCGGGCTGATCATTTCGCCCGATGGTTTTCTTTCCGCAGAACCGTACTTGCCTTGAGGAGCTCTTTTTTCTCAGACGCAGTCAGAGAATCCATGCCGCTGCGGGAGACTTTTTCCAGGAGCAGGTCGACTCGCTCCTGCATCGCTTTTTGCTCCTGGAGATGTTTTTGCTTTTTCTTCTCTGCTGTCTTTTCGCGTCGCTGCTGCAGCCAGGATTTCTTGCTGATTGTCGGTGCATGGTAACTTTTCTCCAGAGACGTGTAGCCTTGAGAAAAGTCGTACCCCATGAACGAGTCTTCGTAAGAATCGGGCATCTGCAGACGGAAATGCTCCCAGACATTCATCAACAACAGCAGGGTCGCCAGCGTGACGATGAAGGTTTCGTCAAAGAACCATCCGACCAGCGAGAGAACAATGCCGACCGCCAGCCCCACACGAACAGCCGTCTGACGAGCCGACTTGGGGTCGGTGTGGTCAATCAGGAATGCTTCCATCATCAGTCCACCATCGAGCGGAAACACCGGCAGCAGGTTGATCAGCAGGAGAGTCCAGTTGATCGAAAAGATCATGAGCAGAACGTATTCGAGCAGACTTGCTGACGTCTCCAGAGATGGAATCATGAGAGGCGTCAACCTCTCATACAGACTTCCGGAAAAATAAACCGTTGGTAAAGTCGCTAAACACAGGATGGCATTGACCAGCGGCCCGCCCGCAGCCGTCATGAAGCGGGAAAAGAAATTCGGCTCCGGCTGGACAAACGCCAGTCCCCCCAGCGGCCAGAGCAGGACTTCATCCCCATATCCACCGGTCAGGCGGCAGGCCAGGACGTGGCCGAACAGTTCGTGAGCCAGAATGGAACAGAAGAGTACACACGAAATCGTCACCCCTTCGGCCCAGCCGAACTTCAGCAACATCCCAATTAGCAGAACGGGAAGCAGGTAGCTGACAAGAATTCTGGTCGAGAAGATCCGTCCAAGACTGAATGACCAGAACAGGGGATTGGCGGACTGTTGCATAGGGTATCATCACAGACAAAGGACGGAATGGCACGCAACCCTCTCCTCGCAGCCGCGCACAACTCGAATTGTAGGCTTGTCGATTGGAGGAATGCAAATTTTTTCGCGCAGACATTCATAATGAAAGGGACGTCGCGTGCCGTGCAGGTCCGTACTCCAGCGAGCCGCGTCGAATCATTCCTCACGCGGGTTAACCGGGCCAGTCAGGATCAGCTGGTGAAATTCCAGTGTCAACCAGCGTCCAAATTTGAACGCCGTCTCCGGCAGGACGCCGACGCGCTGAAAGCCAGCCTGCTGGTGAAGCCGGATGCTCGCGAGGTTTTCTGCATCAATGCCGCCGATGAGGGTATGAAACCCGTTTTCCTGGGCACGTCGGATCACTTCGGCCAGCAGGAGTTTGCCGAGCCCCTGTCCCTGATGATCTGGATGGACATAAACGGAATGTTCAATCGAGTATTTGTTGGCCGGACGATCGCGAAACGGCCCGTAACTGGCAAAGCCCTTCAACACATCCGGATTAACCAAGTCGACGATCCCGAAGACGGGGTAGCTTCCGGCGCGTTTGGCAGCAAACCAGCTGCTCATCGCAGACAATGGTCGCGGCCGATAGTCATAGAGCGCCGTCGTGTGGACAATCGCGTGATTGAAAATCTCGAGGATTTGCGGAGCGTACGCCTCGTCCAGTTCGCGGAACATCGACACGTCAGCCTGCCCGATGAGGAGATTGAATGGGGGATTACAAACTCGCATGTTACCAGAAAACCTGGAGAAAGGGGGACCGGCGAGAATCTTGTTCCATTGAGTTTTCCGTGAATTCCCGTTCGGGCGCGCTTGGAGCGACTTGGCGGAACCCGTAGAATGCCAGTGTCCTCACAGGATGGATGACCCTCATTTACAAACTCCTCCCCAGATTCGGGAATACGAATGAACGCTGCTCACTCCGCTGTCGGAGCTCGTCATGTCGCTGGCTCGTTGATCACTTGCGGGCTGGCCTGCATTGCCTTACTCATTCTGAGTGGATGCCCTCAGACGCCGCCACCGGCACCGACCGGTTCGTCGACCACCAAAAAAACGTCGACGAACTCTGCGATCTGCGTCGACAGCTTCGAACGGGCCGTCGGCATTGTGCAGCCCACCAACCTGGGTGTGGATGCAGACCCGAAAACCGCGATCGCCCTCATCAACGAGTGGGTGACCTATTGCGCCCCGGCTGACAAGCTCGATGTGGGGCTAGCCGTCGTGAAAGAGAAGTATCTGGCCGACCCGGTCTGGGACAACGCCAAGACGCGACTGGAAAACGATCTGTTTGACCTGCGGGATGTGCGCTATCTGCGAGATGCGTACCTGATGCGTCAGATTGGCGAGAAGCTGGCCCGTCAAGCCGATAATGATCTGGCGCGCGTCAACGGCTTTTTCGATTATGTCTGCACAAACATCGCGCTCGATCCCTCATTGACCGGGTCGACCCCGCATACCGGTTTCGAGTCGCTGTTGTGGGGGCTCGGAAGTCCAGCCGACCGCGTGTGGGTCTTTCTGGGAATTCTGCAGCAGATGAAGATCGAAGCCGTTGTGCTGACGTTCGATTCGGTCCAGTTGCAGGCTTATCAAACACCTTATCTGCTCGTCGGTGTTCCGATCGACGATCAGGTTTACCTTTATGACCCCCTCATCGGGCTCCCTCTTCCAAATCACGTCGAGCTTCCCGATGCTTCAAAGTGGGGGCAGGCAAGCTGGGCCGAGTTCAAGTCGGATGAGTTCTGGAAGTCCTATGAACAAGGCAAACTGGCGCATGCTCTGTTGAACGTCAAGGCAGCGGATGCCAAAGCCTGGCTGTATGGATCGAGCAGCAGCTGGTCGGCTCGGATGCAGGAGTTCGAGTCTCTGTTGCGTGGCGATCAGGTGGCCTCGCTGTTTGATCCGCTCGTCGATATCCAGGGAAAGACGTCTCTGATTGCCCAGGGGCTGCCTCAACGCGTCCTCGCAGGATTGCCAGAAGGAACGCTGCCTGAGTTTGCAGGGGTCTGGACGTACCCGGAAATGATGATCAATGCCTCGACAAATCCCACCCCCGAACAGCAGCAGCAGATCACCGTCCGGATGCAGCCTTTTCAGACAGCCAGTCTGATCATCAAATCGTCCACGTCTCAGCAGACGGGTTCGGAAGATGGTCAGCACCAGGAAAACAAAATGGAGCATACCGCGACCTCCGAACTGAAGTACTACAGCGCCCGGATGGGGCAGCTGCAGCAGAACTTCAGCGAGTGCATTCCTGCGTACGTCAAGCTGAGCCTGAATGTTCCACAGACCATGAAAACGCGTGATGATGTGATTCGCATGATCATGGCTCAGGATGCCAACTACTGGCTGGGCCTGTCACAATTTGAGAGTGAAGACTATGCCATCGCCGCCGATAGCCTGCGACGATACCTCGATCAGTTCGGACGCCAGGGACGCTGGTTCCAGCCGGCCTTGATCAATTACTGCAAAGCCCTCGCCGCTGGAGGCAAGCAGAAGGAAGCCGTCGAATTCATCAGTCAGGTCACCCTTGATTCGCCTCAGATCCAGGAGGCAGTCTACCTGATGAGACGCTGGAAGCCCGCCGAAGACGTCAAGAAAGAATCAGCAGCTGAACCGGCTTCCGAAAAGCCCACCACACCGACTGAAACTCCTCCCACCTCACCAGCGCCGCAGCCGACTCCCGTGACTCCTCTGCCAGAACCCGTTTCGACAACCCCTGCCACTGAACCGGCAGCCCCCACGACATCGCCGTCTGCGGGGGGAGATGGGACCTGAAGCATATTGAAACTCCGTCTCTAGCCATCAAGCCCAAGACGCGATTCACCCGCAGGCTCAAAGGACGTAAAGGCTCACGAAGTCCTGTAGAAAACAATTCGCGAGCGATTGGTAAGTAACCAGAAAAAATCCCACTTCGCAGCGATGAAGTCGGGTCGAGCGCATAAAAAAATAGTGCGGTGAGGTCCCCTCAAAGCTCCCAGCTTTCCCCACCGCACTATCAAGTTCGTATGTCGTTTTCTCAGACGGGCCGGTGTCGTGTTCGTCGTCGTGGGCCGTCTCGGCGTTGCTGCCGACACACAAACCTATGCCAGCTTTATGGGGTGTCAAACGGGATTTGTTGAAATAGATAACATTGGCCAGTACGCGAATTTAGGTAAATTTTTTCGATTGTAGTGATCCTGCTCAATCCGTTGAGGTGGATGTCCGATGTAAGACGTGACGTCCTTTTCGCATCCTCTCCGCATTCCCGTCTGGCCCGCTTCATGATGAGCTCCCAGATCAGTCCTGTCTCGATTCAGCAAACTCTCAGCGAGAACCTCGAGGCGATCGTCGAGTGTTTCAATCGCTGTTTTGAAACACAGCTCGAGTTAAGCCCCGGCGAAGCCAAACCCTGGTCCGATGCACTGGGCGTATCGACAATGGCAGAAGCAGGGCTGAGTGTCCTCCTGGAAATGCAGGGGGCCTGGCTGCAGGTACTGATTCCGGAATCACTGCCACTGCCAACTTGGTACGTTGCCCCGAATGCCTCCCAGACATCCCGGCTCGACACTCTGGGCATGGAATGGGCCTCGCTCATCATCCCCCAGGATCTCCAGGGGGGCGGCTATTCGACGACTCCGCATGCCAATCTGCTGCTCGCCATGCAGGCGGCTGATCC
The DNA here is from genome assembly GCA_005778225.1 of Planctomyces sp. Lineage (GTDB taxonomy): Bacteria > Planctomycetota > Planctomycetia > Planctomycetales > Planctomycetaceae > SXPC01. Next base: position 31,347 of record SXPC01000115.1, on the reverse strand, counting down.
CCACGATGATGGGTTCTGGATTCCGGTCGACGTGTTGGATCAGGGAAGTCCTGTTGCGCAGATCCAGTTCATTTTCCCGGTCCGCGGAGAGACTGCTCCGGCACCTGCAGCGGTGGCGGATTTTGAGCAATTCACTCCACCTGCCAATTCAGCACCTCGCAAGACGGACCGCATCAAGCGACTGATGCCGTTGTCGGTCCCTGTCAGCGTACGTCTGGCTGAAAAGCGGATTACACTTGGACAACTGGTGAATATTGGTCCGGGAGGCCTCATCACCTTTCCCAAAAGCTGTGAAGATCTGCTCGATCTTTACGTCAATAACCAGCTTTACGCCAAAGGGGAAGCCGTCAAGATTGGTGAGAAGTTTGGATTGAAGATCAACGAGGTCGGGGCAGAAAATCCTCGTGTGTCCGGGGTCTTCACGCTGTAGACTGCTCGGCCTGCCATTGATCGGCTGAACGAATCAGGAAATACAATTCGTTAATTACTTGACGGTACGAATATTTCCATAACTTCTAGGCTCGTCTGCGTATAGAAAGGCGAGTCTCTCTGGTAGCAAGTTTCGTTGTCTGTCTATAATGCAATTTGAAATCGCACCGATTCGGGACCAGCGTTCACCGTCATATGTCTTTCGGAACATCGACTTCGCCAAAGACCTCACATTCCCTGACAATTCAAAAACGATGCCCGACAACAATTCTCTCGCCACTCAATCCCGCGACAACTCCTCCGATACTTCGGCTACGGGGGCGCGCTGGACATTTTTGACGAACCATTCGCACGTTCTGGTGTTGCTGCACCGCAATCCGAATATGATTTTGCGTGATGTGGCCCAGGAAGTCGGGATCACCGAACGAGCTGTCCAGCGGATCATTGCTGAACTTGAGGATGCGGGCATTATTGAACGCACGAAGGTCGGGCGACAGAACCAGTACAGCATTCGCCCGAATCAGCCGCTGCGTCACTCAATTGAATCTCATCGCACAATTGCCGACATGCTCAATTTATTTAACCCAAATGATTAGCGCAGCAACTAAATGGTTCCATTGTTCAGTCGACAGCTGGCCATTCTCAGACCAAAGAATTCGGTGAGTGAATTCATCTGCTCTGTCAGCCGCTCTTGCTGACGTGGATCGACCGAGTCACGTTTGACCGCTCTGATCAGCAGGTTCTTGTGGGTGTGCTCCAGATCGATGAACTCCATAATTTGAACATTGTAGCCATCGCGCTCCAGTGCCATCGACCTGAGCGTATCGGTCAGCAGGGATGCGAACTGTTCTTTGAGGATGCCGTGCTTCCACATCGGCGCTAAAAGGTCTCCGGAAAGTATCGGTCGGACTTCGTGCTGGCAGCAGGGGACAGCGAGGATGACGCTGGCTTGCCTGGAGACAGCCAGCTTGAGGGCATCATCGGTCGCCGTGTCGCAGGCATGGAGGGCGACGGCTAAGTCAATCGGCTCCCCTTCCTGGAACTCGGCGATGGCTCCAACGCGAAAATCGATGTTGTCGATTGCCAGATCTTCTGCGATGCGTCGACAGGTCTCGACGACATCACTGCGGACATCGATCGCAGTCAATCGCGCAGGGATTCCTTTCACCTGGAAGTAATGCTGCATGGCAAAGGTGAGATAACTCTTGCCGCTGCCGTAATCGACGACCTTCAAGCTGCCATCTTTTCCCGGCGTCAGATGTTCGGAGACATCGTCGATCATTTCGAGGAAGCGATTGATCTGACGAAACTTGTGATACTGACTGGCGCGGACTTTCCCTTCGGGGGTCATGACGCCGATGGCTTCAAGGAACGGGCAGGGTTGGCCTTCGGGAATCAGGTAAGCTTTCGTCCGGTTGTGGCTGACCGGAATAGTCGATGGGATCTGGGAACCGGAAGACTCTAGGAGGCGCTCCTTGAATTTCCAGCCATCGGGTTTGGAGGCGGTGATATGAGTCTCGCTGCGCGAAGAGACAATGACCGCCTGACGGAATGTTGTGCCCAACAACCGGCTGATCTGCCGGGCGGTCGTGCTCCAGTTGAGATTCTCGTGTCTTTGCTGGCGACCTTCCTGCCACGACCATTGCCACAGTCGCTCGGATTTGATCAGGACCGGATGGATGGTGACCTTGGTCGCGATGAAGTCCGGCTTGATGCGGTCGCTCAAAGTCATTTTTGACAGCGATAACGCCTGATCGGCAAGCAGGTGATCGAGGCGTTCTGCGGATGAACTCAGTTTTGTCATGTGGGATCAGGTTCCTGCGACGACGATGCTGTTGAGCTCGTCTTTGAGTCGGACGAGTGTGCCATCTCGTCGACGGTGTGGTTTGAGGAGGATTTCTCTCCGACGCTCCATGCGAATCGTGCAGTCTCGCGGAGACCAGACGACTTCGCTAATCGAATCGAAGGCCACGAACAGCGCGCCGGGAGTCTCCAGCAATAAGGCGACGGCGTCAATCGTGACGGGTTCGACTTCCTGCCCCTGACGTGACTGGAGGCTTCGTCGTAAAGATCCCAGCCAGCAGGCCAGAGTCCGATCGTCAGCGAGAATGTACTTCTGCCCCATCTTGCGAATCTGTGGCGAGAAGAGCAGGCCGCGCGAGGTGGCGTAGACGTGGCAGATTCTGGGGAGATCCTGTCGTTCGTAGACCAGGACACCCAAGTCTCTGAGATTGTCGCCGACCAACTGGTGAATCGACTCTGGAGTCGGGTCGGGCTGTGAGAGTTCGACGTGCCTCAGGCAGTCTCGACAGACGCTGTGATTGAGGATTGTCCAGCCAGTGCAGTAGGGGCAGAAGTAGAGGGTTAAGCTATTCATGCCGCGGCGTCGATTCGGACAATTGATGGGCGAGTTGGACCGGCTGAGGATGGTTGGAAGACGGCAGTTTTTCTGCAACGGTATCGCTGCGATCCTGGCAGCGAACGAGCAGGCGTAACATGGGACCGGGGACAAGACCGATTAATACCATCGTCATCGCCAGTCCGCCACAGGTCAAGCTCCGAATCTGCGTTTGCTCGCGTGCGGGACTGGCTTTGACGGGGTCAGCCCAGAGACAGACCAGCCATCCGTAGGTCTGTTTCCAGAATGCGGCGAGGGCACATCCCCAGAGAAGAACGATGAACTGATAGACAACGACAGGATCAATAAAGCCCGTCAGGCTGGCTTGAATGCGAACCGTGGTCAAGCTTTCGATGGTGACCATCAGCTGCCAGAAGCCCCATGTGAACGGCGCACCAGCTAACGAGAATGCTAAGACGGTCAGGCTGACGCCGAGGATCGGGCGTTGTCTTCCCCAGCCTGCAATGATGTCACGATCAACGTGCTCATGAGAAGTCTCATTCGGCAAAGACGTGCTGGCACGATGTTTCCAGGCGATCAAATATTCGCGTTCCAGGAAAAGAAGCAGAGAGCCCCCTAAAGACAACCAGACGATCCAGCCCATGACAATCGAGGCGGCATCCGGCCAACTTCGCAGTGACGTCCAGACGGCCGATTGTTCGCTCTGCAGGAGAGACAAACTCATCAACGCCAGCATTGGCCCCCAGCCGATCAACCAGGCGAGGTTGGCCCAGTCGCTGAGGCTTTTCGTACGGTAACTCATGACGACGCTCAGAAGCAGCGAGATGATCGATGTAACAATCAGCAGGCTTTGAGCCGTCGTGGTATCGATCATCAACCCGAGGTCTTGAGGGAATGACGTCAAACGCCAGAGGAAGACGCCGACAGCAACATGAACCGGAAAATCCGTGAATGTCGAGACGCTGCTGTCCTGCCTCTGAGAACGTCGCCAGATGGAAAGCGGCAACTGAGCGAGTGATGTGCCGATGACGAGGACTGTGGCGAGCGTGGTCAGTTGTGAGGATTCGGTACTCGATGATGGGGAGGAATTCATGAGCAGGACAAATCCCACCGTCATCCACAGACCTGTCCACAGGCCCCAGCGAGGGTCGCTCGATGCTGACTGGCGCGAAGTCTGCGGTCGCAGTGATAACGCAACGACGAGTTGCAAAGCGGCTAGAACAACGAGGGGAGAGGTCCCGCCACAAACTAGAACCAGACCAGCCAGTTGCGCCAGCATCGTCCAGCGGAGATGTCGATGCAGCTCCGCAGCGAACAACAGCAGGGCACAGGAGATGGCAACCCCCTTTCCGACTAGCCAGCGCTGAGACGCCCAGCTGATGGCTTGTCCGGGGCGAAGTGACTGGTCGAGCGCCGTCACTCCCGTATCACTGACAAAGGCAAAGACGGCGGCAATGATCAGGCCACAGGCGGTGGCGGCCATCGCGAGCTTGGAATTTCGACGGCTTAACAAGCCGACAATCAGGCTCGCCAGCAGAAGGACGAAGGTGACTGTCATCGCGGAGTCGATCATGAACGACCCTCCGGGCGTTGCGCGGGTTTGACGTTCCGCGGCGGGGCCTTTTCTTCAAGATCCGGTTCAAGCGGCTGGTCGGAGCGGGGCTCCTGCGACACGCTGGCGGTGCTCCAGTAGGTCAGCAACAAACCGGGTGCGGTGGCGGTGATGAGGAACACCAACGCTGCAATCGATGTCGTAAGGATCGAGGAGGTTGCGGGCGTTGGCCTGATCGTTGATGAATTCTTTGCAATGCTTCCGGGCAATTGATCGAAGACGGGACCTGTCGCGACTGGCAGGCGAGGATCACCCCAGAGCATCCCTGCGGCGATTCGCCACCAGGTCCAGCTCATGAGCAGTTCGGATGCAACAAACAGAAACAACATCCAGAGAATCCCGCTGACTTGAATCCGGCTCAGAGACAGGAATATCAACGCTCGTGAGGGGAACATTCCCAATAAGGGAATGCCATAGCCCAGACAAACACCGGCCAGCCACAGCTTTGACCATTGAGGAGATGTCGTCGAAAGACCGCCGTAACATGCGGTGTCGAGTTCGTTAAATTTCTGGTTCAGCGAGATTAACAACGTCGCGAGGTAGGTCACCCACATCGTTAGCTGAATGGCCAGCAGCCAGCTTGCCTGCGTTCCAAGTTCCCGAAGCGTGAGCAGTCCTGTGAGAATCAAGAGGAGATCGCGAACAATGCTGACTGCCAGCAGTCTTCTAAGTTCCGTTTGAGCGAGGGCAACCAGCGAGAGATAGAAGATGCTCAGAATGCTCAGCAGGATCCAGATTGCTCCCGCCGTAACGACGGTCTCGCCGACAAACGGCAGGGCAATTCGAGACATGAGAAGAATGAGTCCCGCGGACAGCCAGAGAGTCATCAATCCAAAGAGTTCCAGAGGAAGTTGGCGATACAGAGTGATCAGCCAGCGATGGAACGGAAAAAGACCGCTCCAGATCGACAGACTCATCAACATCGCCAGGAACGCCAGAGGACGGGTCTGACTGAAGGCATTGGCGAGCATGGGATCAGCCAGCGGAGCCCGTTTCATGCGTAATAGCAGATCGGAAAGAGTGAAGTCGATGGGACCAGTCTGCGTCCCCTGCATGGAGGAAATGCTCGCCAGTCCACCGGCAATCAGCAGCATCGCCAGGCCTGCAAAAATGGCACTGGTCATCCAGTTCCCCAGAACTTCGATGGAGTCCCTGCGACGTTCTGCTTCGCCCCAGGAGGAGAGCAGGCCACAGGAGAGAAGCACCATCAGCATCAATGAGGAAAATAAGGAGACGATGTCATCGGCCAGCAGGAAGACGTTCATCGTCAACTGCATCGCAGCGAGCATCATGATGCGTGACAACCAGGAGCGAAGCCGCGTGGCGTCCAGGAATCGAAACCGGCGTGACCACGAAAGGCAGAAAAACAGCAAACTGCTCGCGAGCACCATCGGGATGCGCTGGCGATCGAGCATCAGCTGGATCATCACGCCAGGACCTGCCATCCGAACAGACTGCGCATTGACCCAGGTCAATTCTGAATAAAGCTTGAGGTCACTGAGAACTGTTGTCGTCGAGGGCCTTTCAGGCCACATCAGGACCATACCCAGGCAGGCAGCAATCAGCATCACCGACGTTGTGGCACGCCAGATCCATGCGGTTAGATGAACGCCAAAGAGGCTCCACACGAGCATCAGCGCGCAACCAAGCGATGGTATCAGAACCATCAACATCGCCAGAGAATTGACGATCACGCTCGGCACCCGACTGATTGCTCTTTTCTAGTTAATACAGGGGAAAGCCTCGAAAAAGCGATCCGCGACACGGATTGGTTTTGTTCACTCTAGTTTGACTGCAGAAAAATGACCAGCATGATTGTCGTCGCGAACATCCAGATCATGATCATCCAGGGAATGGGATGAGTCGTTAACAGGCTCAATTCCTGTTGAATGTTGATGGTCAGTTTCTGCGGCGCACGTCCTGTCAAAAAACCTGCAATGATCCAGTCGAACATGCGTGTGAGCTGAGCAGACCCTCGAATGAAAAGGGAGACTCCGAAGATTGCTTCCGACGAATAAAATGCCTGACGCCCCATCACGATCAGCGACGAGTCGGCAAGCCGTTCTGACCAGGAGCGAAGTTTAGGAACTCGGCAGACCAAAACCCCTATAATGATTCCCATCATGCCGACGATGGCAGAAACCAGGCCCCAGGGAGAATAGACACCTGCCTGCTGATAGGCTCCGACGAGACCATGCCAGCCGAATGCTTCTGTCAATAATCGCAGCCCATCGGGACTCGACCACCAGGCGCGCTGATGAATAATCAACCCGATGCCCATGGCCCAGACAATCGTCAAGAGTTGTATCGTCACGCTGAAACGAGGTGTGAGCTGGCTTGTCATTGCTGACCGAAGTGGAATCGCGAGCAGACTCTTGGTCCATGCAAAAATCGCCAGTCCTTGCCCGAGAACAATGACGATGACAGGCCCGAGATGGCCATGGGAAGAAAATTCGTGCAGCAAGCCCATCGGTCCACACACGGATAAGGCAGCGAGAATCAGGATCGCCCAGGTCGGCAAATAGGTCATCGTCTGTCGATTCGGAATCGTCCTGATGTACCAGGACGTCACCAGCAGGAGCGTCATCCAATTGGCGAAGACAAACATTCCCGAGGTGAGACCAGTTTTCACGCCGGACATCATCCCTGCGATCACCAGACTGCCTGCCCAGGAGAACGACCATCCCAGCGATGTGTCCCGTTGGTTGGAACACGCAGCAATGAATGCGGACAATGCACCAATCACTAATGTCATCAGGATCAGAGAATCGATGATCGTCGCATTCCAGATGACATGGTGAAGTTTCAACAGCAGCAGGCAGGCAGGACCGACACCGAATAACAAATGGAATAGCGCGAGGGTCGTCGCGCCACGTCCGCGCATCAGATCGTTCCCCAGACTGACCAGCGGGAGCAGGAGTCGACCACACACAGCCAGCCAGATGCCAAGTGCAGCCGTATCGAGTGCAGCGGGATTGTCCTGGAAAATTGTCCTCAGGCTGTCTCGATGGAGAGTGACGGCGAGTTTGGTCGAAGACAGTCCCGAGCCGATCACCGAGATCGCCAGAAGCATCCCCAGATCTGTGATGAGCATGGGGATCATGAATTTCACGAGATCGCGCGGTCGCGGTTTCGTTTCATTTATCCACAGTAGTCCGCCGGAAAGAACGGCCATGAGCATCCAAACGACCAGGAAGACCCAGGCATCGCCGGCAAAAGCCAACAGAAAAATCAGCATCAGACTGACTGCCGCGAGGATGCCCGTCATGAAGCCCAGGTGCGAATCTGAAGGACGTCGCACTCGGATCCACGCCATCGCGATCATTGGCAACAACCAGAGCAGAATCCCGCTCGCCAGCCGGTCAGCGTGAAAACAGATGGCAATTTTCAGCTCGGCAGGACTGCCGATGGACAGCCAGGTGATCGTCGGTTGGGAAGAAACGACTTCGTCGAGAGGGGCCTGATTCCATAGCAATGCCAGTCCCGCCCATGTCAACAGGCAGCAGATCGACGTGCTGAGAATTCCAGGCCAGCGGATGCCGAAAATGGCGCACAGTCCAACCCAGACGGCATGCCCACAGACGAGGAGCGCGATCACCCAGAAGCCCCACACAGGAACGGTCTGTAGCAGCGTTTCACTAGCGACCTGCGACAGCAAAGCCATCCGTTGCCTCTCTTTCGGATCGTCCTGCCCCTGACTGGTCTGCATCGGTCAATGTCTGTGTAAAAATCTGCAGCAGGCGTTGACGCTCGATCGCGAGTTCCTGCGTCTCACGATGACCGAATTCCGATTGATAGGTCCACCACAACAACAGACCAGCCGCCAGATCAATGCCGAATGTGATGCCGAGGAGTTCCCATCGCTCCAGCCCTGGCACTGACCAGACAATGAAGAGGGTTCCCTGAACCATCAGAATCATGCCGAGGAGTGACCGCGTGAAAATTCCCTGTGCAATCGTGGCCCAGCCGCCGAGTGTCATGAGGACCATGCCTGCACGCGTCAGGAAAACGGCCCCCGCCGATATGTTCCAACCACGATGCGAGACAATGACTTCACAGACAATCACGCCCAGAACCGCGGTCATCATCGCCATTATGATCTGCTCACCAATCAGCGGACGAACCATGCGGTTGAGGGGAGTGACGCCCCATAAGGCCAGGGAGGAAACCGTGGAACTTGCCCAGCCGATGGTGACAACCAGCAGATGGAAGATCGCGATGAGATAAACACCATCTCGAGATGCCATCATCGTCATACTGCCGAGAACCATGACCGCGAGCAGCCAGATGACCGCATCGAGCGTAAAGCGGCTTTGCAGCATCGCGATGCTGGCGAGGACAGTGATGAGTCCGAGGATCGTTGAAAATCCAATCTCAACAGAAGCAGCTTCGCCGGTCGCGGTGATATTTTTCCCGAATAGAACCAGGCAAGCCCACAGAGTGACTGCGATCGCGCCGACCTGCGGGTATCCGAATCCGATACGCCCTTTCTGCGCGACTTGCATCAATGCTTGAGAGGGATCGAGATTAGCAACAGCAGTGAGACGTTCATCCGTTCGTCGGCCCAGGCCCATCAGGATCAGCCCGCTTCCCAGCAGGAAGATCTCCAGCGCAAGTTTGACACTCACTTCAAATTTTATCAGGTCCTCAAAAATCTCCATGAGTCGACGATTCTTATCCACGACGCGGCTGTCGTCATGCGAGCAGCCGAACGCTATTTATCAGGTGACGACGATTTGCCAAAGGTCTGGCCTATTATGCCGGAATCCCTTTCGCTTCCGCCAGTCGAGTCAGCAAAATCTCGACCAGATGCGGATGAACACCTAGCGGCGGGCAGACCGTGAATTCCTGCTCGGGCCACTGCTGGCGGAACTCTTCGCGGAATTCTTCCAGATCCTGGACGACATGGATGCCCGGAGAAAGGAAAAAGGGGAGCAGGAAGACTTTCGCTGCCCCGGCTTCGATACAGGCGCGAGCTCCCTGGGGAATTGTCGGCTCGGTGAGTTCGAGATAAGCGACTTCGATAAGGGTGTCGGGGAGCCGGCTTCGGAGGTGGTCAGCCATCGTTCTGAGGTCGTCATTGGCTTCTTTGCGACGTGAGCCGTGTGCGATGAGGAGGATCGCTTCTTGGGAGGGCATTTGTTGTCTTTCGTCTTGCCTTGTTTACAAGCCTGCTGGCCGGTACGTTTTGAGGTGGTAGAACTTGTGTGCAAGTTGCGTGGTGGAGGGGGCATTTTGACGTGCTCGGATCACTTCGCAAGTCCGTTGGCCAAACTGAATCAGGAATCTCCATGCTGCCCGAACACGTTGGACCGTATCAGATCGAAGGAAAGATCGGCGCGGGGGGGATGGGAACGGTTTACCTGGGACGCCATATCGTTTCCCGCGAACTGGCTGCTGTGAAGGTGCTGCCGGCCTCACTGGCGCGCGAGGAGGGATTCGTCGCGCGATTCGAGCGTGAGATCGAATCGATGCAGAAACTGAAGAATCCTCACGTGGTGGAACTGTTCGAGTCGGGAGTCGATGATAACGAGACGTATTACTATTCTATGGAGTACGTCGAGGGGAAAACGCTGACCCAGGTCATTCGCGATCAGAAACGCATCCCCTGGCGCGAAGCGATCGACATGGGTGTTCAGATCTGTGCGGCGTTGAAAGCCGCACACGACGCAGGGATTGTGCACCGGGACCTGAAGCCCTCGAACCTGCTGGTAACCAAAGACAATCTCGTCAAGCTGACGGACTTCGGCGTTGCACAGATGTTTGCAGCAGGAAAACTGACGGTCACAGGAGGGATCATCGGGACGGCTGAGTACATGTCCCCCGAACAGGCCCAAGGACACCGGGCGACCAAGAAGTCGGACCTGTATTCGCTGGGAGCAGTCCTCTATGCCATGGTGACAGGTCGCCCGCCGTTTACGGGGAATACGACTCTGGATGTCATTCAGAAACACCGCTTCGGCCAGTTCGATGCCCCCAAGACGATTGCGCCAGACATCCCTCACTGGCTGGACCAGGTGATCTGTCAGTGTCTGGAAAAAGATCCTGAGAAGCGGTTTCCGGATGCGTTTGTATTGTCGTTGCGGCTCAAAGAGATCCCGTCGAAAGTCGATCTGTCGGAGAGCAAGAACACGATCCCTGCTGGCGGTAAGAAAAAATCACGCGTTAGTAATGTCACGTCGGTCGATGATGCGACGCTGATCACCGAATCGGGTGATCCGAATGCCGTCGGCGGAACGCTGATGCGCGATCTGTTAAAGGCACAGATCGAACAAAGCAGGGCAAAGAGCGAATTCTGGGTTCTTCTCGAAAACACCTATGTGCTGGTGACGCTGCTGATCGCTGCACTCGGGCTGATCTATTACTTCACTGTCTATGGCGAGTTGACTCCCGATCAGAAATTCGAAAAGGGGAAATCTCTCTATGCTCAGGGCGAGTCCCGATGGATCGAAGCCCGCGACGAGTATCTCGAACCTCTGGTCAAACAAGACCCATCAGCCTGGGAAGAAAAAGCGGCTCCGATGATTGCGGATATCGATGTTTACGAACTCAAACAGGATTTCGGCATTGGCAAGAAACTTCGTCGCCAGCCGTCGAGTTACGAAGAACCCAAGCGATTCCTGCACCTGGCTCAGACAGCTTACGAACAGGGAAACGTCGCCGAAGCAGAGCGACTGCTGACTGCATTGTTGCCACTGCTGGAAGGCGTCCCTCAGCATGAGAAGATCAAAGCGGTCACCGAAGATCTGCTCAAGCAGTTGAAGACGAACAGCAAGGAGAAACCAGACATGAAGGCGTTCCTGGAGTCATCTCTCAAGAACGCAGCGGAGCTCGCCAAAAAAGGCAAACGCAGCGAGGCAAAAGCAATTTGCGAGTCGCTGATCATGCTCTATGAAAACAACTCAGCGGCCGAGCCGTATGTGAAACAAGCGAAAGCAGCACTGGGGGGACTGTAAGAAGTCTGAACGCTTCTGTTTTGATAATCAGTCTGTTATCAATCGTATCAATTATGTTGATAACCTCAGCTGAATTGGCCGAGAAATCCCTGGGCTTGGACGAGTCCGTTCGAGATCAGAGAGTAAAATATATTTATTCAGCACATTCCCCCCGGGTGACTCACCCGGGGCTAAATAGGGTTTTTTATGTCTGCTTTGAATCTCAAAGACCATATTCGTTCCATCCCGAATTTTCCCAAACCGGGAATCATGTTTCGGGATATTACTCCGCTGCTGAATAATCCGGACGCGTTTCGCGAGACGACCAAACAATTCGCGGATTATTTCCGCAACCATAATGTCACGAAAATCATGGCGGCCGAAGCCCGTGGATTCATCTTCGCGACGCCTCTAGCGCTGGAACTCAATGCGGGGTTCATTCCCGTTCGCAAGCCGGGCAAGCTGCCGTTTGATCGCAAGTCACATCATTACGAACTCGAGTACGGCAAGGATTGCCTAGAGATCCATACCGACGCGTTGACAGCCGACGACAACGTCCTGTTGGTCGATGACCTGCTCGCGACGGGTGGCACGATGCGAGCCTGTTTGAAGTTGGCTGAAGAATCAGGCGCGAAGGTCGCGGGCTGTGCCTTTTTGATCGAGCTCGATTTCCTGAAAGGCCGTAACTACTTCGAAGGTTACGACGTGCATAGCCTGATTCACTACGCCGACGAGAATCCGTAGTCAATTCGGAAGTAGGGTGCTGGTGAGGCTTTGCGAACCGCACCAATTGTGGATCCGAACGGCGAGTAGCGTGCGAGCACGCATTTGGTGCGGTTCGAAGACTCACCAGCACCCTACAAAATTCACTAACCGCGTTGCAGGGTATGTGGCGTGTTGAGTTTCACGCTGGCATCATCAGCGACGTGGACCCAGCAGTGGACGTGGGGGTTGCCGCGGAAGTGCCACACAAACGAAGGGCCTTCGAGACGCCAGTTGTCCCAGACTTTGTCGTTGCCGAGGTCGCTGTCGGCGTAGAAGGCCAGACGGCAGGCTTCGAGTCCACCCATCTTCTTGAGTGCAGTGCGGACTTCTTCCTGATCCGTCATGCGGTACGGCTCAAGAAGTTTACTGAGGACACCTTCCATCGCTTCTCGCTGGTCATTGGACATTTCGGACAGCGGCAGTCCGGCGATGTCCTTACGGAAGGCAGCATCTCCTTCACCAGGAGTCCGTCGGACCATGGCGGCTTTCTGCTGTTTGCCATCGAGCAGCTTGTAAACGCCGTTGGCCGCGAGCGCCTGTACCCAAAAGACGTTGCCCACGTGATCTTTGCTTTCGTTGAAGGTCTCAGAGGCGTGGCCGTAAAAGATCGGACCGCCGAAGGCAACGTGAGCAGTGGTATTGCCGTCGCAGCGCATCGTCATGTGGCGTCCCGTCATGACGAATTCAAACTGGTCGGAACCGGGCACGCCGAAGATCGCGATCGTCTGATCAGTGCCAAAACCGCCAGCGTCGTCATTGAGTTGCGTATCGAACTTCGACACCCACTCAGGATTGACCATGCCTTCAAAAATTTTGCGAATCAAGTCGCGCTGTTCGGGTTGATAGAAGCTGCTGTTAATGTCCTGGCTGGTGATGTTCCAGTTGTTGTTGACGTGTGTGCGAAGGAGACCACGACCGGGGGAGACGTGATTCCAGTCGAAACAGATCGCTTTCTTTTGAGCGGGCGAGAATGTTTCGTAAAGGTCTTTGACGAAAGCTTCCGAGGTCGGCGTGGAAGTGGCCTGCTCGCCGGCAAACAAAAGATGCGACGGAATGGAAGAGGCCGTTAACGCGCCAGCGGCCACAGCAGCTGTCTTGAGAAACTGGCGTCGATCAACAGCGGACAGAGAAAGACGAGAGGGATGCGTGGCCATGGTGGAATCCTCAAATCGAGGGAAGCGGCTGGTAGGTTTTCTCTATGTTATCGAGCGCGAAGCCAGACGTACAACAACAAATTGACGACCGCTGATCGGTCTGAGGCAAATCAGGACTCGATTGCGGTACAAAGAGGGAGTGGATATCATCATCAACGGACATGGGTGCCCGCGGGCTTGTTGCCTGGTGGGAGAATAGGGAAGACGGTGAAAATCCGTCGCGGTCGCGCCGCTGTATTCGGGGACAACGACTCACACCTGATGCCACGCACAAGCAGAACCAACGGCCGCCAATTGAGCCGGGACTGGACTGCAAGTTCGGAAGGCAGAGTCGTTCGCAGGATCCGAAAGCCAGAAGACCTGCCCGTGGTTCTGTTGTTTTGAAATGCTGCGCGAAACAGCGTTTTGGAACGAGTGTCACAGCGATCAATGTTGCCTGTGAGCAATGTTATTGAGTCACCATCGTAAATTTGGACACGGTGATTGTCTGCGCTGTGACGGCTGAAAGGTACGTCGAATGAACTCTTTTTCTTCTCCAGGTGGAGATTGCGCTCCCACCTTTTCACCTTTCCACGAACGTCGTGGATTCACGTTGATTGAACTGCTGGTGGTGATCGCGATTATCGCGGTTCTTGTGGCTTTGTTACTGCCCGCCGTGCAACAAGCCCGCGCAGCAGCGCGTCGGACGGTTTGTAAGAACAATCTCAAGCAGTTGGCTTTGGCGTTGCACAATTACGCGGACACATTCGGGCATTTCGCACCGGGAGTTATTCACAAATACCCAAAAGATGAAACAAGACGCTATTACAGTCAGCGTTACTGGTTTGGCAATGTTAAAAGTAACGAAGACGATGGTACTTCGGTTCCGATCGCTGAGCGACTCGACTTTACACAAAGTCCATTAGCACCTTACATGGAGACCAATCAAGCGGCCTTCCAATGTCCAGATCTGACGGAGAACAATCTTCAACATCTCAAGTTTGGCATGCCATCGACTGGCTTTGCCTATAACTATAAATCTCTCGGGCCTGGGATCAATTTTGCTTACGATTCGAACTACGCCGTCTCTGGGTACAATCCTGAGCCAGTCACCTACCGATTTCGAGACATTGCTTCGACGACTCAGACGATTGCATTCACAGATAGTGCCGAGTTTCAAAATGTAGGCAGTTGGACTTCCCCAGACTATCGCCTGCAGGAAGCACAGCAGCTCTCCTGGCCCAGCGAAGACTTTCCGAACATCCATTTCCGACATAATAACACAGCGAACGTGGCGTTCGTGGATGGTCACGTCGAATCAAAGTCGTACAACTTCTGGTACAACCCATCCGGGTACAACACACCAGAGCAATTAGCAGGCTACAAACTGCATCACATCGGCTATGCCTGCGACGGCGATATCAATGACCCGCTGACGCGCGATTCGCTTTACGACCAGGATTAGCAAGCCGCATGACGGACTCATGCTTTAGTTCGTCATGCGAATTCATTTTTGCGAATGTGTCGCTTGAATTGAAGAAACAGTCTTCTCATTCCCTGTAGGGTGCTGGTGAGGCTTTGCGAACCGCACCAAATGTGGCATCGAGTGTCGTTCTGGTGCGGTTCGAAGACTCACCAGCACCCTACATCTCGTGAAACTTGAATATGAAGCCTGCCTCAAGCGACATGACGCTCTGTTATCCAGATCAGGCGGAGACGTCACCGACGCGTTCCAACGCCGAATTCTGCAATTGACCTCATGTCCTATCTTTCGGGTAAGATACACGGTTTGCCAACCACTCAATGCGACACCCGTCCGGGAGCTGTTGACGCCGTGTATTCTTATTCGCGTTACTTCCGAATTCTATCGATCACCATCTGTGCTGCTGCGCTGACACTCGCCCAGCTTCGTGCTGATGACATTACCTTGAATAACGGAACCGTTTTAAGCGGAAAGTATCAGGACGCCCCGGGGATTTCCCAGCCCGCGATTGCCAAGAATCGCAGTGGAAATGTTCCGAGCAATCCTCTGGGTGTAATCGACAACGACATCAAACGCTACTTCGTTCCGATCCGTCAAATCCGAAATCGGGTCGCCGCTCCGCCTCCTGCTCCCTATACGACTTTCGAAATCGAGCAGGCCGGTAAAGCCGGTGGTCGACAGATTCAACAAGTCGGCGTCTACCAGACTGGAACTCCATTTTCCGAATACGGTCGACGAAATATCCAGATTTTTGCTGGCAATAATGTGGTTGTGACTCAGGGAATCACCAGTATCTCGCCGACCGAGGTTAAAATCTCCGCGTTGAATTTCAGCTGGGACTATGCCGTCACGACATCGTCGCTGAAGCTCGACAACCTGCTTCAGATAATCAGTAAGAAAATCAAGCCAAACGACATCGCGCAACGCCTGACCTTTGTGAGCTTTCTTCTCGAACTTGGGCGTCATGATCTGGCGCTGAGTGAACTTGAACGGATGTCTAAAGAATTTCCGGACAACGCCGATCAGATCGCGAGCTTTCGTGATCGCACCAGACAACTGCTGGCGCAGAAAATCCTCAACGAGATCAAGTCCAGGAAAGAAGCGGGTCAGCATCAGCTTGCTTTCAAAGCAGTCCACGATTTCCCCAGGGAAGACATCAACGCTGCGAATTCTCGCCAGGTCCAGGAGTTCAAAGCGGACTATGAACAGGGCGTCGAAAGTGTCGATCAGATCGACGCCGAGTTGCGTCTGCTGATTTCTCGCTTGGAGAAACATCCTGAAATCGAAACGCTCAAGGAATGCGAACGCGAGATCCTCGAATCTCTGGGCTATGACGAACTCGACCGCATGAAACCTGTCCTGCGAGCGGCGCTGACTCCCAACACATCCGACGATGCCAAACTTGCTTTGGCGCTGTCGGGATGGATGGTCGGCTCTGACAACGCCATCGAAAGCCTGACGACGGCTGTCAGCATGGCCAAGGCCCGCAAGCTGATGGTGGACTACCTGCGCAGCGACGACCCTAACATCAAGGCAGCCAACCTTTCCGATCTCGTGCGTCTGGAAGGAGTCGGTCCAGAGACATTCGGAAAGCTGGTCCCGATGATGCCTCTGGAACGGCCGGCACAGCTGGGCTTGAGTCCCTCGTCGACTTTTTACACATCCCCGGAGGGAACCGGCTATCACGTTCAGATCCCTCTCGAATATCGTTCCGAGCGGGAGTATCCCCTCATCATTGCTCTGAATGATCCTTCCACCCAGGCCGATACCGAACTGCGCTTCTGGGCTGGTCATTCTGCCTCCCCTGGTCTAGCCATGGAGCGAGGCTATCTGACGATGTCTGTCGAGTATCTGAAAGCCTCAGAACCACTCGAAAACGCTCCAGAGCAATACCATGCAAGGATTCTCAGTGCCCTGCGCGACGTCATGAGACGTTTCCGTGTTGATCAGGAACGGGTCTTTATCGCCGGACATGATATCGGCGGGACCGCTGCGATCGACATGTCCCTGTCGCATCCGGATTTATTTGCAGCGTGTGTCGCGTTCACGGCCAAGCTTCCCTCGGTGATCAAGGATTATCGTGACAACAAGCCGACGGTTCCGATGTACCTCGTCAACGGGAGCATCGACTCTGCTATCGATATGAACGAGATGTTCCACATCGACCATATGATGGCTCATGGCAACGACATCATTTACGCCGAGTTCAAGAACCGTGGCCACGAATTCTATTACGAGGAAGTGCCAGCCATTTTTGACTGGCTGCCAAGACATCGCCGTGTGAATTACCCGAGCAGTTTTGACGTGCAGATGAGTCGCCCGACTGAGAATCAGTTCTTCTGGCTTCGACTGGCAAACCTGCCCGCCAACAGCCGGAAAACACTGCAGACGTACGCTCAGATCAGCCCGAATAAGGATGTTGTCAATATTCGGACAGGAGCAGAGAAGATCGATGTCCTGCTCAGCCCGGAGCTGGTTTCCTTCGAGAAGCATGTCCGCATCAGCATCGGTCGTCGCGACCTGCCGCGTCAGATTCCTGAACGAAACATCGAGACCATGCTCGAAGAATTGAAACTGACCGGAGACCGCAAACGCCTCGTCTGGATGCGCGTTTCGATTTGAGCCACCGACTGGAACTCGACAGCGTTTTTTTTATCTGACGTTCTTTCATGATGAATCGTCGTCATGTCGTTGGTTCTCTCCGGCTAGGGAGGAAATGGTTTCAATCGTCGGCCCGACTCTGTCTAATGTCCCGTATCGAAGTCTATATCCCGACAAAAGGAACAGAGCCCCTGGTCATCAATCTGACCAGAGAAATAAGCTCCCGTTGTGATACTCTCCAGGTAACTTTGAGGAGAAGCTGATGATGATCCCCATGCGACGAGCGGTAACCCTGCTATTAACCCTGACGCTGACCGCCAGTACGAATGCCGCTGACCCGCCACGAAGTTTCAGCGGCATCTACCCTCATCTTGCGATGTTCAACAACCAGGGCGAATGTGGCACAGGCGCCGTTGTTCCATGGGCAGGCAAACTGTGGGTCGTTACCTATGCTCCTCACGAACCGAAAGGTTCCGATGACCGACTCTACGAAATCACCCCCGACCTCAAGCAGACGATCCGCCCCGAAAGCATCGGCGGGACACCGGCCAACCGCATGATCCACGAGGAATCGCAACAGCTTTTCATCGGGCCATACGTGATTGATAACGCAGGCAAGGTCCGTGTCATTCCCTATAAAAACATGTTCGGTCGCCCGACGGGAAACGCACGCCACCTGACCGATCCGGCGAACCTGGTCTACGCGGCATCGATGGAGGAAGCACTCTACGAAATCAACGTCAAGACGCTGGAAGTCAATGAGCTCTTCGCTGACGAAGCGGTGAAGACGGGGCGTCACTCCGACCTTCCTGGTTACCACGGCAAGGGGCTGGCCTCGGGGTTTGGTCGCGTGATTTATGCCAACAACGGAGAACACGGCAAGCTGGCTCAGGAACGTCCCGATATCCCCTCCGGCGTGCTCGCCGAATGGGATGGCAAGAGCAGCGAATGGCAGATTGTCTCGCGTACCCAGTTCACAGAAGTCACCACCCCCGACGGCATTCTCGGCAACCTCCATCCTGACAAAAATCCTATCTGGGCGATGGGCTGGGATCATCGCTCCTTAATCCTGATGTGTCTGGATGGCGAGAAGTGGCATCGCTATCGTCTCACCAAGGCCAGCCACAGCTATGATGGTGCCCATGGCTGGAACACCGAATGGCCTCGCATCCGTGACATCGGCGAAGATGACCTTCTCATGACCATGCACGGTGCCTTCTGGAAATTCCCCAAAGAATTCCAGCCCGGAAAGACGTCTGGCATTCGTCCTCGCAGTTCCTATTTGAAGATCGTCGGCGACTTCTGTCGCTGGAACGACATGGTCGTACTCGGCTGCGACGATTCCGCCAAAAACGAGTTTCTCAATACTCGTAAAGCCAAAGGCAAGCTCGCCGGGCCTGAACAGTCGCAATCAAACCTTCTGTTTCTCCCTCCCGAAAAACTCGACGACTTTGGCCGCATGATCGGGCATGGCTCCGTGTGGATCAATGATGATATCACCGCCAATTCCCCATCCGACCCGATGCACGTCGGTGGCTTCGATAGCGCCAGTCTCTACATCGCCCATCAATCCAAATCGCCCGTCACGTTCCAGGTCGAAATCGACGCGACGGGGAATGATCGCTGGACACCAACCAGCGAATTGACCATCCAACCCGGCGGCGGCGAACTCCATTCGATCAAGCTGCAGAACGCAGAGTGGCTTCGCCTTGTTCCTCAGTCAGACGTCAACGCAACCGCGTCGTTTGAACTTCGCACGAACGCTGCTCCCTATCAAGAAGAGACGACTCTCACACAGTCGCTCGCCGATCCAACCGATGCAGAATTCAACGGCGGTCTTGTTCGCGCTGGCAAAAAAACTGTTGGACTCCAAATGCTCGCGACAAAACAGCACGCTGGAGTTTCAACACCCGTTGGCTATTACGAACTGACCCCCGACCTCAAATTTGAGAAAAAAATCGATCCTGAAAAGACCGCGTTCATGGAGTCCGAAGTCGCGTTAAAGAAGGATGTCCTCACGATCGATGGCAGTTCCATTCTCTTCATCGACGACAACGGACTTCGCTACCGCCTGCCGATCGGTAATCCGTGGTTTCTCCAGAATCCCACAGCGGTCAATTCCCAACGGATCGCTCGTGAAATCTGCACCGAACGCGATCTCTTCCAGGTCGCGGGAACCTTCTTCGAGCTCCCTGCCCGTAACGCAGGCGGGATGCAGAAGATTCGTCCGGTCAGCACACACGATCATTTCATCCATGATTACTGCTCCTGGCGTGGCCTGATGGTGCTCACAGGCATCCAAACAGACGCTGCAAAAAATGATCCTCACGTCCTCGTCTCAGACGACGGCAACGCAGCTGTCTGGCTGGGCAGCGTGGATGACCTGTGGCATTTCGGATCGCCGAAAGGGCAGGGGGGACCGTGGACAAAGTCAGTCGTTGCCGCAGGTGAGACGTCCGATCCCTACCTCGTCACCGGTTACGGCAAAAAGTCCCTGCGAGCAGAGTCGTCACAGCCAACGACGTTGACAGTGGAATGCGACTTCCAGGGCAATGGCACATGGACCAGCATCGGCGAACTGATGCTTTCAGCCGAGACCTCCAGCCATCAGCTGACGATGAATGGGACCAGCGAACCCGTCAAGTCAGACGCCAGCGGCAAGATTCAGCTACCAGACGCCTTGAACGCCGCGTACTGGATTCGGTTCACATCAGCACAACCATCGACCGTCACGGTTGAACTGACGTACGAGTGATGCAATAAAAAAAGCCACTGGAGAAACACCAGTGGCTTTTTCATTTCTTGGTCTGCTGTGATCAACTCGCTTTGCTTACCGCAGCAGCATCACCGGCGACTCAATCGGCACTTCCGCAATCACCTTGCGTTCGGCGAGGATCTTCGCCAATTCGTCGACATGCTCGTTCACGTACTCCACGACCTTCTCGTTCTTATGTCGTCGAGACTCGTAAATACACAGCTCTTCCACAGCCTCATGTGCCGATTTGCCTTCGACAAGCATCCGATAACTCGCCACCACGCCCCCTGTACGCTGGGCACCAGCCGCACAGTGAACCAGGACCGGTTTCTTATCAAGAACACACTTCTGCATCAGCTCAATCGCATCGGCATAACGCTCGACATTGCCCGTTCCATCTCCCTTGAGTGGAAAGCGATGCACTTCGACACCCAGTCGATCGGCCGTCGCAATCTCAGCCTTTTGAAACTCGCCAATGCGTCCTTCATCCAGACCATTCAGGTCGATGATGACTTTGATTTTGTTATCCAGCAGGACGTCTTCAATCAGCGAGGGAGAAATCTGCCCGCTGCGGAAAATCGCCCCTTCCTGGACGACACCGAAGTTCCGCGCGATAAAGCGGTCTTCAAGATACTCTTCCCACACAAAGATGAGAGCTGCCACCGGGGCAATGATCATAAGGGCGTAGTGGTACCAGCTGAGCGACGAACCTTCTCGAAGATCAATATCGTGACGGTCCTCTTTCACGAGGGCGGACATGGCAGCTTCCTTGCTTTTCTTCCAGCGACCTAACTGATGATTCAGTCAGCATTTAAGACGCGAAAACACCCCACGGCATTCTCCGAAATCCACCCTCCGGATCCATCCGGCGGCAGACTTTCGTCAGGATATTATCAGGATCGGCCATGAGCGCGAATGGGAATCACTGTCTTCCCTATTTGTCGAGCAATTCTTTCTTTAAAGCCTCAAGTTCTGCATCAATTTCAGCCAGACTCGATTCATCAGCCACCGTCTCGGTCATCGCTCTTAGAACTGTCGAACTTGTGTGTTTCGACTTAATAGCTCCGGTCTCAATGAGTTCCGCCTGTTTGCGAATCGCCTCATTGCGTCGAGCTTCAAGGGCTTTACTCATCGTCAGCAGATGTTCATGAGTGGCGACTGCGGACTGTAACTGTTGATCCAGGCCCGCCATCAGCGCCTCGGCTTCCCTGCGACGGAAAAGCATCTGTTTGGCTTTTTCGTCGTCTTTCTCCATGACAGCAGTCTTCGTCTGCTCCAGCCAGTGATCCGCCATTTTCTGCTGTTCGGTCCGATTCTTTCGAATCTGATCGACATTGCGGGACGCAGTCGCCACGCTCCGCTTCGCCCCGGCGAGCCCCTGTTCCATTTCGAACAGGATCTGCTCGAGAGCCGCTTTCGGATCGCTGGCATGTTGTAGGATGGAGGACAAGTGACACGTCACAATATCGGTGAGACGACTGAAATACGTCATAAAAAAGACTCCCGGATCGACTGGCAAAATTCGGCCTCGTCGATCCGTCGTTAATCGGCAGGATTCAGGGAGAACGTATCATTCGCCCAATTGGATGAAACGAAAATTGATTATTTCAGAGGATGGGGAAAACTACGAAGGCAGACCATATCAGCTCCCATCGAGTCCCTCCCTCTCCAGCAGAGACTTCAACTTTTCCCGGGCCAGTCGAAGGCGACTCTTGGTCGTCGCAAGGTTCGCCTCCATGAGTTCGGCGATCTCATGCAGCTTCAGATTCCCGAAGTAATGCAGCGTCAGAGTTTGGCGTTGATCATCGGGCAGCTGTTGCATCAGCAGGTGGATCTTTTTCTGTTCTTCGCTTTTATGGGCGTATTCTTCGGGCAAGGACAGGTCATCGGCGACTCCCCCGAGAAAATTGTCCCCATCGTCTTCCGATGGCCGTCTGCAGTGCAGCAGCGCATCATGCGAGCGTTTGCGATAATCATCGATCAGAAGATTCCGCGCGACCCGGTACATCCAGCTCGTGAATCGCCCCAGCGGAAGGTAATCCCAGGACTGATTGTAAACTTTGAGCAAGGTTTCCTGGGCCAGATCTTCAGCCAGATGAGGATCGCGCAGGTTATCGAGGAAGAAGTAGAACAGGCGTTTCTGGTGTCTATGCACCAGTTCGTCAAATGCCTTTTGATCCCCTTCCTGAATGCGGATCATGAGCAAATCGTCAGGCGTCAACTCACGACCATCACCAGCTGACGTCGTTTCAGCAGTGTCGTCTTCAAGTTCGGAGTCTTCGGACGGTGCCCTCATAGACTTAACCATACCACGGAACGACGGTCACTTTCAATTTGGGAGTACGTAGGAATACATCGAAGTTGCATGAATGAGAGGGGAAATCAACCACGGATAGACACGGATGCTCACGGATCAGAAGACGAGAATGAAACCGCAGATAAACACCGGTGAACACAGATGGGGAAACAGAAGTTACTCATCTCCTTCTCCATCCGTGTCTATCAGTGTTAATCCGTGGTTCCTCTTCCTCCTTGTTCATGCTCGCCAGTCTCCGTATTATGTCGCTTTGATTGGCTTAATTTAAAAGTGAGGAATCTGAGTTTCGTGACGACTTCCGGATCATTCAATATCTCCCTTGGCAGCACGGCGACCGCCCAATTCCAACTCCGTCCTGAGCAGATTCAAGGTGTTCATATCCCCCCTGCACCTCTGACGGACCTGATCGCGCAGATCAAACAGGCCCTCGAAAAGCCTCCCGGCTTCCCGGCACTTCGCAGCTGCGTCGTCCCAGGTGACCGGGTCTGTATTGTCATCGATGATGAGCTTCTCCACGCGGATCTCTTCGTCCACGAAATCATCAACATCCTGCGAGAATCACACGTCGAATCCAAGGACATCACCGTCTTGTCCCGCACCAGCCTCTTACCCGGCCACACCTCGAAAATCACAGAAAGCCACCCGGAAATCTCCCTCACCAGCCACATGCAGCTGGGGAAAAAAATCGAAGAAGACCACTGCGCCTACCTCGCCAGTTCAGCCGATGGACAGCGCATTTACCTCTCTCGCCCCGTCGTTGAGGCCGATTTTGTCATCTCCTGTGGCTTGATGACTTATCACCAGCAGACCGGCTACCGCACCACGTCCACCCTGATTTTTCCGGAGCTTTCCGACGATCAGGCCCTCGCCCGCTACCAGACCTGGAGTATCGACGAGCTCAACCCCGAAGACGATCGACACTGGCGCCAACTCGCCAGCGAAGTCGACTGGCTCATCGGCTCCCCGTTCTCAATTCAGGCGATCCCATCATCAGTCGGCGGCGTCACTGAGATCACCGCAGGCCAGACAGAACAGACCTTCGCAGCCTTGCGTCCTCAAATGGACGATGGCTGGCGTTTCAGCCTCCCCGAACGTGTCGAAACCGTCATTGCCATCGTCGATCTTGATGAGAAAGACGTCACCTTTTCTCACGTCGCACAGGCCCTCAAGAACGCCCGTAAACTCGTCCAGCGCGAAGGCAAAATCATCCTCGTCACGCAGTTGAACGCCCCACTGACCGACCGTCTGGAACTCCTGCGACAACACGATACGCCCTATGAGGGCTTCCAGACTCTTCGCAAACTCCCCGCCCGACAGGAAGCCAGCCACGCGCTGATCTTCGCAGACGCGGTCGATTGGGCGAATGTCTACCTTACGTCCAGACTCCCCTCGGAGACGGTCGAAGACCTGTTCATGACTCCCATTCAGGACAATGCTGAACTTCAGCGTCTGCTCGATGCCCATCCCGACGACAGCACCGCTGTCCTGATTGGCGCCCAGTACCTTTGGACAGAGATTGCAGACGGCGAAAAATAACGAAACCGGATGGCGATCTACAATCAGTTTGCTGGCTTCCGTGGGCGCCAATCGCTTTCGTACTTGAGTCCAGGCTGGAGAATGCGTAATTTGAGGCTGCGACGTTAGATCAACATTCTTCGATCAATCGTCCCCCTTCCACACCTTACGCGATCCTCCGAGGAGCCCACCATGTCGATTTCACGACGCGACTTCGTCCAAACCTCTGCTCTGGCCGCGGGTGCCCTCGCAACCGTTGGCTATCAGAAATCCGCCCGCGCCGCTGACAAACAATCGGTCCTGCGGGTCGCTGTCATCGGCGTCAACTCCCGCGGCTTGGAACATATCGACTGCTACCTCAGGAACAAAAACGTCGAAATCACGACCATCTGCGACACCGATACCGAAGTCGGGATGAAAAAGGGAGTCAAGCGAGTCGAAGAGAAGTCCGGCAAAGCACCCAAGTTTGTCCAGGATCTTCGCGAAGTCTTTGCAGATCCCAACATCGATGTCGTCTCAATCGCAACTCCTAACCACTGGCACTCTCTGGCCACCATCTGGGCTGCTCAAGCTGGCAAAGCCATCTACTGCGAAAAACCAGTCAGTCACAACATCGCCGAAGGCCGACGCGCAGTCCAGGCAATCGAGAAATACAAGGTCATCTGCCAGTGTGGAACGCAGTCACGTTCTCACAAAGCCATGCAGGACGCCGTCGCCTACATCAAGTCCGGCAAACTCGGCGAAGTCAAACTCGCCCGTGGCCTCTGCTACAAGCCTCGCAAAGGCATCGGCCCCGCTGGTACCTATGAATATCCAAAATCCGTCGACGTCAACATCTGGACCGGCCCAGCCGAGATGACCGAACTGACCCGCCCCAAGTTCCACTACGACTGGCACTGGCAATGGAACTGCGGCAACGGCGATTCCGGCAACCAGGGCATCCACCAGATGGACATCGCCCGCTGGGGTCTGGGCGTCAATGACATCGCCCAGACCATCGTCAGCTTCGGCAAACGCTACGCCTGGGATGACGCTGGCACAACGCCGAACACTCAGATTGAAGACTTCCAGTTCGCCGATGGCAAACGCATCCTCTTCGAAACCCGGAATCTCGAATCCGACAAGTATCACGACGTCGGCATTGGCAACATCTTCTACGGCACCGAAGGCGTCATCGCCATGGATAGCAATTACGGGAAAGCCGCCCTCTACGATAAAGACTGGAAGAAGGTCCAGGAATTCAAGGGTGGCGGAATGCAGGACCACGTCGATAACTTCGTTGAAGCGGTCATCAAGAACGATTCCTCGCTGCTTAACTGCCCGTTTGTCGAAGGTCACCTCTCAAGTGCCCTCTGCCACACCGGCAACATCAGCTATCAGCTTGCCAAATCAGCCAGCGTCGACGACATCCGCTCCGCCGGCATGGGCGATGCCGAGTGGAACGACTCCCTCGACCGCATGCTGACCCACCTCAAGGGTCACAACGTCGATGTCGCAGGCAACCCCATGCACCTGGGCCCCAAACTGACCTTCGACAGCAAATCCGAACTCTTCACCGGCACTCAGGCCGCTGACGCCAACCAGTACGTCGCCCGCAAAGGCCGCGGCGAGTTCATCATCCCCGAAGTCGCCGACCTGTAAGCCGGGTGGCTGGGGTCAGGATTGTTAGCTGACCCCAGTTCGACCGCGCATTGCATCCATCGATCCTCAAAAAAACGCGACGGCCCTCACGCCGTCGCGTTTTTTTCATTCCCAACACCCACTTCCAGCCGAACCTCATCCCCGCTGGAAAACTCATTTCAACATCACTACCATGTCGGTTCATCGCTGCCCTCTGTTGCAATCTGGAAACTCATGACTCAGCGCATTTATAACTTCTCAGCCGGTCCCGCCGTCCTTCCTGTTCCCGTTCTGGAAGAAGCCAGGGAAAACATCCTCAGTCTGGGAAATACAGGCATGGGGATCATGGAACATTCACACCGCGGCAAGGCGTTCGTCGCGGTTCATGCAGAAACCGAAGCTGCGTGCCGACGTCTGGCGGGGATTTCTGACGAGTACGCCGTCCTCTTCCTGCAGGGCGGGGCGTCCTCTCAGTTCTTCCAGATTCCACAGACCTTCCTCAAACCAGACGAGACAGCAGACTATCTGGTCACCGGCGTGTGGGCTCAAAAGGCCGTCAAAGAAGCCAAACGTTACGGCAAAGTCCACGAAGCCTGCAGCAGCAAGGATCGCAACTTCTGCTACATCCCAAAAACCGTCGACTATTCTGCCAATCCCAAATACGTCCACTTCACCTCGAACAACACCATCTTCGGCACTCAATTCAAAACCGAGCCGACGACGCCAGCCGGCGCGTTCCTCGTCTGCGACGCCTCCAGCGACATTTATTCTCGCCCGATCGACGTCAACAAGTACGGCATCATCTACGCCGGTGCCCAGAAGAACCTCGGCCCATCCGGCGTCACGCTGGTCATCATTCGCAAGGACCTGATGGAGCAAGGCAACCTGAACCAGCCGGAAGTCATTCAATACAAGGTCCAGGCCGAGAACGATTCGATGTTCAATACGCCGCCCACCTTCGGCATCTACCTGATGGGTCTCGTCTTCAAGTGGATCGAAAAAAACGGCGGCTTGAAAGCCATGGCCGATCACAACCAGTCCAAAGCCAAACCTCTTTACGACTACCTCGCCCAAAGCAAACTCTTCAAATCAACCGCTGACGAAGATAGCCGGTCTCTGATGAACGTCTGCTTTGTGACCGGCAACGAAGAACTCGACGCGAAGTTCGTCAAAGAAACGACCGCGGCCGGCTTCGACGGCCTCAAAGGCCACCGCAGCGTCGGCGGCATGCGAGCCAGCATCTACAACGCCTTCCCCGCCCAGGGCATCACCGACCTCGTCGCCTTCATGAAAGACTTCGAAGCGAAGAACTTATACGGCGAGCGGGCGGGAGCAAGGAGTTCGCTTTCGCCGAGGAGGCGAAAGTGAACGACGCGGTAGTCTTCTCAGGAAGACAACCCCCTGTCTTCCTTCACACCGGGAGGGCGAGGCTCCGTCCGAGCCGCTGTCCCGCGTTGCAACCGTTCAGCAGTTAATCGACGCAGAACAAAGCGCAGGAAATCCAAGTCAGTCGAGGCCATCGTACTCGAACTCACAGTTACAGTTCCGCAACGCAGAGTCGCGGCTCACACGGAGGTTCGCCCTCCCGTTTTGACCAAAGGGAGCGAGCATGACAACCCCCTCACTCCCCGCGACCATCCCGCAACCTTTCCGCCCGAAACTCGCGGTCCTCGCCGCCTTATCCATCGAACTCAGTGGCCTCAAATCCCTGTGCACATTCGGCCCCACGGTCTTCGCCAATGGCTTCCGCACCTGGGAATCGACTCTTGAGGGAGTCCCAATCCTGGTCGTCGAAACCGGTGTCGGCTTTCGTCGCGCGGAGAAAGCAACCCAGGCGATCATCGATGCCTACAAGCCAACAGTCGTCCTCTCCGTCGGTCTGTGTGGCGGCCTCAACGACGAACTCCCCACCGGCCAGCTCATCCTCGCCAAGTCCGTCAAACGAACGGCCGGTCGCGCGATCACCTGCTCTCAAACACTCCGCAAAGAAGACCTTCTCGCGAAGCTCAATGCACGCGAAGTTCAAGTCATCACAGCTGATGCCGCCGTCACGTCGGTCGAGGGCAAACAGGCTCTTCGACAATCCTCGAAGGGGGATGTCGTCGACATGGAATCATTCGCCGTCGTGGATATCTGCCACCAACGCCAAGTGAAATTTGGCGTTCTGCGTGTCATCAGTGACGATGCGAAAACGACGTTACCAACAGGAGTCATGAGCCTGATCGGGGAAACCGGGGCACTTCGCGTCGGTGCACTGGTAGGAACATTGTGGCATAAACCAAGCTCGATGGTTGACCTCTGGAAACTCCGCAATCAATCGCTAGCCTGCAGTCAAACCCTCGCTCGTGGTTTGCAGCAAGTCTGTATCTTTCTGGCCGGAATGAAATGACAAGGACGATCTTGCTCGTTAGTGTAATCAGTGACTTTCCCTCACAGCCGCGAGCGCGAGGGACTGGAATTTGACCACCGTTTCGCCACAAGATTATAACGCGATGTCTTCGATCATCATCACTATTGACGGCCCGGCTGGCAGCGGCAAAAGCACGCTCGCGAAACTCCTGGCCAGCCGACTGGGGTTCGACTTCCTCGACACAGGTGCCATGTACCGCGCCGTCGCCTGGGCATCACTGCAAGCCAATCTCATGCCTCAGGACACCCAGTCAATGGGCATGATCGCAGCTCAATTGCCGTTACGCATGCAGGACAAACACGTCTTCATCAATGACACCGATGTCACTCTCGACATCCGACATCCCGACGTCGCTCAGATGGCGTCAATCGTTGCCAGTGTTCCCGCTGTCCGCGAAGCTCTTGTCACTCAACAGCGGACTGTCGCCCAGGGACGACGAATGGTCACCGAAGGACGCGATCAAGGGTCCGTCGTGTTCCCCGATGCCGTCTGCAAGTTTTTTTTGACAGCTTCACCTGTTGTCCGCGCCTCCAGACGCTATAGTGAACTAACGGCTGCTGGCCGCGAGGTCGACTTCGAGACCCTGTTGGCTCAGCAGCAGGAACGCGATGAACGCGACCAGAACCGAGCTTGTTCGCCTCTGGTGAAAGCCGATGGAGCTCTCGAGATCGACACCTCTGACCTGACGCCGGATGAAGTGCTAGCCCATATGGAGCAGACCATCCGCAGCGTCGTGAGACTGTAGACAGCGAGTCTAATGACCGACGAATTCCAGGAACCGACTCCCGTTCGCGGCGGACGTTTTGATACGCCCGAGCAGGAAGTCTATCTGAATCTGTGGCGAACGTACGACTGCCTCAAAGCGGTCGAAGATCAGCTGTTTGATCAGTTCGATCTCTCGCCACAACAGTACAACGCGCTACGCCTGCTCAAAGCCGCTGGCAGTACCGGCCTGCAGACGCTGGCCCTCGCACGTCGCTTGATTTCGCGCAGTCCAGACATCACGCGCATGCTGGACCGCCTGGAGAAACGGGGCCTGATCAGTCGAGAACGCAAATCCGAGAATCGGCGTGTCGTCGAAGTCGTTATCACCGAAGGTGGTCTGGATCTGCTGGCAAAGATGAGCGACCCGGTTCGGCAGATGCACCGACAGCAGCTTTCGCATCTGAATGAATCACAGCAGAAACAGCTGACCGAACTCCTCAAGCACGCGCGGCAGCCTCACGAAGACGAAACCTGCGACTGGCTGTAAGCGTTTTAAGAGGTAGCACAGACATTCCTGTCTGTGCTTTTCATTCCCCCACCGCAATCGCCGTCGCGGTCGCATACGCCTTACTATGCGACATAGAAATCTGAATCTCCGAAATCCCCAGCGACGTCGCGAACTCCTGCGTGCTTCCCGTTAATGCCACAACCGGCTTGCCGCTCTTCAAGATTTGAATCTCGATCTCGGCCCAGCTGATCCCTTTGATGAATCCAGTGCCGAGCGCCTTCACGATGGCTTCTTTCGCAGCCCAGCGTGAGGCAAAACGCTCTGTCGACGATTTATGAGCCTTGCAGTACGCGATCTCATCGTCGGTGTAGATGCGTGTGAGGAAATGATCGCCGTGACGATCAATCATCTCCTGAATGCGTCCGATCTCTGTGATGTCTGTCCCCAGGCCAATAATCGTCACGTCATCGTCTCCCTGGAAACCGTTTCTCGCAACGCCGTCTTCTGCGAAGGCAGTAACGTCCGAGCAACCAGCACGCCTAATGTCGCCGTCGATCCCATCTCAAAAATCCACCAGGGAATCACCCAGCCAATCGGCAGCTTCAAAGCAGCATACTTCTGAGCCAGGAAGACATCCCATCGCACTTTCGTCGGATCATCAATTTTTTCCGCCCCCTGCTGCTTGGCGATCTGCTCATACATCCCCGCCGAAAGCGCATTCTCAGAGACTTGTTTCCTGCGCAACGCTTCAAACTGACGATGCCCATCCCAGGCTAAACCAGCCTGTAACGCCGCTGCTGCCAGCACTGCCAGCGTAAACGAAATCCATTCCGGCGATAACGTCCACTGCCGCGAGACCTTCAAAGCAAGAAACCCGAAGACAGCGGAAACAAAGAATGGAAACAGCCAGACCTTCTTCACCACGGCAGGCAACATCCCGACAAACGGAATGAACAACAACGACATCCCCACCAGCGCCAGCACAAAGATTAACCAGCGCCCCGTACTCGAATTCGCGATAGAGAGTTTCATCAATATCTCCAGGTCAGTCGCGAGTCTACCTCTTGATCCTTCTCCCCCGGGGAGAAGGTGACCGAGTCTTCGAGGTCGGATGAGGGATTTCTGCAGGCCAGCAAAAGCAATCACTAAACCGGCTTCGCCAACAACCCACACGCTTCCCGCGCTCGTGTCAGCGTCGCTTGCGCCTTCGCCCGTGCCCGCTGCGCACCAGCTTTCAGAATGTCATGCACCTCACTCGGATTCGTCACCAGCTGCTCGCGACGCGTCCTCGCCGACCCGAAGTATTCCATCGCCGCTTCGAAGAGCTGCTGCTTGGCTTCCCCATACCCCATCCCGCCAGCACGATATCGGGCTGCGAGCGTGTCCTGTTGCTCTGCGTTGGCGAAGAGCTTGTACAACGTGAAGACCGGGCAGGTCTCCGGATCCTTCGGATCTTCCACCGCTTTGGAATCGGTCTTGATCGACATGATCTTCTTGCGAAGCTGCTTCTCCGGCATGAAGAGTTCGATCGTGTTGCCATAGCTTTTTGACATCTTCTCGCCATCGGTCCCGACAACTTTGGCGGTGGAATCGAGGACCCGAGCATTCGGCAGGACGAACACCTCTGTGTTGTAGATCGTATTGAAACGCTGGGCGAGGTCGCGGGCAACTTCGATATGCTGCACCTGGTCAACGCCGACAGGAACGACATCGCTGTCGTAGATCAGAATGTCAGCAGCCATGAGAACCGGGTAAGTAAACAATCCCGCATCCGCAGCCAGCCCGCGAGCCTTTTTGTCTTTATAGGCATGACACTTCTCAAGCAGATGCATCTGCGTGACCGTCATCAGCAACCAAGTCAGCTCAGCATGCTCAGGAATATCCGACTGTCGAAACAACGCAGCTTTGGCAGGATCAAGTCCCAGCGAAATCAGATCGACCGCCGCTTCCCAGGTATACTCCTGCAGCAACTTCGGTTCACGCACCGTCGTCAGGGCATGATAGTCCGCAATAAAATAAAACGCCTGCTCATGATCCTGCAGCGCAATGTACTGCTGAATGGCCCCAAAATAGTTGCCCCAGTGAAACCGACCAGTAGGTTGAATGCCAGATAAAACACGCATGGTTGATTCTATTCGCTCTTATAAATGTCCCTTCTCCCTTGAGGGGAGCGGGATTTAGTTCCTTCTCCCTGGAGGGG
>SXPC01000114.1 GCA_005778225.1 Planctomyces sp. | reverse complement strand
TAATCGCTTCGAGCAGTCTATTCACGGCATCTGCTATCGACTCTGGCAGGCCTTGAAGCATTATCACGGCGACGAAATCACCGACCCCTACAAGGCCTACGCGTTGGTTGTGAAGTACGGCATGGATCGCGTCGGGGAACTCAAAGACAAACTCGATGAAGTCGAGGAAAAGACGATCCTGGGAAACTCTTCTTCCCCGGAGACAACGGGGACAGCGAAGACACCCGACCCAACAAGCGACGCATCGCCTGGGCCAAGCTCTTCCGCCAGCTAGCCGAGAAGTTCAACTGGACCCCAGAGCAGATCGGCAAACTGACGCTGTATCGGGCGTTGGTGTTTCTTGGGGCGGGATGCCCTGAGGATATTCGCAGGATAGTCTACGAATCGAAGCGACAAGGATAAGTCATGGCTACGGAAATCATGGAAGGTTACGTGCAGATCTCCGAGAGGGGATTGTCTGCCGTCCAACGCATGATTGCGGGCGTGGCCCGAACGGCTTCGAATGCGGTCACCGGGCCGATGCGAGCTCTTCAGTCAGGCATCAACGGCCTTGGCAGTATCGGCATGGCGAGCATCGGAGCTCAGGCGTTGGGTTCTGCATTGGATCAGCTCAATCCTGTTGGCCTGATCAAGCTTGCTGCCGATGCAGAGCAGCTGCAGATCGCATTTACCGTCATGCTGGGCAGCGGCGAGCGAGCCAAGCAACTGATTGATGACCTCAATGAGTTCGCCAACGTCACACCGTTTGAGAACGATGGAGTCAATCAGGCAGCACGCACGTTAATGGCGATGGGCGTCGCCGTTGATGAAGTCATCCCAACGTTAACGTCACTCGGAGACGTCGCTTCGGGCGTCGGCATGCCGCTGACAGATATCGCGATGGTATTCGGCCAAGTAAAAGCGGCCGGGCGACTGATGACGCAAGACATGAATCAGCTGCTGACCCGCGGCATCCCGGTTATCGACGAGTTGGCGAAGCATTTTGGCAAGCCATCGAGCGAAATCAAAAAGATGGTCGAGGAAGGCAAGGTCGGGTTTGGAGATCTTCAGCAGATCATGCTCAATATGTCCAGCGGATCAGGGCGATTCAGCGGCATGATGGCTCAGCAGTCGCAAACGATCGGGGGACTCTGGTCGTCAATCGTCGGCCAGGCCGGACTTGCCGGAATGCAGATCGGCCAGGAGCTGGTTGATGCTCTGGATTTGCGAAATCGCATGGAACAATTGAGTGGGTCAATCGGCGGTTTTCTTCCAGGCCTGAAAGCTTCGCTGCAGCCGATCGTTCCACTGGTCAAAAGCGTCGGCGACTCAATCTTCGGTGCATTTGAGTGGATTGGAGCAAACGGGCCTTCGATCGTCATGACCGTGTCTGATATCGCTATGTTTTTTGGGCGTGGTGCAGCGTCTGTCAAAGAGCTCTACGACGGAATCTACAACTACCTGATTCCGGGAATCGGAGGCGTTGGCGGTGCCTTTATGTCAGCGACAGACTACGTTGGCTACTTCTTCCGCAACAGCGACTTACTCATCGCAATTGGTGCCGAGAAGCTGCTTGTTTTCGCCACCAATATCCCTGAGTACATCAAGACGGGATTCATTAACGGGTACACCTGGGTCGAGTGGTTCTTTGAGAATTTCAGCTCGATCATGTCGACGATCGGCAACTACGCACAAACCGTCTTTATGAATCTGCTGGGCAATCTCAAGAGCTTGTTTACCAGTCTGTGGAACTGGGTCAAAAGCGGATTCAAAGGTGAGTTTCAAGTTGACTGGAAACCACTGACAGATGGATTTAAGAGCGAAATCAAGGAGTGGCCATCGCTCATAGAAAGCGAACTGAATCAGACATCGCCCGTTCTGGATGAGCTGAATGATGAACTCGGTCGCCGGGAAAAAGATCGAGCGAATCTAATGAACGGCAGCAAGTCGCCGATTCAGAAGGCAGTCGAGTCCGCAACGGCACCAACGAATCAAATGAAAATCGAGCAGGCGGCCGCGTCGGTCGCAGCTAAGGGCACGAAGGCAAGCTCTGCTGATAGCGACTCTTCCGCCAAGCGATACGGATCAGCCGAGGCCTTCAGTCGCATCATGGCGAACATCGACCGCAAGGACACGATGAAGCACGAGAAGCTGCTGAAGGCTCAGCTAGAAGAAGCAAAAAAGACGAACCGGCATCTGGACAACGGTGGATTTGGTGGCGGCGTCGAAATAGTCGCTGGGGTGGCGTAATGGGAATCAAGAGTTGGATTGAAGATTTCGAAGCCGACAGGGCACAGACGAGCATCGGCAACGGTGAACTTGTCGTGACGGCCGCAAAGCGATTCGTCATTATCTCTGACAATGAATCCGATAGCTCCATGACCATCGGTGCCGAGTTCGGAGCTGAGGAGGGTGTTATCGTCGGGGCAGGGCATCCAGATAACTCACTTTGCACAATTCGCGACGTCAACTGCAGTCGCAAAGACTCCTTTCAGTACCACATCGACGTTTCTTACTCGACGGCCTCGCAATCGACTCGTGACCAACGTGCTCTCGAAAATCCTGATCCGCTGGAGTGGGATGTCATCATTGAGGGTGACACCTACACCAAGAACCGCCTGCTGATCGAGGACAAGGACGGCAAAGCAGCGTTGAATAAGGCTGGCGACTATCCTGACCCGCCGTTGGAAGAAGAATGGGAGGAGCGAATCTTCCAGTGCGAGAAGAATTATGAAGAGCTTCCCGATTGGTACTTCACGCACCAAAACAGCCTCAATGAAGACGAGATCCAGATCGGCGGATTTACGTTTCCTCCGAAGCACGTCGCCATTCGAAATCTCAAATACAAGCCGTCTCGCAGCAAGCTAGGAAACACTTACCTAGTGTTGACGTGGGAATATTACACTGACGCAACCGATGAATTGATCCCTCAGTTTTTGAATGAAGGATTGAGGGCAAAGTTCGGCCTGTTTGGCGACACAAAGGTACGATCGATCGTCGAGGAAGATATCGATCCGGACGCCGAGGATGCCGTCAAAAGCCAGAAAATCTCTGCACCAGTCATGCTTGACGACGACGGTAGAGTCATCTTCAATCCAACGGTCGATTCCGCCAAGTATGTCAAGGTTGAGGCAAAGTACCTGATGCCTTATTCGTCGCTTCCCGGAGTCGGGAGCAACGTCTAATGGCCAAAGAACGGCTTGTCGCATTCAATGAAGACGGATGGCGTCAGTACCAGTCTTTTATCCGCAATCAGCAGCGTGAAGCCAGCGTCAAGCGTCGTGACTTTCGGCGTCGCTGGCCGATCCTGCAGGGCGGGGGCGACTGCGACTGCCCTGAGATGTGGCAAATCGAACTGTTTGGTGACATTCTCAGTGGTGATATCGTTCTTGATGTGACTATCAACGCGGTGACGGAGGCGATCACGCTCGACTTTAATTTCGACGCCACGGATATCCAGACGGAATTCTTGACGCATTCTGAAATCGCGTCGGCGGGGACATTCTCGGTGGAAGTCGGTCCATTCCCCGCATCGGCAGTTAACGTCTATTCAGAGAACGCCATCTTCATGGCTTTGAATAGCAATAATCTGACGCCCGTCGTTTCAGGTTCTGCCGCCTTTCCGAAGCTCAGGAGGTTCACGTGACACGTCGCTGTTGTGCGTTCA
Organism: Planctomyces sp.; assembly: GCA_005778225.1. Lineage (GTDB taxonomy): Bacteria > Planctomycetota > Planctomycetia > Planctomycetales > Planctomycetaceae > SXPC01. Next base: position 2,473 of record SXPC01000114.1, on the reverse strand, counting down.
CAGAAACAACGAAGCCCGTTAAGAAGGCGACGTACAACGTCTGGCGTTACGACCTGTCGTCTGAGCAGCTTATATGGGCAAAGGCAACAGCACAGACACAATACCACGATGGCTCTAAATGGTACATTCATGGCTTTGGCTACGAATACGAATATCTCGAACCTTTCACAGGGACTCACGTTCCGCAGCCAAATACTTCAAAGTTTTCGGGCACACCCGGGGCCACTGGTCAGCTTTATGAAACCAAGAACAGCGCTCATTTTGGCCTGAATTATGTCCGCCTGCCGGTCACTCACAACATCACGGGAGGGATTCACTATATCTCAAATCCTCCGTCTTACAACATGACGGACTCGGGGATCGCAGTCTCTTGGTCAGCAACTGCATTTAACACGCGAGGTGGTTTGACTTGGGTGAGTACTGCCAGTGGCGCGAGGACTTTTATGGAGACGGACGATGTGGGTGGTGTTGCGTCGACTTGGACAGGCCCATCAATTGCGTCCACATCAGCAAGCACATTGGCTGATGTTCTGAGGCCCGGTTTCGCATCCTTTGACGCGAGTGGAACCACTCGCTTTTATTATGACGACGGGGGCACGCCGGTCTTGCTATTCAGTCTTAGCAGCACCGGACGCAACCCAGTTCTCTCAACCCCAAACGTACTCTGGCAGCGGATCGTAAATTCCCTTTGGGTCAAGACTGGACACGATGTTGGATACAATCCTGCACCAGACGTCTCGATCTATTCTGGTTTCGCTGGCCACGCAATCATTCATTTATTCAGCGACGATACAATATTAGTCAGGGATTCGGTGGTGAACACCGCCAGTAGCAACCGCGCTTTGCTTCGCCGGATTGATTCGTCTGGAAGCACTATTGAGTCAGTTTACTGCCGTGAAATCTTATGCGTCCAGCCGGGGTCATTCGTTCTCATTGATCCGCATCCATCCAGTGCAACGGCCTCAAGGAACACAAACCTGATTGTTATCCGAAGCACGCTGTCAGGTGCGAACGATCACGAGATCGACCAGTTCACATTACCGAGTACGTCGTTGGGAGTACCCAAAGCGGCGACGTTGCCGGGGTATCTCGACGGAGTGTTGAGTATTCAGGTTCCATGATCTGATGTCTTCAATTCCACCACAGCAAGCAGTCCATCACGATTCATTGAGACGGAAACGACACCATGGCCATTACAATCACTTCGCCAACAAACTACCAGATTTTCCAGCGTCGAAACGGCGTCGCGTCCATCGCGATAGCCGGCACGTCAACGGCATCAGGATCAGTTCGTGCGCGTCTCAACGGTGGCTCATGGCAGACGATTGCGACCGTCTCCAATGGAATGTACTCGGGTGTTCTGACAAACCAACCGCAGGGGCAGGGGACTCTCGATGTCGAGAATCTGTCGAACAGTGAAACGGCTTCCGTCTCCTATGTCGGAATCGGCGATGTGATCCTCGTAGCAGGCCAGTCGAACGCCCGCGGCTCGGCAACAAACCCGCAGGCGTATTCACACGCAACGCTTCGCCCTGGCTGGATCAAAGTCAATGATGCCTCATGGAGCCAGCTAACGTCTGATGCTTCTCAATGGCCGCTGATCGCGACGCTTTGGATGGCGGCCTATGGCGTTCCGCTTGGCGTTGTGATGACCGCAGCGGGTTCCACAAGCCTTGCTGTCGACTGGAATCCGAACACGCCTGGAACGCGGTATACGAATGCCGTCAGTCGTATCAACTCCTCTGGCGCATCTGACGCCCTCTGCATCTATTGGGATCAGGGGGAGCAGGATGCCACGCCAAGCGTCAATACGTCTCGGTCAACCTGGTACACGCTTTTTTCGCAGCTGGTGTCTGCGATGCGTTCCGCAATCAGTATGCCTTCAATCCCCTGGGTGGTTGCTCAAACCGGCCAGCAAGGGGACAACGCCGACCAGATCCGCCTCGCTCAGGTCGACGCATGGGATAACATTTCGGGCGTCTGTCGTGGGGAAACTCAATATGACCGCGACGCAATCCATTGGGAAGACGACACAGAGATCGCCATCAAGGCGGCTCGCGTGTTTGCCGTGATCTCAAATGCGGTGATGGGGACCAATTATCCGATGCCCCCACGGATCAAGCGGACTCAGTTATCGGGAGCGACGACCGTCATTTGCGAGTTTGATCGTGACCTTGCTGTGACAGACAGCGACCTGGCGGAATCGGCCATCACGCTGACCAACACGGGAGGAACGGCACGAACAACCAGCACGTTAGAATTACGCGGGAAAAGGCAAGTCGCTGCGGTTTTCAGTGGCACAATCGATGGCATTGCTCCTGTGATCAACTACGCGTCATTCAACACGGGTTCCAACGTCGCAATCCCGAAGTCTGCAGCAGGGGCCCTGCCTGCCACAATCAACGGTGTCTCGACCGTCCAGATGCCCGTTGTGCCGATGATCAATGAGCCGATCGAGGTGGATCTTCCAAAC
>SXPC01000113.1 GCA_005778225.1 Planctomyces sp. | reverse complement strand
GACCCACAGCAGGGCCGTACCGATGCTGGTGTAGGTGAGGTTGTGTGGCGGCATTGGCTCATGGCCATGACCAAGACGCTTGCCAATCATAATTGCACAGACCAGAGCCGAAATCCCCGAACTGATGTGAACGACAGTACCACCTGCGAAGTCGAGCGCAACGAACATTGGCGCCCCGTCCCCCTTATTCACATTGAACTCGCTCAACCATCCTTCAGTCGACCAGACCCAGTGAGCCAAAGGGCAATACACGAAAGTCCCCCACAGCAGACTGAAAACGACCATCGAGGAGAATTTCATCCGCTCCGCGTAAGCACCGCAGATCAGGGCAGGGGTGATGATGAAGAACATCATCTGGAAAACGGCCCACACAACTGCCGGTGTTGTCAAGTTGGCTGGTGTGAAAACTGTTTTCCCGTCAGCTAACAGTTCTGGAACAACACCTTTCCAGAACAGGTTGTCAAAGCCGCCGACAAGGCCCATTGATCCCGGAAGGCTTGGCGCGAAGGCCAGACTGTATCCGTAGATGAACCAGACGACCGACATCATGCCCATCAGGAACATACACTGCATGATGACACTGAGAACATTACGCTTGCGGACCAGACCGCAATAAAACAAAGACAGACCAGGTGCGGTCATCATGAGAACCAGAAGGCACGAGACGAGCATCCAGGCAGTATCGCCCGTATCAAAAACGACCTGTTCTGGAGCTGCCGCCGCGTCAGTTGTCGCTGGTTCGCTTGTCGTAGCGGCTGGGGCGGGCGTTTCCGCAGGAGTAGTCCCTTCCTGCGCCATCACCGAAGTACCAAGCGTTACGGCGAGTAAGAATGCTCCCATCGCCAAACGTAGAAGCTGAACACGAGACAGTAACATAGGTTCTCCTGGACTGTTGAACGATCAACAACCGGCGGGTGCTTCTCAATAGAATCAAATTTTGCCGAAGAAAAGCCCCATTTCCAGTCGTTTCCTTCTACCTCTGAGCGCCTTTTTGTGATGTAAGGCGAGGGAAAACGCCCGCACATTCTGACCGCCATGTCAGCAAATTACAATTCAGAAGTACCCGTAATTTGCCACGTATTTTGACCTGTCCTGACCAAAAGTAATGCTCGACAACCCCATCTTGACCCTTTTTGCGGACACCGGGTACACTCCCACGCCTTTCATCCCCCCTCAATCGATGCACTTCTCTCCTTAAAACGTCATGACGACGGCATGCCACAACTTCCTTCTCCTGTAATGGCTTTGATCATAATCGCGATCGTCGCGCTGACGATTCGTGTCGGCTTCGGCATTGCCATCCAGCGACAGCTCGATTCCCAGCCCGGACGTTTTGACCTCATCGAAGGAGATGCCGCCGGTTACTGGATGCTGGCTCAAAAAATCGTCACAGGCCAGCCGTACGAGATTTACACTCCGCCACGCCAGGTCCACCGCATGCCCGGCTTCCCGGCTATCCTCGCGACCTCGATCACGTTCTTCGGCGACAAGCCACTTCCAGCCCGCATGATCCTCGCCGTCATCGGGACCGCGTCCTGCATGATGGTTTATGTCCTCACATGGCAGCTCTTCAACACCAAAATTGCCTTTACCGCCGGCATGTGGGCCGCCATCTCCCTGCCACTAGCCATCTTCTCGGTCGTCTTTTTAAGCGAGACGGCGTTCGCATTCGCCGTCCTGATCAACCTCTCGTTCTTTATTGCCTGGTGGAAAGCGAAGTCAGTTCGCAGCCAGATCCTCTTCGCGATCCTGACAGGAGTCGGCGTCGCGCTGGCAACGTATCAACGCCCCAGCTGGTATCCGATGATCGTCCTCTTCGCTCTCGCCTCGATCTTCCGCTCCTTCTCCCCCGGGGAGAAGGTGGCCGAGTCTTCGAGGTCGGATGAGGGATCTCTGCATAGTGTTAAAAAACCGTCAATCTTAATTCGTCTTCTCCCTTGCTTTGCCCTCTTCCTCGCCTTCACTCTCTCTATGGCTCCATGGATCTACCGCAACTACGAAGTCACCAACAAGTTTATCCTCACAACCCTCTGGATGGGCCCCAGCCTTTACGATGGCTTCCGACCCGACGCCACCGGCGATAGCGACATGCGGTTTTTTGAAGAAGACAACCTCATGGCCACCATGTCCGAATACGAGATGGACCAGGAATACAAACGACGCGGCTGGAACTACGCCTTCACTCACCCCGCACACGCGATCGAACTCGCCTTCATCAAAGCCTACCGCTACTGGAAGCCCTGGCCGAACGCCAGCCAGTTCGGCGGCCTCGGTCCCACTCTCGCGGTCGCTGTTCATGCAACGCCGTTGCTGGTACTGGCGGTCTTTGGCGCCTGGTGGGTGATCACCAGTTTCGAATTTTCGCGAGAACAGAAACTGCTCATCGCGGTCGTGACGATCGCGCCGATTACGTTCTTCGGTTTACTGCATATGTTGTTCGTCAGCTCACTGCGATATCGCCTTCCATTGGAATATCCCCTCATGTCGCTGTCAGCTTACGCCCTTCACCTAATCCTCGGATCTCTCACGAAAGCCTCGAAAACTTCGCAAATCCCCGCCTGATTCCCAATCCGGCCCACGTTTCGCATCGTCATTGATCACAATTACCTGTTGTCTACTTTTGTTTTCCCTAGCGCCCAGCGCCTAACTCCTAGCGCCCCGTCATGTTCACCTTCTGCAAACGCCTGATTCAGATGACTCTCGTCATCGTCGTCACGATCTCCGTGGCTGCGTTCGGGATCATGTATTGGATCTGGCAACATCGTGCAGAACTGACGAAATATCAGGTCAGTCAGGCGATTCATCAGTTTGCGCCAGAATGGGACTTCAAACTATCCGGAGCGTATTTGACGTCTGATGGTCGTTTGCAACTAACCGACTTCCAGCTCAAAGACCCGATGCTCGACGCGACGATGATCTACGTTCCCGACACCGAGATTGGCGTCAACTGGGATCTCTATCAGCGTACCCAGCAGATCGAACTCGCCAAGATCGTTCTTAATCGACCTCTCCTTGAGGTTCGAAAGCTTCCTGACGGCACATGGACGATCACGAACTTTCCTCCCATCAAAACAACAGGGAAGAAAGCCCCTCCGATCGAGATCAACGACGGCACAGTGCGGATCTCTGCTGATGATCCCCAAATAGGACGCACAGTTCAATATGCACTGCGCAATCTCAAACTGAGGGTCAACACGACCGACGAGAAGATCCTTCAAATCGCTTGTGAAGCCGATGGCGGCCAGGCCGGCAAACTCGACTTTCGTGCTGCGTACTCATTAACCAACGAGACCTTTCTCGTTGAGGGGAACCTCGATCAACTCCAATTTGGCAACTCACTGGTCGACCTCGTCCTCGCGATGCTGCCCGACCTCAAACCGAAAGTGGACCAGTTCCACGCCAGACTGGCTCCTGAGCCAAAACTTCAGCACACGGCCTCCCTCAAGCCATGGGATGAAGCATCGACTCTCCCCAGCGTCGCGCCGGAAAACCTGCTGCAGACTCGCATGCTCGCGGACGTCAACTTCTCGATCATGCGGAAGCAGTCAGGCCAGCCCGTCGATGTCTCAGCCAATGTCGATATTCTCGAAGGCTTCATCGACCACCCACGCCTCCCCATGGCGATGCAGCGTCTCAACGGAAAAATCACGCTCGACCAGTCCGGTCTCCATATCAATGACATGACCGGCATGTCCGGCCAGACGCAGCTCGATCTGGCGGGCGAAGTCCCGGTTGACCTGTCTCTGCTCAGTAACACACAGGCAACCGGTGTCCGTTTTGTGTCTGAAGTGAAGACCGCGACTCCCTCGACGGGCATGATCATCAATGTCTCGAATGTCCAGATCACCGATCGCTTCCTGGAAACTGCTCCCAAGGGTGTTCAAGGCATTATCAATCACTTGAATGCCACCGGCACCTTTGATGCCCAATTCCGCATCCGCACCGATGAAACCGGTATTCACAACGACCTCGTCTCATTAACCGTGACCGACGGAACTGCAAGGCCCAACTCATTCCCATACCCGCTCACACACATCCGCGGCACGATCCATCAACACCCCGAGTCGGAAATTCCTTTACTTGTCTATGACCTTCAGGGCATGGCCGGAGATCGACCGATTCAGTTAAAGGGGCATACCAGACGCCCGGGTCCCGATCATGAAACTCTGCTCGATATTCATTTCGAAAACTTGCCCCTCAACGAGGCATTCATCTCCGCCTTGCCGGACAACGTGGAAACTTTGATTCGTAAGTTCCACCTGACAGGACAACTCACTGCCCAGCACCAGATCTATTTCCCGCAGGGCACCAAACGGGGACATCAGCAAAAGTCAAAAATCCAGTTCGCCAATGCGTCGATGAACTGGGATCTGTTTCCATATCTGATCGAAAACGTGAATGGCGATCTCTCCCTGGATAATAATGTCTGGACGTTTTCCAATGTGACTGGACGTCACCTCAATACCAACCTGTCGGGAGTCGGCAAAATCGATCCTGCCAATCCCGAATACGTCAACGCCTTCGAGATCATCGCCCAGGATGGTCAGTTCGATACCGCACTACGCCATGCCGTTGGGACGGCCCATAACGACTGCGAAAAGCTCTGGCAGATGCTGAGCCCTCAAGGCACGTTCAACGCCAAAATTGTTGTGAAACAGCATCGCGATAAAGGCGTCGAAGTTACCCTTCCTTACATCACCACCGAAGAAGCAGAGCTGACCCCCAGTTTCCTGCCATATCGATTGGAACGAGTGAAATCGGAAGTCACCTTCGGTAAAGATGAGCATGGTGAGAACTCCGTCACGATTCACAAGATGACAGCGCAACACTCGACAACACTGGTCTCCCTCAAGGGCAACGTCTTCAAGAACCCTCAGTTCTGGACCGCTCGACTGGAAGACATGCACGTGGACAATATTGTTCCCAACGACGAACTCATCGCTGCGCTCCCGTCTAACATTCGCACGGTCGTGACTAACCTGAAGGTCCGCGACCCTCTCTCAATGCGAGGACGTGTCGAATTCAAAGGCACATACGAAGAAGCGAACCCCGCGGTCACAGCCGCCTGGGATCTTGTCCTGAACACCGCCGGCATGACACTCGATCTCGACATGCCCATCGAGAAAATCACCGGGAAGGTGACTCTTGAGGGAATCATGACTCCCAGCTATACCGAGATGCTGGGGCGAATGGAGATCGATTCCCTCTTTTTTATGGGCTACCCGATCACGCAAGTGTCTGGTCCGTTCAAGCTGGTCAATAACCAGCTCATTTTTGGATCCAGCCAAACCTTTGGAGCTCAGTCTCCTGGGGCTCCCAAGACGGTTTCCTTGGACGATCGCATTCAGGGACGTATCTTCGAAGGGATCGTCAGTCTCGACTCAATCCTCACTCTCAATAAGAATTTCGACTACCGTTCCCGCGTCGAACTCACCCGCGGCTCCCTCGCCAACTGGGCTCAACTCAACGGCTACGGTGCCAGCCAGATCCGGGGCAATATGAATGGCTGGATCGACCTGACAGGGCAGGGGACAGAAATGAACGCAGTCACGGGACGTGGCCAGCTCTGGATTGATCAGGCGGAACTTTACGAACTCCCACTCTTCATTCGACTCTTCAATGTCCTGAAATTTGTCCCCCCCGACAAAACCGCATTCCGTTACGCGTATGCAGACTTCGGAATCGCTAACAGCCGGTTCAACTTCGACCAGATCGAATTGATTGGCTCCTCGATCGGGATGTCAGGCAATGGCTACATCCAGTTTGATCAAATCATCTCGATGGACCTCATCTCGAAGATTCCTCGAAACCAGTCACCTGTTCCTCTCGTGAACTCGATTATGGATATTCCGATGTTACGCCAGGCCACAGAGGGCATCGTCCAAGTCCATGTCGGCGGCAAGGTAAAAGCCCCCGTGGTCGAATCTCGTTCGGGCTTGATGAACAATTCCTTCCGACGCTTCACGCAGAATTTCAACTTCAACAACGATTACCAAGCCCCCCGCTACGCCCCACCCCCAACCTTCTCCGCCCCCAACCCCCGCTAACTTCCGTCCCTAACTCCTTGAGAGGAGCCACGTACCGTCCCTTCTCCCTTGAGGGGAGAAGGTGCCCGAAGGGCGGATGAG
>SXPC01000112.1 GCA_005778225.1 Planctomyces sp. | reverse complement strand
GCCGATTTCAACTTCTTTCAACTCGAACTTGTAAGGCTTCCCGACGGCAATGGTCGAGATATTCAGCGGCCCATTGATCACCCGCTCGATCTTCTCATTGGCGAGCACTTTCTGCGTGAAGCGACTCAGTTCTGTTTCGGTCGCATCGCCATTGATCAGATAACGATGCACCGTCGCGACCGTCTGCACCTTCCAGCTGCGGTCGAGCAGTTCCTTGCGAATCGTCTCGGCGACGTTGTCCGTCATTCCCGGACGAAACATGACGTTGACCGTCTTCTTATCGGCGGTCGCCGTCTGTGAGGGGAGCTTGGTCAGCCTGGCAACTTCTGTCACGGGATCTGCCAGCAGATCACTCGCGACTGATGCAACAGCCGCCTCGTCAAAATCACCTTCCAGCAGGAAGACGGTCCGCTTGGCGACGTCCTTGACCGTTTCGCATCCCAGCGACTTGGCTTCGCTCAACAGCCGCAGGCCTTCACGATCAATCTGCCCCTGTGCCGGACGAACTTCAATTTCCCACAACATCACGTGCGCGCTTCCTTCTGAATGCTCTGATTGCCGGGCTCTCCCGAACGTCCCAGAAATCATAACAAATTGAACCGCGAGACGTTACTCATCAAGGCCGAAGTGTCAAATCCTCCGCAGAGGATCCTCCACCTGCTCGCACCAGGAGCAGAGCACCCCAGATCGGGAGTGTCAAAACCGCCAATAAAGCCAGATTCAAAAAGATCCACCCGACAATATTCATGTAGTATGTTCGTGATAAAAGAGTTGGATCTCCCAGTCCTCCGGTTGAGCCAGTTTCATAAGCAAAACCAACCAAACCCGCAGCGTAAGTGATTCTCGCCTGCAACCACCACCAGGCGACAAGATAAAAAGCAACCAACAACAGCGTGGCTGCGCCGAACGCATTCACTAGTGACGAGAAAATCCCCGACGAATCTCGGCTCATGAAACCTCTTCTCCGCGACCTCTGCTCCCCTACGCGCTCTCTGCGTTCCAGTGTCGATTCGCTTTAGAAAATCCCCAACTGATCCCGCGCATCCTCCGTCATCCGCTCCGGCGTCCACGGCGGCGACATCGTCAACACGATCTTCGCCTCATCGACCCCCGCCAACTTCTCGAGTGCCGTCTTTGCGTTGTGCACAATCTGCGGCCCAGCCGGACACGCAGGACTCGTGAGCGTCATCTCGACGTTCACAATCCGGTTTTCATGCTTCACATCATAGACCAGCCCCAGATCCACAATATTAATCATCAACTCCGGATCGATGACTTCCTTGAGAGCATCAACCATCTGGATATCGGTCACCATCGGACGCTGATCAACGGGTGGGGTTTGTTCTTCGCTCATGATTCTTCTCTCACTCTCTGACTATATAACGCTTTGTGCCATTGGAGACTTTGTGGTGAATTCCTCACTAAGCCTCCACATAAACCCCATCCGCTTCCACGCTCACCGGAAATACCCGGACCGGCTCCGTTGCCGGAAAGCAGGTTGCTTTTCCGCTGCGGATGTCGAAACAGGCTCCGTGTCGCGGGCAGACGATTTCATACTCGTTTCGCTCGCCATCCGTGAGTGGCTGGCCATCGTGCGTGCAGACATCTTCGATGCAGTAATAGCTTCCCTCGAAGTGAAACAGTAACGCCGGCAGATCATCGACGATCACCGACTTGCGATCACTCGTCCAGATCTCACCAGTTTCCGCGACTTTGTACTTGTCTGTCTTTCGAGCCATCGTTGCTGCTTAACCTTTGTGAAACTTCGTGTCCATTAAGCCTTCGTCGTGGTGAGGGCTCTATCGTTCAATCCCCAGCTTACGCTCTACCGCAGACGATAGAGTTTCGCGGACGACTTCGACCGGGATGCGATCAAAGACCTGCTGGAAGAATCCCTCGACGATAATGTGCATCGCCTCAAAGCGAGTCAGACCGCGGCTCATGCAGTACAAGACCTGGTCTTCATCGACGCGTCCTGCCGTCGCGCCGTGAGTACAGCGAACATCGTCGGCTTCGATTTCAAGGCCAGGAATCGCATCGACGCGGGCATCGTTGGTCAGCATCAGGGCGTCGTTGCGTTGATAGCCATCGGTCTTTTGAGCTGGTTTATCGACTTTGATCATCCCGCGCCAGATTGCCCGGGCACGGTCTCGCACGACCTCTTTGTACAACAGGTCGGAACGAGTATCCGGCTGGTGGTGTGTCTGCTGGGTGTAGTAGGACATCGTCTGCTTGTCGGTGACGAAGCTGACCCCGTTGACCTGAGCTTCCGCACCACGTCCATCGAGATGCACGTCCTGGTGAATGTGGGCCAGTCGCGCACCGAGTCCACCGACGGTCCACTGTAGTGACCCGTTGCCTGCAATACACCCACCCTGGTGAGCGAAGTGGAACACCTTCTCATTCCAGTTCTGCAACTGGACATATCGCAGACGAGATTCCTTACCGACGATCAATTCCACCGCACCGACGTGCAGTCCGCCCGCATTGGGATTGAGCGAGGCCGTCTCTTCGAGCAGGGTTGCTGAGGCATCGTCTTCCAGAATCACCAGCGTATGTGTGAAGTCCGCAGCGTTCTCTCGCGACAGCCCGATGAAGCTGTAAAGAGGCTTCTCCAGATGAACGCCGCGAGGGACATACAGAACGGTCCCGCCAGTCATGAACGCGGTATGCCAAGCCGAGAAGCGATCCTTCGATGGGTCAACCGCTTTGGTCAGCAGGTGTGTTTTGATCAAATCGCCATGGGTCGCGAGCATCGTCTTGAGATCGCCGAAGAGAACCCCTTTGGCGGCGTATTCTGCAGAGAGTTCCTGCTTCAGGCAAACACTGTCGGTATGAGTAATGTGCCCAGCGAACTCAGCACGCCCTGCCAGCAGGGTCTCAAACGCGATCTCAGAAGAGGTCGTCTCACCCGACAGCGAGTACTGGTTCTCGCGGAAGATCCGCAGATCGACCCGCTTGTACTCTTCCGGATCGAGATCCAGGATTCCCTGCTCTTTGTAAAGCGCAAACGCCGCCCGGCGCTTCGCCGTCAGCCACTCAGGCTCCTGGCGCGAAGCCACGAATTCTTCAAACGTCTTGATATCAAAGCCACTAGCCGAAGCAATCGCAGACACAGCTGCATCCTTCCCGTAGGGTCCGCTGTGCGGACCATCAATATGCAAAAAACAATTGTTCTAATAACGGCGCCGAGACCGTCCCTTCTCCCTTGAGGGGAGAAGGTGCCCGAAGG
>SXPC01000111.1 GCA_005778225.1 Planctomyces sp. | reverse complement strand
TCTGATTGTTCTGCTGATCCTTGTCCTGGCCCTTTCGTATCTGGGACGACGCATCGGCAAGTTCATTCGCGGCGTATTGTCAAAACGTGCAGCGACAAAATGCGGCGGGTGCAGCAGCTGCGATGTCGGAAACAGCAAAATCAAAGTCGTTGAACTCGTTGGGCTACAGACGCCTAATACCAGCAAAAAGTCATCCAGTTGATTCGGCAATCGTGGATAAGAGATTCAATTTCCCTGCAATTCCTGTTGGCGTCTGCTCTCTTCGCCAGTAAGATGATTGAATCCGAACAGTAGCGACGTCATGAGCCGTTGATGTCGCGAGCCGAGGATGGGAAATCTGATCTATGAGACTGGGTGTGCGCATCTGGGCTTTGGCCTGCGCTCTGTATTTGACCAGTTCCTGCCTGGTCGCTGATGAAGTCAATTTTCGTCGCGATGTGCTACCGGTCCTCTCAGGAACCTGCTACGCCTGCCATGGCCCTGACGAAGAAACTCGCGAAGCCGGCCTGCGTCTGGATGTTCGCGAAGCAGCGATCGAAGCCGGCGCAATCGCTCCGGGAGACTCCAACAACAGCGAACTGATTGCTCGCCTTTTCTCCGACGATGAAGATCTGCGCATGCCGCCTGCAAAAAGCGGCGTCACGTTGACTGACCAGCAGAAGCAGGCTTTCAAGAAGTGGATCGAAAGCGGTGCGGTGTATCAGAAACATTGGGCGTTTGAAAAACCGGTCCGCCCCGAAATTCCAAAGCTCGAAAACAGCAGCGCAGCCAATCCCGTCGACCAGTTCATCGCCGCCAGACTCAATGAACGCGCGATGCAGCCCTCCGTTGAAGCAGACCGTTACACGTTGATCCGTCGTGTCTATCTGGACCTCATCGGCCTGCCTCCTACGCCTGAGCAGGCAGATGCGTTTGTGAATGACACGTCTGCCAATGCCTATGAGAAGGTCGTCGATGAACTGCTCGCGTCTCCCTCTTATGGCGAACATTGGGCGCGATCCTGGCTGGATCTGGCCCGCTATGCAGATACCAACGGCTACGAAAAGGACCGCGAACGAACCATCTGGCCGTACCGCGACTGGGTCATCAAGTCCCTCAACGACGATATGCCGTTTGATAAGTTCACGATCGAACAACTCGCTGGCGACCTTCTTCCCGAGCCGACTCAGGACCAACTCATCGCCACGGGCTTTCATCGCAACACGATGTTGAATGAAGAAGGAGGAATCGATCCGCTCGAATTCCGCTATTTCGCGATGGTCGACCGAGTCGCAACAACCGGGGCCGTCTGGCTCGGCATGACGACTGGATGTGCCCAATGCCATACCCATAAATACGATCCGATCACACACACTGATTACTACCAGCTGTTTGGCCTGTTGAACAACGCCGAAGAACTCGAACTCGATGTCACACCAGCGTCACTCAAGCAGCGACGCAATGAGATCGATATCCAGGTCCAAGCAAAAATCCTGGATCTCGAATTCCAGTATCCGGCGTTTCAAGGGGATGGACCTGAACAGGAACGTAGCTGGGCTGCCTTTCAAACGGCATTCTCAAACTGGAAAGACAAGGTGGCAGGCTCACTCAACACCTGGACGACCGCCAAACCACAAACCGCGACTAGCAACCTCCCCTATCTGGAAGTCGAGCAAGACGGCACTGTCTTTGCCAGTGGCGACTTCACCAAACGGGACGTTTACACTCTGACATTCAACCTCTCGGAGTACCAGCAGCCAATCACCGGCCTGCGACTCGAAGCCCTGCCGGACGAGCGCCTCCCGCAACGCGGACCGGGTCGGACGTTTTATGAAGGCAGAGCAGGGCAGTTTTTCCTCAGCGAGTTCACGACCACTGTCGATGGGCAGAAAGTCGCTTTCGATCCTGGGAATTCGATGGCGGTCTCACTTTCCGACGGCAACGGCTCTTCGGGGGTCCAGCCGGCGGGCGATGAAATCGGACATCGCATTCAGTACGTGATCCCACTGGCTCAACCTCTTCAGCCGACTGGCACATTAACGATCGAGATGCTCTTCGAACGCCACTTCGTCGCAGCACTCGGCAAGTTCCGCATCAGTGTGACCTCCGACGAGAAGCTGCGGTCACCGGTTCGCTTAACGGAAGAGGTCGAAACAGCATTTCGTCAGCCTGAAGGCACGCGATCAGAAGACGAAGAAACAACAATTCGAAACTACTTCCTGCTGACAGCGCCTGAGCTCGCAGAAGCGCGAAAACCTGTTGACAAGCTACGGAACTCCAAGCCTGCTCCCGTTCGAACCCTCATCTTCCGTACGAGAGCCAAAGAAAACCCACGCCAGACTCACCGTCACCACCGTGGCGAGTACCTGTCGCCACGAGAACTAGTCACGCCCGGTATCCCCGAGATTTTCGCGACATCAACCGAGAAGCCTCCACACGACCGCTTAGCGTTCGCGCAGTGGCTCGTCTGTGAGGACAATCCTCTCGTCGCGCGGGTCGCCGTGAACCGTGCCTGGGCCAAATTCTTTGGACAAGGATTTGTCACGACATTGGAAGATTTCGGAACCCAGTCTGAGCCTCCCAGCCACCCGGAACTCCTCGACTGGTTGGCGTGTGAATTCATGACACCCACAACCGATGGCTTCAAACCATGGTCGATGAAATCCCTGCATCGCTTGATCGTCACGAGTGCAGCCTATCGACGTTCAAGTGTGGTGACGGCACAAGAGCAGGCAGATGACCCGAGTAATCGCTGGCTCTCGCGCGGCCCTTCCTACCGACTCTCCGCCGAAGTCCTCCGCGATCAGATGCTCGCCAGCAGCGGATTGCTGACTCAGAAGATGTATGGTCGTAGCGTCTTTCCTCCTCAACCTGGTTCCGTTACCGACGTCGCCTACGGCGGCTTCCGCTGGAACGCCTCGACCGGCGAGGACCGTTATCGACGCAGCCTCTACACCTTCTCCAAACGCACGACACCGTTTGCTGCCTTCACGGTCTTTGATGGCCCAACCGGCGAAAACTGCACCGTCAAACGGGATCGCAGCAACACGCCACTCCAGGCGTTGACTCTCCTCAATGACGAGATGTACCTCGAAATGGCCCGACACGCCGCGACGACATGCAAAACCGATCAGCCGGTCGACTCGACCATGACCACACTCTTCCGACGCTTCCTCATCCGGCCGCCAGGTCCAGAGGAAGTTTCGACGCTTGTCGCATATTTCCAGACGCAACGCTCTCGCATCGAAGCGGGGGAAATCAACCCGCATGAAGTCACTGGCAATAAGGACGCAACCGCTGACCTTGCTGCCTGGACTTTGGTTGCCCGCGTCATCATGAACCTCGACGAAGCTGTCATGAAGCCATAATTCCTCCCTGCCGCCGAGCCCACCTATGTTTGATCATATCCACCCACTCCTTGCCTGCACCCGACGCCAGCTCTTTCAAGACTGTGGCATCGGCCTGGGCAAAATCGCGCTGACATCACTGATGACCGGCGGCCTGCAGAACATGATAACTTCTCAGACGCACGCTCATGAACCTGCGTCATCGGGCTACTTACTTCCGAATGGCGGGAAAGCCAAGCGAGTCATCTACTTATTCATGGCGGGTGCACCCAGCCAGCTGGACCTGTTTGATTACAAGCCGGAACTCACCAGGCACGAGGGCAAGCCGCTCCCCAAGTCAGTCACCGAAGGCCAGCGTCTGGCCTTCATTCAACCCGATGCCGCCGTCCTCGGACCACGTTTCGAATTTGCCAAACATGGCCAGTCCGGTGCAGAGATTTCATCAGCCCTGCCTCATCTGTCAAAAGTGGCAGATGACATCGCGTTCATCAAGACCGTCCACACCGATCACTTCAACCATGCCCCGGCTCAACTCTTTGTAAACACCGGCAACGGCGTCCCCGGACGTCCCAGCATGGGCTCCTGGGTGACCTATGGCATCGGCAGCGAAGCGACCGACCTGCCGGGATTCGTCGTTCTTACCAGCGGTGCCACCCTCAGCGGCGGGACCGCAATGTGGGGTTCGGGGCTTCTGCCCAGTTCGTTTCAAGGAGTTCCGTTCCGCAACTCTGGAGACCCGATCCTCAACGTCACGACTCCCAAAGGCATGGATCAGAAGTCACAGCGCGATGCGCTCGATGCCATCAAATCACTCAACCAGCAGCGACTTTCCAGACAAGGTGATCCCGAGACAGCAACGCGCATCGCGGCCTACGAGATGGCCTATCGCATGCAAACGCGAGTTCCCGAGTTAATGGACACGGGCGGCGTGACCAAAGAAACCCTCGACCTTTACGGGGCTGAACCAGGGAACGCCAAGAAAGCATTTGCAAACAACTGTCTGTTGGCAAAACGACTGGCCGAGCGAGGCGTTCGCTTCATTCAAGTTTATCACTCCGACTGGGATCACCATTCCGACGTCGCTGGCGGATTGAAAAACCAATGCGGCACGACCGATCAACCTTGCGCGGCACTCCTCACGGACCTCAAACGCAGCGGCATGCTGGACGATACGCTCGTCATCTGGGGCGGAGAATTTGGGCGCACGCCAATGGTCGAATCCTCTGTCGTCCTCGGACGCAGCCAGGGACGCGACCACCACCCCCAAGCCTACACCATGTGGATGGCGGGCGGCGGCATCAAGCCCGGCATCACAGTCGGCAAAACCGACGACCTTGGCTTCAAGCCGGTCGAAGATCCAGTCCACGTGCATGACCTGCAAGCCACCGTGCTGCACTGTCTCGGGATCGACCATGCGAAATTATCGTCTCGCTCCGGCGGTTTGAATGTCCGATTGACCGGAGTGGAAGAACATCACGTCGTCGAGAAGCTGCTGGCTTAGTCGCTGTCGAAAGTCCAGCAAAACGCCTAAACTGGCCGCATGGCAAGGGAAATCAATACTCTGATCATCGGCGGCGGCCTTGCCGGAACAACTCTGACATGGGCGTTGCGTCATGCGGGCGTTGATGTCCTGCTCGTGGATCGGAACGAAACGTCGACCTCCTCGAAAGTCGCAGCCGGTCTCATCTCGCCGGTCACTGGCAAACGTCTGGCTCAACTCGACGACTTCGAAGTTCTCTGGTCGACCGCCCAACGCTTTTACCGTCAGATCGAGTCGATCACTAACTCTCAGTTGCTGACGGAGACTCCGCTGCTTCGGTTGTTTCATGCAAAAGAGCATGTCGAGAAAGTCCGCAAACGGATCGCGACCGGCTGGGATGTGGAGTGGATCCAGTCTCCAGAGCCATTTCAAACAGCGCTTGGCTCGGTCGAGATCCCGGTCGCAGGGCGTCTGGATGCCAAACAATACCTCGACGTCTCACATCGTCATTTCCAGACACAAGATCACATCGTTTACGCAGACTTGCATCCGCTTTGGGATGTGAAGGTCTCGTCGGAGCAGATCGAAATTCCCAAGATTGATGTCATCGCGCAACGAGTCGTGTTCTGCCAGGGATTCACTGGGGCTTACAATCCGTACTTCGGACGGATTCTGTGTAACCCCGCCAAAGGGCAGATTCTGACCGTAAGAATTCCCGGACTCGATGAAGATCGCATCATCCAGCACGGCGTCTGGCTGATACGGATTCAGGACGATGTCTATAAGGTCGGCTCGACCTATGAGCATGATGATCTGAGCTCGACAGTGACAGCGGAAGGTCGGGACGCAGTGTTGGCGAAGCTAAAGGACATCCTGCCACGAGAAGTGGAACTGCTTCGTCATGAAGCAGGTGTTCGTCCGGTCTTACTGCAACAGGTCGCGCGCGTCGGAACGCATCCTGCCGATGGGCGAATTGGTTATCTAAATGGACTGGGATCGAAAGGCTCACTGCAAGGGCCTTATCTGGCGGAAATGATGGTTGAGCATCTGCTGCAGGGCAAGCCGATTGAACGTCGTTACGATGTTCGTCGTGAAGCTGCTTTTGCAAACGCCCCCGTCAAGTCTCTCGAAGTCGAGAATCTGACGCATGTCGCTCAGGAGTTTGTGTCCCGCATTCTCAAGCCAGATGAATTCGCCATCGATGGAACGGCAGGGAATGGTTACGACACGCAGTTTCTGGCGGAATGCGTCGGTAAAAAGGGGCATGTCTGGGCATTCGATCGACAACAGCAGGCCCTCGACAGTACCTCAGCTCGACTGACGCTGGCTGGTATCAAGCACGTCACTCTAATCAATGACTGCCACTCGAATGTCGTCTCACATCTCCCCGGTGAACTGCGAGGAAACATCGGAGCGGCGATGTTCAACCTGGGATATCTGCCGGGGGGTGAGAAAGCGGTTATCACAACCAGCGAAACTACCGAGCGAGCACTCCGCGACGTGATGTCATTGTTACGTCCCGGAGGCATCGTCACCGTGCTGGCGTATGTCGGGCATCCCGGCGGCCTCGATGAAGAGGCGGTTGTCCGAAGACTCTGGAAAAGCCTCCCGCCTCGAGAGTTCACGATTAATCTGGGTTACGCCGACCCGCCATCGCCAAAGTCGCCTCGACTGTTCGTCGTGCGACGTCGTCTGACCTGAATCGAACAGATCAACTACGCGCTCCCATAACTTCCAAAATCGCTTCGGACGGGATTTCCTGGCCTGTCAACGCCTTGAACTGACGTTGAATCTCGTCCATATAGATAATACTCGGACTCATGATCTTGCAGCCGCGGGCGATCGCTTCTTCAAACAGTGGGCTCTTGAGTGGCAAGTTGGAAAGGTCAATGACCGTGTGATGAGGACGCAGTACGGAGGGCATGATCTCCTTTTGTCCTTTACCGAATTTCATGTTGGAGTCCGCGATGATAATGATATCGCAGAGTGTCTCGTAGAGGTGAGCGAATGGGACGTGTTTGACCTGATACATCCTCGCCAGTTGCTCCGAGGCCTGCGTATCAGTGCTGCAGACGTTGACGACGTTCTGACGCGAAGCGAGTGCAGAGACGACGGTGTGAGCGATCCCATTGGTCCCGATGACGAGGATTGTCTTATTCTGGATGCCACCAACAAATGAGCGGTCAATGGTCGGCAGACATGTCCTGAGCAATGTGTTATATCCATGCCACCCATCGGGCTGAGAGAGCATCAGGTCGATGTACTGCGTATCGAATTCGCGCTTATCAATCTGAGTCGCCAGGCTCATCGCACGAGTGGCTTCTTCTCCACCGAGCAGAACCGCCTGGACTTTGAGAATCTCAAGCATCTTCGCTAAGCGGTCAACGCGTCCGATCGTCAGCGGCAGGCACCGGACATTCATCTTCATGTGCCGAAAAGCGAGGTTGAAAATGCGCAGCGTCGTGGTGAGTGTCTGGGAAAAACCCGCCACAGCCACAAAGCGGGTCTGCTTATTGATGTCATTGAAGTGATAGTACTCGTCGAGTTCATGGACAGTCACCTGCCCGGGATAGGCTTCCATCCCCTTCTCAAGAGCAGCATAAATCCACGGGCAGCCGTACTTCTTTCCAAGCAGCGAGAAAGTCATCTCGGGAGTGCCTCGGCCGTTCCCAACAATCGGCAGCATTCTCTTTTGAGTCACGGCAGCCAGAAGCGGCCAGACGTCGTCGATAGTCGGCGTCGGCCAGCTGAATTTGACAATGTCGGCTTTCGCAGCAGCGGCTTCTTCGAAGATCGACTCAATGTCGTACTCAGGACGGTCCAGTCGCGTAAAGCTGATGACGCGCTGCGTATTTCCGAAGCGGGGGATCTCGTTGGCAATGTCGAGTTCGAGTTCGATATAGGCAGGCCCTGAGGCAATCGCTTGTCGCAGAAGAGCTTTTCTCGCCTCTTCCGTCCCTTCAAACTGTCCACCATCCTTTTTACGACGACACGAAATCAGAATCGGCTTGTCGATCGTCGACAGGAGTTCTTTGAAATCGGGCTCTTTGATGAGGCGATCGATGCAGAGCTCGACCATGTCGCCATAGCGAGAGGCATTCAGCAGGTCGACTTGAGCAAGGGTGCGGGACGCAGGTGTGACACTCACGCAGATCATCGAAGAACCCTTCATTGTCAGAGCCCCGCCCAATGAGAAATTCTTCGCAGGCATCCCAGCTGAGGAATGCCGTTTCAGGCGTCAATGCTCTCGACCTTCTGAAAGGTAATGAAAAAAACGTCAGGCGTCGAGTACTGATACGTCAGGGAGTGACGGAAGAAAGCCCTTTATCGCGATGCAGCAGCTCCCATTGTCGGATTCGCTGATCCCGCTCGTATTTTCGGACATTCTGAGTTTCCGACTCAATGAGCGTATAAGTCTCGCCGGTGCTCAGGAGTTCGTTGAGGAGATCCAGGTTGGTCACGATGATCTTATCCCCTTCTGAGAGACCTTCCGAAACGATCGCCATGTTCTGCAGGTACGAATCAACCTTGACCGGGACTTTACGGGTCAGCAGCTTTGTCTTGCGTTCGACGACTTTATCGACGGTGGTCGTTGTCTCTGCTTCGCTGGAGGCCTTTTCGGTTGTCTTCTCGGTCTCCTCCAGGGTGACTTCTTCTTCAACTTCCTCATAAACGAGGACAAACCCGTCAATGATCGAAGACCGTGGAATGAGAAGGACGTTTTTTTGCAGCTGCGTCTCGATCCGGATGTTGACAAAAGTTCCCGGAACCAGAGGTGACTTCTGAGCCGCGTTATCGACCTCCACAAAAACCTCGGCCGTCCGGGTCCGTTCATCCGCAACCGGAGAGAACCGCACGATGTGTCCGGACCAGACTTCGTCCTCACGCTGATTCATCGCGATCGAGACCTGGATCTTCTTGTCGGTCATCCACTGAGACAAAATCCGTCGCTGATCATCGATCGAGATCGCGACAGGGATTTCGATCTTCGAGACGTCGACGATCTTGACCAGCGGATCACCTAATCGAACATACTGCCCGAGTTCAACTGCAACATCGCTGACAATTCCATTGAACGACGGGATCACGCTCGTCCGTTCGATGTCGAGCTCCGCCATCCGGACATCATTCTCTAACGTCGCCGCCTTGCGGTCGAGTTGTTCGATCTTCTTCGGGATCAGTGCCAACTGCGATTTCAGGGTATCAATGCCATCCTGATAGCCGATCAGTTCCAGACGAGCCCGATCGAGATCGGAATTCAAAACCTTGCCCTGTTCATGCAGCAACGCGATGCGGTCGTACTCCTTTTGGTAGGTCGCGAGTGATTGTTCCTGAATCGAGAGTTTGCTTTGGAGATTGATCTTCTCCTGCAGCTGGCTCGACTTTTCCGCAGCGACTTCATCGAGCTTCGACATCGCCAGATTCAGTTTCTCCTGGTAAGTCTTCGGATCAATCTTGATGACAACGTCGCCCGGATAATGCTCGGTTTTGACGCCGGATGTCGCATCAACTTTGGGTGCTTCGACGCGTTCGCCGATATTCAGTTTGAATGTGTCGATGATCTGGCCGGCGACCTGAGCATTGAGTTGGACTTCTCGTTCTGCACGTGAAGTGCCATAGACAGAGACTATTTCCCGGACATCGCTGGGAGTGATTTCGTACGTCGTGACGACCAGCGGACGAGCGGTCGGCTCGCGTCGTGCGGGGGCTTCACGGAGTGAGGCGAGGTAGGCAAACCCACCAACTCCAACAACCAGAGATAGCAGACACAACAGAGTCGCGACGATCGTTCTCAGCCAGCCGACCGTGGACGACGGCTCACAGTCGACAGCAATCTTTCCCATCGAGTCGGGAGTAGACGGTGATTCGGTCGCAGTGGCTGACGCTTCGCTTTTTACTGACATGAAAGTGTTTAATTCTGGAATACGCGGGATCGGACAGAAAGAAGACGTGGTCCGTGATACGACGGTTTATTCTAACGACAATTGCGACTGTTTTCCCGTTCATGCCATCATCGTCGAAAGTTCTTGAACAGACAATGTCATGTCAGAGAACTTTTGTCGCACCTTCTGTGTCGATTGACGAAACAGCAACTTCGGGAAGAATGGAGTCACAGGGAAGTTACCAGCCAACCCGCATCAGGGATTCAATAAATGGAAGTTACGGTTGAGTGCATGAGTGATTCGCAGGTAAGTACGTCGACAATGACCGCAGAAGAACGGGACTTCTTTGAGGAGAATGGATACGTCATCTGTCGGAATCTGGTCGAGTCGGACGTCTGTTCTCTGATGCTGGACGTCGTGAAGACGGACGTCGAACACAAGCGCGAGCCGTTCGAGTACGAAGCTGACGTTCACTACCCCGGCGCTCCCGAGGCACGCAGCAGTCAGGGCGGCATGACGATTCGACGATTGAAACTAGCCCATTCCCGTGATCCCGTCTTCCATAACTGGCTGACGTCGGCCCCGCTCCTGAACCGTCTGCGCACATTGCTGGGCCCACAGCTGGTTTGCCCTCTGGGTCACCATAATTGCGTCATGACCAAGGAGCCTCGTTTCAGTTCGGACACGGGCTGGCATCAGGACATTCGCTACTGGGCCTTTTCAAATACGAACCTCGTCAGCGCCTGGCTGGCGCTCGGGACGGAAAACGAGAAAAACGGATGTCTGCGTGTCATTCCAGGCTCGCACCGCATGACATTCCAGTCCGATCAGTTTGACCAGGCGAAATTCTTCCGGACCGATCACCCTCTCAATCAGGAATTGATTTGCCACGCGAAGTTTGTCGAGATGAAGCAAGGGGATGTGCTCTTGTTTCATGCCCTGACATTGCACGCCGCGTCGAGAAACTACACCGATCAGACAAAATACGCTGCGGTGTTTACCTTCCGCGCTTTGCAGAACCAGCCGATTCCTGGCACTCGTTCTGCCGCAAACGGTGAGCTACTGTTGCCAATTGAGTAACCACCACCTGTGGTGAAACTCGTGTTGTTCGCGATCACATCTCGATCCTCGACCCTGAGTGCAAGCTGCATCGAGAAATATTTTGGAATTTTCCAAAACACCTATGAGCGTTGTGTGTTAATTCGATGTGCCAATCGGCACTGTCGAATTTAAGACGGTCAACATTGCTTCCGGCAGGCTTGTCGGATTGCTCCGTACCTGCTTTGCAAACATCCACATCAAAGGGACTCTCATGCGTACCACTACTCTGTCGATCTGCGCGGTTGTCGCGCTGGCGCTTTCGATTTCATTCTCTCAAGCACAAGACGGTAACCGTCCTCAAGGCGGACCAGGTGGCGAAGGCGGTCGCGGTCCGGGTGGTGAAGGACGTGGTCCTGGCGGTCCCGGTGGTCGTGGTGGTGATCGCGGAAACTTCATGCGGATGATGCCGATCATGAAAGCTCTCGACGCCAACGAAGATGGCGAACTCTCAGCTGAAGAAATCAACAACTCGGTCGTTGCTCTGAAGAAGCTCGACAAAAATAGCGATGGCAAGATTTCTGCTGAAGAACTTCGACCAGAGATGCCAGAAGGCTTCATGGGTCGCGGCGGTGCTGGTGGTCCAGGTGGCCCAGGCGGTCGTGGTCCTGGCGGCCCAGGTGGTGCTGGCGGCGCCGGCAACATGGTTGAACGAATGATGGGCTACGACGAAAACAAAGATGGCAAACTCGCCAAGAGCGAACTGCCAGAACGTATTCAAGGTCGATTCGAGCAAATGGACACCGATAAAGACGGTTTCCTGAGCAAAGCCGAAATCGAAGCTCTTCCACAACGCGGTGCTGGTGGCGGCGGCGGCGGTAACAACTAAGCGTTCGCTCCGAACACTC
Organism: Planctomyces sp.; assembly: GCA_005778225.1. Classification (GTDB taxonomy): domain Bacteria; phylum Planctomycetota; class Planctomycetia; order Planctomycetales; family Planctomycetaceae; genus SXPC01. Next base: position 5,218 of record SXPC01000111.1, on the reverse strand, counting down.
CGAAATGCTCCCGAGGTCCTTCCGTGCTAGTGGCGGAAGGACCTCTTCCCGTTTACGGTGCAGGCCGGAATGCGAATTCCCAGGATCTTCTGCACCAGAACATGCTCGCGAACGAATCCGCCAAACAACACAAAGGTCCCCTCGAAGCACTACCCGCCGAGTCAGACCGTCAAACCGTCAGCCAGCGGGATTATCAAAGTCAGACGTGAAAACAAACGACGCCATGGCGTTGATGATCCTTTCCAATAGTCGTGAATGTCATAGAATTTGAATGAGGAACTGTTGAGACACAAAGAATGAATTCTCCAGTGAAAGCCCCCGTTTGTCCGATGTGACGCAACTTCTGAAGCAGATTCGCGACGGAGAAACGGGCGCTGCAGCTCAGCTATTGCCCCTCGTGTACGAGGAACTGCGCCGGCTGGCCTGTCAGAAGATGAACCACGAACGAAGCGAGCATACACTGCAGCCGACGGCGCTTGTTCACGAAGCCTATCTGAGACTTGTCGGGAACGGGAATGAAGCCCTGCTGTGGCAGAATCGCAGGCATTTTTATGCAGCAGCAGCTGAGGCGATGCGGCGGATTCTGATTGAAGCAGCACGTCGGAAAGCAGGGCTGAAGTATGGTGGTGGACGCGATCAAGTGGGGCTGGAGGATGTCTTCAGTCCCTCATCGTCGGTTTCTCCGGCGACGTTACTGGCACTCAATGAGGCCGTCGAGCAACTTCAAAAGGAAGATCCAGAGTCTTATGAACTGGTGATGCTCAGATACTTTGGTGGGCTCACATTAGAGGAAACCGCAGAGACGCTGGGTATTTCGGACCGGACCGTCAAGCGACACTGGAGTTTTGTGAGAGCCTGGTTAAAACGGGCCATCGGAGAATAAGGAAACTGACTTTTTTGTCCTGCTCATGGTGTGAACATCGCATAGTTCTGGATCTTGCTGCTTGTCCTTTCACGAATGGCTGTTGAGATGTCTGCCGTATCCATTGCTCAGCAGAAGCGAATCTTCCTGACCGTTGTGGAACTGGAGTCCGCGTTGGAACGGAAAGCGTACCTGGACGATGTCTGCCAAGGAGATCATGCGCTGCGACAAACGATAGAAGAACTCCTTGCCGCACACGCAGAAGAGTCGAGTGTTGTCGATCAACTCTCGCCCGTGGAAGAGTTTCGCTATCGCATCGACCAGGAAGCAGAGCAGTCGACAGCCTTTGCAGGTCGGGACAGGGCAGGGGAGACAGTCGGACGTTACCGCCTCATGGAGAAGATTGGTGAGGGCGGGTTTGGAGTCGTCTATGTGGCTCAACAGGAAGAGCCCATGCGGCGTCGAGTCGCGGTGAAACTGCTCAAGTCCGGGATTGATACGAAGGGGATTCTCGCGCGGTTCGAAGCAGAGCGACAAGCCCTCGCGATCATGGACCATCAACACATCGCGAAAGTGTTCGATGCCGGAAAGACAGCCACCGGCGAGCCTTACTTTGTCATGGAACTGGTCCGCGGCGTGCCGATCACCGAGTTTTGTGAACAGCATCAGCTGACGATTCGCGAGCGTCTGGAACTTTTCATTGATGTCTGCCAGGCTGTACAGCATGCACATCAGAAGGGTGTCATCCACCGCGATTTGAAGCCCTCGAACGTCATGGTGACGCTGCATGATACCAGGCCAGTCGTCAAGATTATTGACTTTGGAGTCGCCAAGGCGATCGGGGAACCGCTGACAGAGAAGACGATTTATACGCGGTTCATGGATCTCATCGGAACGCCGATGTACATGAGCCCCGAACAGGCGGAGATGAATTCTCTCGATATCGATACACGGTCAGATGTGTTTTCGCTGGGAATGCTGCTGTTTGAGATCCTGACGGGTTCGACTCCATACGACAAGAACCGGCTCAGCACGGCAAAGTTCGACGAGCTACGACGGATTATTCGCGAAGAATCACTACCGGCTCCAAGTCGTCGTTTAACGACGCTGGGAGAGCTGCAATCCACCGTTTCTGCGAAACGCCGCACAACGCCCGCCCAGCTGTCGTCGGAACTGCGTGGTGATCTCGATTGGATCGTGATGAAAGCCGCGGACAAAGAGCGGACTCGTCGTTATGAATCCGCAGGTGCCATGGCTGCCGATATCCAGCGCCACCTTGATCTGCAGCCGATTGAAGCCCGTCCTCCTTCGGCGTGGTATCTGTTTACGCGGTTCGCGCGGCGCAACCAGATGGCGATCACAGCGGGAACTCTCGTCCTGCTGGCGATGGTGATCGGAACCGGAGTCAGTCTCTGGCAGGCGACGGTGGCGGCTGCGGAGCGCGATGAGAAAATCATCGCACTTGGTGAGGCAGTTCGAGCGCGTGAAAGCGCCGTTCGTGCCCGGGAAGGTGTCGAGAAACTGGCAGAGCGTCTCAAGCAGGCCAATGACACACTCAGCTCAGCTCGAGGTCATATTTATCTGGAAGAATGGAAAGCAGCCGCAGAGGCGTACGACCGGGCGATCGAACTTCAGCCAGACTATTACTACGTCTGGGCGGAGCGAGGCGCCTTCTTCATTCGCCTGGGATTGTGGCCGGAAGCAGCCGTCGACCTGGAGAAATCCATGAAGATGGGTGGACCGACCGCTGGTCCCAAATGGTGGGGAACGGCGCAATTGTTTTTGTTCACAGGCAATCATGACGCGTACCGTGACCTGTGTCTCAAGATGTGGAACGAGTCGACCGCAGGCGGGAGCGATCCTTCCATCTGGGCGATCCGCGGTTGCCTGTTTGATGTGTCGTCTCCTGTCGATATTGCACAGGTCGCAAACGCTGCTGAAGCGCTTCCTTCATGGGATGACGAGCGAGTTTTACGCGACATGACCTCGTTCGCAGGTGTCGAAGTCAGTCGCGTGATGCACAAGCCACCCCAGGCTGTCAGACATTACCTGATCGGGCTGGCCCACTATCGACAAGGGCGCTACGAAGACGCCATTGATTCCTTTCTTGCGTCACTTGAGAAAGACCAATTATGGCCAGGGCAGCCAGTGGTCCACTCCGCACTGGCAATGGCATATCATCGCGCAGGACAACGAGAACAGGCCCAAGCCGCGATGACGAATGCGGACAATACAATGGTCGAATGGGCAGACAGGATGGCGAAAGACGAACTCGGGAAAACACCAGCTCCCTGGTTCGATTATATTGAGGGGATGTTGCTGTATCATGAGGCGTCCGTACTACTTAGGGGTAAACGCCCCAAAGTGGACCCGCGTTTGTCAGAATTGATGCATCGAGCGCGAGATGTCATTCAGTGACCCCTCGAGGCAAGATGCATTGCAGCCACGCTGCAGGTTCCACGGATTGCCAGGACATTTTTCTCATCAACTGAGTGATAATCTGGAGAAAATGTCCTGCCGGGGATCGGGTTCTCGCATAATAACGGAGTGTGATGCGTTTCAAGTCGAACAGGGCCATCACGTTGGGTAACTTGAGAGCTGAAGAATCGGTAGAACTGGTTTTTTGGCCAAGACCGCTAAAATGACAAACTGCGGCGAGAAAGTTATTACACTAATGGATTGAGCACGTTCATTTCGCGTCGACCATTCGCACTCAAGCAGTACGTTTGAGGAAATTGAACATGAACTCTCGGGCCTGTCACGGGCTGTCTCCCTCCGGTTTCGCCCGCCGAAGCCATAACACCCTCCCCGGAATTCCTCCCGAAAATCACTGCACCAGGAGCACATTCGTGCATCATCATCTCTCACTTTGCCTGATCATCACCGCTCTATTGCTGAACGCCGGTTGCGACAAGCCGACATCCGCTGCCGGTGCGGCTGGAACTGCCGGCAAAGGTCCCGGTGGACCTCCAGCGGTCGGGCCAGTCGATGTCGAAGTCAGTACGCCAGTTGCAGGCGAGGTGATCGATGCAGAAGTCTTCACGGGACGGACTGAGTCAATGATGTCGGCGGATTTGAAGTCGCGTGTTTCAGGTTACCTCGAAAAAGTCTTCTTCCGTGACGGCGATGAAGTTGAAGCAGGAGCGCCGCTGTTTCAGCTGGAACTCAAGCCCTTCGAACTGGCAGTCCAGCAGGCTCAGGGAAACTTAAATCAGCAAGCAGCAACGCACCGCTTCAATCAGGCAAACTTCGACCGCCTGCAGGAACTGCATACTTCCAAGGTCATCTCGGCCAGTGAATTCGAACAAGCGCGATCCGTGCGTGATACCTCGGCTGCAGGCGTAGAGACTGCGACCGCGACCCTGGAGACTGCCCAGCAGGATCTGACCTGGGCAACAGTGACGGCCCCATTTTCCGGACGCATGTCACGTCGCATGGTCGACCCCGGAAATACCGTGATGGCGGATTCAACCATCCTTGCCTCGCTGGTGCAGCTTGATCCTCTTTACGTCTACTTCGACGTCGATGAACGGACCGTGCTCAGGATTCGATCGAAGCTGGCGCCATTCTCATCGCCTGATGGCAAGTCTTCGCTGCCAGTCTCTCTTGGACTCTCTGACGAAAAACCAGATGAGTTCCCGCTGACCGGGCATTTGAAATTCACAGACAACAAGGTCGACCCGAATACGGGAACCCTTCGCGTCTGGGCGACGTTCGCTAATCCGAATAAGGATCTGCATCCCGGCCTGTTTGTTCGCGTCAAAATGGAGACGAGTGCGCCGCGCTCCGTTCTTATGATTTCAGAAGCCGCCCTCGGCTCCGATCAGGGTCGACGCTACGTCTATGTCGTCGACGACAAGAATCAGGTAAACCGAGTCTCGGTGGAAGTCGGTCCTCGTTCAAATGGTTTGATTGCCATCGAAAAAGGTCTGAAAGGTAACGAGAAGATTGTCGTTCGCGGCCTTCAATATGTGCGTCCGAAATCAGAAGTGAAACCCACGGTTGTGGAGATGCCTCGCGCGAATTCGTCCGTTGCCGGGAAGCCGACGGGACCTTGAATTTATCGTTGAATAGTTGTTGAAAGGTTTGTTGTCGCAACGTGTGAATAGTGACCGTGCAGGAAATCACCTGCATCAACTGGAGGAATCGAAATGCTCAGTTACTTCTTCATCGATCGGCCCGTCTTTGCGACGGTCTTGTCGTTGGTTGTAACCCTGGCCGGCGGGGTCGCCATGATGACCCTCCCGATGACGCAGTATCCTCCCATTACGCCGCCCAACATCACCGTCTCTGCCAGCTATCCCGGCGCGAGCGCCCGAGTCATTGCCGATGCGATTGCTGCTCCGATCGAACAGC
>SXPC01000110.1 GCA_005778225.1 Planctomyces sp. | reverse complement strand
GAAGTATGACAGTTGGAACAAACTGTCCAGTGAAGCTCAGATCACAGCGGCCTCTATCCAAGAGTATGAACAGAGTGTCTCAGCACACGCAAAGTCACGTGGGATCACGGGAGATGTCACAGAATCCCAAGAAGCCGGATTGTGGAAGGCCCTGTCAGAGGCCAGAAACGAACAGGCCAAACATGACCAGCTCACTTCACAGATTGTAGAAGCCCAGAGCGAACTGTCGGACGCGGAATCCATGGTAACGAATGTGTTAGAAGCGTTGCAGGAACTAATGCGAGTTTCCAAGCTCGAAGCGTCGGAAGAGCTTGAGCCGCTGATCGCCAATTTGGAGAAAAGCAAGTCCATACAAGATCGAATCGACCGATGCAGAGAGGCACTGAGTGGATTGGCGCGAGGCCAGGGGCTGGATGATTTCGTCGTTCGTGTTCAATCTGAGAAAGCAGACGATTTGCCTCAGCGAAAGGCTCACCTGGAGGGAAGCAAAGGCGCAAAAAATGCTGAACTGCAGGAAGTACTATCGCTGCTGGATGGGCTGAATCGACAGAAGAAGGAACTAGAGAAAGCTGGCGACGCAGCTGCAGATTTTCGCCAACAGGCGGAATCAGTAGCTGCCACCATGAAGCAGGATGCTTCCCGATACATCCGCTTGCGACTGGCCGCTCACTTCCTGCAAAATCAAATCGAACAGTTTAGAGAGGAGAATCAGGGACCATTGCTTGAACGTTCGGGGCAAGTGTTCAAGCAGATGACGCGAGATGCCTTTGACGGTCTCGCGGCGGAATTCAATGACGCAGACATCCCGGTAATAGTTGGCCGTCGGGAAAATGGCGCGAATGTTCCTGTGGATGGCATGAGCGACGGGTCCCGCGACCAGCTCTACCTCGCCCTTCGACTGGCAGCAATGGAGCGTTACTTGGAGGAACACGAGCCTATGCCGCTTATCCTGGATGACCTTCTGATCACCTTCGACAATGCGCGAACAAAGGCAATCATTCCGCAGCTAGTCAATCTCGCCAAACGGACGCAGGTCTTTCTGTTCACGCACCACGAACATCTGGTTGAACTCTGCCACGAGACAGTGGGCAAAGATCGGTTCACGCTCCACCGGCTGGGTACGAACTCTAGCTCGGCACCGTGAGTGTACCGTGGCTTCACCGAAATGGCCGAATCTCACCGGGGTCACTTCTCGCCCCGCCGTCGAAGAGATTGAACGCCCATGATGAAGGCCTCAAGATTTATGCAATGGAGCTTGATTCAGAAACGCCTTTGGACTTCAGGAGTTGCGTCGCGAATAAGGTCAGCAAGGTCGCCTTTGATTTCTGAAATCGACGGGCGAAAAAGTTCTATTGGCGTCTTGTTGCCCCGACTGTTTTTCAAATGAAGCCCTTCGACGAGCATGTCGAAGGGCTTTCTCATTGTGGGGACTAGACTTACGTCGTCGAGGCGGCAGTTCAAACTGAGAATTTCCAGAATTCGACGCTTGATGGCGTAATCGGCACTAACCCACTTCTACCGAACGACTCGTGCGGGGCCATTTGTGAAGGACGATCAAGGTCGTCGTCAACTGCGTCGGTTGGAATCTGAAATTGCAGAAGAATTCGGTTTCCCTTAGCCTTCGCGACCGATTTATCAACCTCCAGGATGGTGGGACTAGTGAATGGACGCCAAGGCTTACGTGAATGTGTCATTGCAACCACAAGTTTCCCCCGTGCTCGATCCGTCTGTTATTGCAGCACCGTCGAAACAATCGTTTCGTAATGTTAGGAAATATGCTCGGAAAGTTGTGAAGCGGGCGTTGCCGCTAGTCATCGCAGGCTTTGTTTATCCCCCCTTGGCAATCGTGTACCTGGCCACTGGCGTCTACGAGGTTCTTCGCCACGGTCGAGACTTAGGCGAAACCGCTCATCGGTTTTTTCTGATCAACGGCGGATTGACATGGTCCCTGAGTCCCCTTAATACCGTCATCGACATCATCAGCCTTCCGTTCGTCAATGAGAAAATCTACAAGCTGAATGATCTTCCCAATGCCTATCAGGCGGAGATTCTGTAGGTGACCCAGGGCTGTCCGGCCGATGAGATTATCGCGGAAGTGCACCGCCGAAGCCAGGCGGATGAGCGAACGATGATGATTTACAAATAGTACGCCTACAACAATGCGGCAGCCGACTGTGAACTGTTCCAGAAGAAGTTCAAATACATCATGACGATCCGCGTATCTTCGTTCTCACCAAACACCAAGACGAGTAAGCATTTTTGCTGGCTTCGAGCGGGGGTGCGCGTTCTGTACAATATTGGCCCTGCCCCCAGCGAAGGTGCCTTTATCGTGGTGAACGGACAGCGACACACCTGGAGCAAAGACGGTCCGCTATTCATGTTCGACGACACAGTCGTTCAACCTGACAGACGGGGAACGACACTGCCTGTTCATCGATGTTCTGCGACCGTCTTATGTTCCATTCCTGTTGCGAAACTTCGTGAAACTCTTAGGTCTCGGCTATACGCGGCTTCCGTTCCCGGGCAAGCAGTCAAACTGGCGCCTGATTTAGGAAAACGTTCCGCAGGACCAGAACGTTTTGGATTATGCGAGCATCGCGGATAATCGAGATGGCAGTTTTGAGATTTGGTGGAGCAACCGAGCCTTTTCCTCGTGGCTGCTATTTTCTCTTCGACCAGCTTAATCGAGTTGCACTCTCAGTCGCCACGAATCTCGCTGAAGGCAACCGCCGCGTCACGAAAGCAGACCTTGGCTTCTCGGACGACCTTTTTCGCTGAGACGGAAGGTTCTCAAAATGAGCGTTGAACGCGCCAAAGAAGTGCTCACCGAAAACTCGAACGTGCTCTATGGTATCTTTGGCTTTATCGAAACCACCTGGTTTTTTCCTCCAAGAAATTTCCTCAATGTGTTCCTTCAGCAGGGCTCGGATCCTTGTGATCAAGATAGGAGAATGAATCCATGGACGCCTTTTATTCTGAGCGAGTCGGAGTACGAGGATGTAAAGGAATGGTGGCTCTCGAAACATCCTGGCACAGTCGTCGACGATCTCGGCGAATCACGCTGGAATGGTTGGACAGTACATCTCCGTGAGATGTGATGTGAAAGTTGACATTCCCGTAAAGAGGGACTTACTTTGTCCAACATGACTCTGGGCTTCCCGACCGGCTTCAGTTCGGACAGGACTCAACACGCCGCCCTTTGAGGACAAATCCAGATAACCAATTCACGAGAGAGATCTACAACATTCTCACAACATCATCCCTCGGTACAGCGTCGAGCTACCATGATCGCAAGCCGGTGATCATTTCGCCCGATGCCGATAATCTCTAGCTTGATTCTAAAGGTCGATGGGATTGAGTTGGTTAAGCCGCTCCTGAAGCCTTGGAGCGGTCCAATCGAAGTCATCGCAGCCAATCTGATCGTGGGGAATGTAAAGAACGAAACGCCTGACTTATTACCATGACGTCTAAGCTTCTTTTGATCGAATCGACCGCCGCTTCGTTCTGGCAATAACACACTCTGGATTGGGTAAGAATTCAACGAGACCTGTGATCCTGACGTACCGCGACCTGATGTCTTTGCAATCCAGTTCGAGAAAACTTTCAATCTGACAACCGCTTTTCAAGCTGCTGAACAAACTTCGGCAATGTCTGTCCCAACACATGACAGATCGTTCGTAGCTGGATCACGTCCAGGCGGCGATCACCGCGTTCGACCTT
>SXPC01000109.1 GCA_005778225.1 Planctomyces sp. | reverse complement strand
TCATTCACAGTGAACTTTATTTCTGACTCAGCAGTAGCAGCATTATCAGCAAAAGGCAGCTCCACATTCAGTTCCTTAAGCACGAGCCGAAGAGAAGAATAATCTGACGATTTATTCAAATACGGCCAAGCCTTATTTAACATCGGCTGAGGAAGAGATGATTTCATGCTGGACGCTTCATACTCTGGCATGATCAAAGACGATGATAAAGAACCACTCAATGTGTACTCCAGCGTCGGAAACAAAGAAACGTACTGTCTGTTATTCTCATCTCCGAATACAAATATTGATTGCATTAAGATTGCTGGAATCCTGACATCAGAAACGGTTTTAGGATTAGAAATTGTTAGTTCCCCTGAATTCCATGCCATGAGATAGAACTTCGTTGAGCCCGCATCTCCCTTGGGCACAGTATTGATAGAGCCATCGGAAAATCGAATGACATCTTGCTTTTCAGAGTCTCCATCCAACCAGTTCAACTTTGGGAAAAGAATGTTTAATAATTTTCCCTTAATGGTTACGTCTTCTGAGTCGAGTTTAAATTGTTGCTTACCTTCCTGTCGCCAAATCTCGTTTGAATAAATAACAGTTGCCTTCGGCTTCTCAGGACTGGAAATACCTTTAATGTCTGGATTGCGGAAATCACTATCCCTCATCTCCTGGCTGCCTTCCGCTACTGCTGATTTATCAGGACCAGTAGCCATAGCCTGTGACTCTGCTTTTCCGTCTTCAGTCTGTGCAACCTGCCCGGATTTTGGCTGCTCGGTACTAGCCATGGGCACCGTCATCGCTGCTGCCATTCCACCAGTACTCGCCTCCGGCGCCGACACCACCGAAGCCATCGGATCACTCACCACAGCAACTGGCGTCTGCACCACATTTTCCACCACTTCCTTCGGCTTCTCCTTCCCCGGCTTCAAAAACTGCATCGCTACCACGCCGCCCACCAGCGACAACACCAACACCGAAACCCCACCCGCAATATACAGCCCCATCCCTCGCTTCTGCGGCAGCACCGGCGCGGCGCTGTACTGCTTGCGTCGTCCGCGTGGCCCCGGCCTGCGTCCGCTCTCATCCACCTGCAATTTCAACGGCTCAGCCGCGAAACTCTGATGCCCCGGCAGAGCAGGGGGCTCATCGTCGCTTTCGTAGTCAAACGCCGTCGCGGCTTCCGCCTTCTTCAATTGAACTGGCATCACTCCCGTTCGCGCCGCCTCTGCCAGAGGCCCCGAGGGCGCCGACTTCGGCTGCGTCAAATCAATCCGCAGCGAATTCACATGACGCAGCGATTCATGCGCCTCCTTCGACCCCTTGAGCAGGCATCGAATCTGACACTCTGCTTCCGGCGGTAGATACGTCAGATACGTGCTGAACGTCGACTTCCAGCGCATCGCCGCAGGCAGCAGACTCTGCACTTCGACAATCAGCGGCAACACCTCCTGCCCCGGCTCGAAGATCAAAAAAATCGGCTGCTTCTGATCCTTAATGATCTCCTCAGCCACCACCCCCGCCCAGCCCGCATCCCCCATCACCGTCTGCCAGTGACGACAGACTCCCATCGTCGAAGCAGCCACCGGCAGTCGCCTCGGCTGCTGGATCGACTCGACCTTCTGATTCCACTGTGTCACAAACGCAGCCCCCGACGCCGCAATCGCCGCAGGCCCCGCGACAGTCAACTCACTCGGCTCGATCACCAGGTGATGCGCCAGCTTGTTCGTCCGTTGAGAATAATCCAGCCCATAGTCCGCAATCCGCGACAACACCGGGAACGTCTTCCCCACCGCACGAATCCGCCAGTAAGCCACATTGACCGGATTCAACTTCGCCTGCTCAGACTGAGAAGGATAGATCGGCCGATACGCACTGAGCGCCTCCAGCCTCTCCGCCAGCGGCCCCGGCATCGCCTGCGTGCATTGGACCGTGCAATACCCTTGAGACCCGGATTTGAGTCCCTGCACAGCCGACGTAAAGAGAAGTTCCAATGCCATGACTGACGTCTCGATAATTAGCGAACTGTGGGAATGTAACCGGTGAACCATTCACCCAAGGCAAACACGATCGGCACACTCACCCACACCGGATTGATATCGCGAGGCCGGATCTGCCCCTCACTGGTCCCATGCAGCGCCTCATGACCAAACGTCGAAATCGGGACATAGACCACTTCCCTCGCAAAACTCTCCGCCGCCGTCACGATCTCGGGCGTCGACCTCAGCAGCAACTCGCGCGTCGCATCGGACACCTTCCGGACGTGACGAATATCAATCGCATGTTTCTTCCCCGTCTTGTCCGCGACATAAGGCTCATTGACAGGATTCAGCGGTCCCAGCAGATGCCCCCACCGATCCGACTTCGTCACGATCACCACCAGCGGCGCATCATGCTTCTTCGTCTGCGGGATCTGAGCATACCGACGTATCCGCCCCGCTGCTTCCTGGAAGATCTCTTCCTGATTCGACAGCGCCCTTTGCTGATAGTTATCCCCCGCCAGCCCGTTTCGCTGCAGAAACCGGACATCCTGCAGCGGATCAAACATAAAGCACAACAGACGCGCCTTCGACATGTGACGCGTCACCGGATTATCGACCCGGTCCTGCCCCGGCTGAAATGACTCCCCCGCATTGTCATACAGACAAATGCTCGCCTTCAGCGCTGCACTCTCCGAATTCTTATGACGATCATTCGGCGACAGATTGAAGATGAACGGCTTGGTATAAGTCACCGTCTGAGATTGAAACCGAACCGTCGAGTAAAGCTCCTCGTTGGATTGTTCTGTCTTACGAATCAGGGAGTTTGGAATACACGCCTTATCCGGCTCACGATTGACAAACATGTCCGACTCATAACTCTTCAACATCCGGTTCATGGAGGCTTCTGCATCGAAAAAATCCATGCTGAACCGCAACGGCAAAACCTGCCTCAGCATATGCGTCATCGCCCCGAGAAAGTACGTCTTCCCGGAGGCCGGCGCCCCAAAGATCGAAATGAAGATCGGCTTCATCTCCAGCATACTGCGAGGAACTTCCAGGTGACACCGCGGGCAGGCCAGCCGATAACACGTAAACCCCCGCGCATCGATCGCCTGCCCGTCGGGAGTAAAGTGACTCGGCAGAAACCTCAACTGCTCGACACTCGTCTCCGAGAATCGCTCATCGCCAATCAGTTCCTGATGCTCCGAGATCCAGTAAGAATCCTGAGGCGGAAACTCATTCCAGCAATGCGGACACGTCACATGCGGCAGCAACCGGGTCACGTTGGCGGACGAAGAAGAAGTCACAGTCGACATGAATTTTTAATCTCAATCAAAAGTCTGCAGTTCCAGGAAACAACACACCAGCGACAGCCCCGTCACCCGGCCCGCTGCCCCTCCCGCTCAATATGCGCCCGCGAAATCCGCGTATGCTGCTCAATATCAATCAGAACATAAACAATCTCGATCCCCGCCATCGAGACGAGATAACCAAGATAAGTGATCAACCAAATGATTCCTCCCAATAATGCCGCTGCACCGAATTCCAGGAGAAACTCGGCGAACAGCAAAAGGAGATTCGTAACATTATTCTCAAATTGTGGATGCCTGTAGGAGGTGGCGAGATTCGAGATCGCGACGATCAAACCTGCCAGCGTAACGATCACGGCAGCAACCTGACCTATTATAAGCAGAATCTTCTGAACCGCCTTCAATAATCCCAGATACTTATGCAACGAAGGGTACCGCGCTGTATCCCGCACGATCCCCTCCGCCGTCCGCCCGGTCAGCACCGGTGCACGCGAATCGGGCAGATCCTCAAACTCGAGTCCCCCTCCTCGAAAAGAATCCTCTTCCGGCTCATCCCCATACTTTAACGACGCCGAAGGCGTATTGCTCCACCCCGACACCGATGAGGGCAGCGCCGCAGGTTTGGGAGCACGCTCGCTCGCCTCATCATACTCCTCGACTTTTTGACGATTCCCGCACGCCTTGCAGGCCACCATCTTCCCCAGAAAAGAACGGGGCGCGCGAAACTTCGCTCCACACGACGAATTGGTGCAACGAACAGTTATTTTGTCTTCCACGCCCGCTTTACTCCTGTTAGCATCATGTATACATGCGATCCATCCATGTTTCAACGGACATTTGTTGGGCAGTTCCCAGATGCTGCGTCTAATAAATCAAACAACGCATGCAGAAATAATTTGTGCTCACGGGCGAAGTGACTGAGTAAAAAGGGCGATGATGGCGAACAGGGTTGTCTGCAATGCTTGCGGATACGCAGCAAATGTCAAAGGAAACATCGAAGGCCGCAAAATCAAATGCCCGAAATGCCAGGCCTCGATGAAAGTCCTGGACGAACTCGAGTTCATCGACAACGCGCCGCCACTCAAGACTTCCAAATCGCAAATCACCATCTCGCCGATCATGGCCGCCGTCGGCGGAGCAGGGGGGATGCTCGTCCTCATCCTCGTCTTCTTCATCGGCATGCAGTTCGCCAGGCCCTCCGCACCGACCGATACAGCCAAATCCCCGACCACGCCTCCCGTCGAATCAACGGCGCCAGTGACACAGACCCAAGTCGCCAGCAAGCAGGCAGAAACGACACCTCCGCCAGCCGAATCAACACCGGTCGTCGCTGCTAAACAAGATGTGATGCCCCAACCTGACAAGAAAAACTCGTTCACCCGAAATCCTCCTCCCTCGAATTCCCGCCCCTCAATACCAACCCGTCCCAATCAAAACATGACCCCTCCTGCTGGAACGCCCAAGCCAGAGGAAGTCCCCACTCTGGACACCCCGAAGCTCGATTCCGTCGACTTCACAGTTCTCCCGATGGATCATCCCGCGACCTTCATCACGCTCACCGAAGACAACCAGACTCTCGTCATCTCTCATGAAGCCGATGGCATCGTCACTTTCTACGACATCGCCACTGGCAAGCAGAGCGTCGCTAAGACGAAGTCTCCTCGGTCTATTCTCAGTCGGGATAACAAGGTCTTCGTCGCCAACGTCAGCGAAGGAACCATCAGCGTTTTCTCCAATGGTCCCAACTGGAAGATGACCAACCTGCTCGATGTGAAAAAGCCCGGCATCGCTCACATGGCCGCTGCTTCTGGCAAGGCTTTCAATGACATGATCATCGTCACCTGCCACGGCCCGGGCAAACAGGCGTCTTATCAGGATGCCTACACCATCGTCCTCAACACACAGACCGACCGCATCAAGCAGATCGGCAAGTACGCGCTCGCCAGCGTCAGCCACGATGGTCGTATCGCCCTCACTCAGGAATCCTTCAATCTCAGCCCCTCGGGCGGTATGACGGGTTACTCCTTTGCCGACTTTCTCAACGGCGATCCCAAGGCCGTCTTCCGAGGTGGGCACATGCAGACTGGTTACGTTTACCAGCCCCATCCAGGCTCATTTTGGATCAGCAACAATATCGTCTATGGCGGCTCTCCCCCAACCCAGATCGGGGCCGAGACCAAGAAACGCCACGACGCCGGTCTCACGAACTTGATCATTCCGGATCTGTCCCAGAAGCTCGTCTACAAACTCTCCGAAAACAGCATCTCCGCCCACCGCTTAGCGACCGGCCTTCCAGAAGTCGGTTCTCGACGTGCGAAGTTCGCCACCGGCTACTCCAAGAAAATCGAAGAAACCTACATGCTCCCGTATCGCTTCCGCGATTACATCCTCGACCACCCGATCGCCATCACCCAGGGCGACTCGCTGAGATTCTTCCTGCTCACACGCGAAGGCGGAGAAATCCTCACGGCACACACATCTCCACTCAGTTCTGTTTCCAGCGTTATCAACACACCAAGCCTCTCTCGGGCCATGCCCAGCAATTCGCCGACACCGACCAACGCAGAGACAGGTCCCGAAGAGATGAACGGGCTCTTCAGCGACTTTCCTGCTCTCACAGCAGTCGGTAAGTCCCTGCGACACAAACTGATTGTCCCCGAAGGAACCCTCGTCGAAATTCTCTCGCCACCAAATGGCTTTGCCCTCTCAAAGTCTTTCGAGATTCAATGGGCTCCAACGGCAGAGCAGGTCGGCGTCCATCAACTGAAATTCCGCGTCCAGCAGAATGGCTCGACCGAGTTCATTCGTCCCAACGTCGAAGTCATCTCCGAAGAACTCGCTGCAACTGTCAAAGGCGACCTCTCGAAACTTAATGAGTTCGCAACCCTGCCGCTCGTCATTGATCATTACTCACTGGAACCGGGTCTCAATGACTCTCTACTACTCCTTCAAGGCGATTCCCTGAAACGCCTCGGCCCCGATGGCTTGACGGTCATCGAAGAACTCACCCTTCCCAAGCGATACGCCTTTCTTCGAGAACGCCCCAACACATTCATCGCCGTCGCGAACGCTCCCACCCCCGTGCTGGATGTCATTGATAAAACATCCAGGGCCGTCCTCAAGTCCATCGACATGACAACCACTCAGACCCGCGTACTTGAAATCACCGATCTGGCCATCCATCCCACTGATAACAAAAGCTACATCGGCATCAAGCACGACAACGAACTGCCACGTTACTCTGTCCTCGCTGTCGATGAGCAGACATCGACTGTCACCTCACCTGGCATCATCGGCAAATGGGTCACCATCTCACCCGATGGTCGCACCCTTTACACGGGCTACAGCGACATCTATCAGCAGGGGACCAATTACCACATCAACCCCGACTGGCGTCTGATCGAAATCCCCGACTACGGCAACATCGACATGATCCTCTCCTGGAACCTCGGGACCGCCGTCACCCTCAATAAAGTCGTCCGCAAAGCCGGTGGCAATGGCAACGGCATCCGCATGTCCTCCGATGGCCAGCGCATTTCGTATTTGTCTCACGTCGGAACACCTGAGTTCTCCAAGAACCTCGTCGGCTTTTCCACCAGCAATCTATCAACGTCCGGAGTTAATTACGAAACGAAAGACCGCGCTGTCACCACCGAACTCGCCTATCACCCCTTCCTCCCCTGGGTCGCCGTCCCCGGCAGCGGCTCAGCGATCCTCTTCGACCGCGAAACTGGAACCCCCATCAACGGCAAACTCCTGATCGCCTCCCGCGGCATGGGCGATACCAAAGTCGAACGCATGCTCTTCTCCCCAGACGGCCAATCCCTCGTATTCATCTGCTCCGACGCCGACCGCGGCCAGTACATCCGCACGATCCGCCTCTCCGTCACCGATGAGGACATGAAACGCAAACTCCCGCCACCTCCCCGCCCCACCAGCAACGACAACGCCCCCGTCGTCATGCGTTGATGGTCGTCATGGATTGATAAGAGTATGCCCACGAAAAAAGCCCCTGTCCCATGATCTGGAACAGAGGCTTTGATCGTAACAAGTGGCCGCTACAGGACCATCCAGAATTGATGGAAATGCTTTGGGAGTCTCTGGTTGCGTCAAATTGCAACGCCATGGCTGTGCAAAAGTTGTGTGAGTGCCTGAAGGATCGGCGATTCCTGCAGCTGGTCAAGGGGTGGAGCCCATCAGTCAAGTGACGCTCTCAGTGATCGCAGTTCGTTGCCTGATGCAGTATCGCCGTACTTTTCGATGAGTTCATCAAGTTTCTTCTTGGCGGCCTCAGGATTTGATTTTGTAAGTACCTTGACGGCGTTGAGGGCATTAGCCGCCTTGCTGTTTGATTCCCGTTCCTGGTTCTCCTGCTCTCTCATTGAAGCAGCCTTGCGTTCATTTTCGCTCTGAGCATTAGCCAGTTCTTTCTTTGCGGCCACCTCAGATTTGATTTTTTCGAATTCATCCGAAATAGATTTAGCTATTAATCTAGCTTCGGAGTTCTTCGGTACTTTAATGCGGCATGGCATATGTTCGAATATATTTTCGTCGTGATATCGAAGCTCGCTATATCCATTGCGGGAATCAAAGTAATATAAGGCTCTAATGTGACGCTGAATTTCATCATCGCCATCATACATTGCAGAAAATGGATTGGTTGGAAAGTTGGCTGATTCTTTTCTGTCAAAAATAGCGAATAAATACGGCTTCTTTTCCGTTGCCAGCTTTTGAATTGCTAAGCATAACTCGGCAAGACTCAGAGTGTTAATGTCACCATTCGCATAATAAAGAGACAATTGGCTTTCGAGGCTACTCCAGTCTTTCTTTGTTTCAATATATTTAATGGTGTCGAATTCGGGGAAGCCATTGTTTGGCCCAGATAGCGATTCGTTTGTTTGGTCAGACCGAATTTCCTGTGATTCTCTTTTTTGAGTGGCTGTCGCAAGTGAAGGATCGAAATTTGTGCCAGATTTCACACTTGATTGCTTTGGGCGATCGCCTTTATCGGACGAGGGGAACAAAAACCCAACGAAAAATATGGCAAAAACTAATGCAGCAACCACAACCAGTGGCGATGTAGCATTATCGAGTTTCTTCAGTTTCTCTGTGGCTGTCCGGTCACCCATGACCGACAGTGTCTCAAGATGCCTTCGATCTGCCTTTGATCGGCCAATATCGGTCACTGCATGAATAACAGATGCAAAAATCAGCGGCACGCCTAGCACCGCCCCGATAATTGTTAAGCAAAGCAGGAATCCGAACAGTAGCATTACGGAGTTACATAGCGATCCCCAGATTTTGCCACGAACAAACAGAGATAGCGGGGGACACAAATACGCAAGTGCATAATCCATATCAGTTTTCCTTTTTATCTACCTCTGGTTTCGTCTTTGGGACTATTCTTTTTCCTCGCTCGAAGATCTGCCACGTACTGAGATTTAGCTGCCTGAGCCTCGCGTCTTGACTTTCCGGTGTTTCGTAAATCAAGCAGCAACTCATCAAGGCCATTGTCCGCCTCTCGTCCCATCGTCGCAGCATAGGTGTAGGCTGCAATGTGCTTGTTTGCCCAGGGAAGCCAGATGGCTTTGACCTTTTCGTCTCTCATTCTCTTGGCAACGCGGACAAGATCCTGAGCTGATGAGATCAATTCTTCAGCATACGCCTCAATCTGCTCAACAGTATACTTTTTATATGCCATGCGAAAGCCTTCTGAAAAAATCTTCTTGGCACATAAAATCAATTAAGACAATACTTTGCAAATTACACACACGCTTCTTTCGTGGTACATTTGTAGTTACTTTTTGTTTTTGTCATTGACGACACGCGTCCATCATCGTAAATTGTCTTACGTAGTCAGTCGCAGTCAGGAACGGTCAGCGATCATCACGCCTTCCAAGCCAATGACGCAACCCCTGAACAGCCATGACATTACAGACAATGCGTGAATACTCACAACGAGGCAGCGGTGGGATATGGATCAGAAAAGCTCACGGCAAAACGTCGCAAAGCCCAAGAAACCGTCCATTCCTAAACACCTTGTGAACATCGGTAAAAAAATTCTCGGAATTCTCTAATTTCGGGTCATTCCTCAGTCCATCAGCC
The DNA here is from genome assembly GCA_005778225.1 of Planctomyces sp. Classification (GTDB taxonomy): domain Bacteria; phylum Planctomycetota; class Planctomycetia; order Planctomycetales; family Planctomycetaceae; genus SXPC01. Next base: position 9,634 of record SXPC01000109.1, on the reverse strand, counting down.
ACTGAGACTCACATGAAAACAGAAGCCATCGAAACCGAACGCATCACCCCAACGGAAGCGGCCAAGATCCTCCGAATCAGCAATTCAACGCTGTGGAGACAGACCTCGCCTCGCGGTCCGATTCAATGCATCCGTGTCGGCAGCGTCGTTCGATACGACCGAGCTTACATCGAGAACTACGGCAAAGAATCGGACACATCGAAGGCGTAATTCATTCACTCATCCAACGAAATGAAAACTCACTCTTGAAGGAATTACGTCATGAAAGTCTGGGTCAAAGTTTCAAATGAATGGCGTACGGCTGATTTCTTAATCGGTCGTCAGTGGTCATCAGTTCTGCCGTACGTCGAGGGTTACGCGAGGCGGCTCCGTGAAGATGGCTTCGAGGCCTGCGTCTCAGCTAAGCAGCCAAAATCCAGCAAGTCAAAAAGTCATTAGTTTCACTTACTTCAATCGGAATCCATGCAGACCGGGGCAGGTATGGCACTTCTCATCATCTCAACTCCTGATGAACCAAACAAACCAACGCGAACAGGCGGGCGATCTCGCTTCGATCCTGTTCAGCCAGGAATGCCGCACGATGCACCGCCAGTCGACTACTACGTCATGCGAAAACCGTTCAATCGCAAGCCGAGTTTCCCGCCATCCAATGACGAGATTGAGCGACGCGTCACAGCTATCAAGTCAGCGATGCGATACCAAGGCGTCTCGATGCAGCTGGCCTGCAAGCGGATCTGTAACGTGACGACCGGCCGCTATCGCAAATGGTGCAAGATGCTGGGCGTCGATCCCTGCGAACTAACTGGCCTCAAAGTCGCGATGCCAGCCGAGATCAATGTTCCCTCGCCCAAGCCAACGAATCAGCCAGTGAAGTTCGGCCGACAACTCGACGTCGACGCATTCAACGCACTCGCGGCTGGCTAACTGATCACGGAAGAGACCCTGCCCACGGATGGGCTTTTCCAATACGGAGTGATAGTCGCGATGATTGCAATCTACATTTGTGGTTATTTCTTGGTGACGACACTAATCAGTATTCTCGCAGGACTGACGCTGGGAGCGTTGGAGCGACGATGCGAAACGCGTGAAAGGACGCACGATGTTAGTTCTAGGACGGAAGGTGAATCAGCAGGCAGTGTTGATAGCCACGGAAGACATGGTCATCAAGGCGGGCCAAGTGATTGTAGAGGTCACGCTAATCGATACCTCGACGTCTCGTACTGGGACGGCCCGTATTGGTTTTGACGCACCGCAAGAGATTCGAATCGTTCGGCCGGAAGCGGCTGAGAAACAAGTATCCAAATGACACAACATAAGGGGCAAGATGTGTCAGAGACCCATGTCGAGAATAGTGTTTCGAATAAAGTATCGATCGTCTTTTTTGACCTTGAAACGATCCCTGACGACTCACGGATTGAACGGTTTGACCTGGAAGCTCTTCCAGTCTTGGGTGACGCCACTCCAGACAAAGATCTACCGACTGCCGAGGAGATTGGAGCTAACACCGTTCCCGCTCTCAAGTCCTTGCTCGTCGGTAAAAATCCGTCGCCTGCTTGGTTCGCGGGAGCACGGCAGGCGGAGTCAGCGGGTAAGTCGCGTAAAGGCGTCATGGAGCTTTTCGACGATTGCGAGTCGCAGATCGACAAGATACGCAATGCAGGTGAGGATCGTCGCAAGCTGTTGTCGTGCACGCCGGAATACTGCCGCATTGCTGCCCTCGGTCTGGCCAACGGCTCCGATGAAATCAAGACTCGGCTGATCAACCACGAGGATCAGGAGCGAGCGATCCTGGGAGCACTCTGGAAGAAGTTCGAAACCGCCAACGTGATCGTCGGCTACAACATCCTGCAATTCGATTTGCCGGTCATCATGACTCGCTCGATTCTGCTTGGTGTTCCCCCGACCTGCAAAATCAACCTCAGTCCGTACAACAACACGCAGGTGATCGACCTCTATCAGCGTCGATTCCCTAAAGGCTCCAGCGGCAAGCAGCCAGGCAAGATGAAGGATCAGGCCCGACTGCTCGGCATCGACGTTCCGGCTGGCGAGATCGACGGTTCGCAAGTGCTGGAGCTGTACCTCAATGATCCAGAAAAGCTGCGTGAGTATGTCGCCAGCGACGTCTGGATTCTTCGTGAGCTGTATTCGCTGCTCAACGGCTACTGGTTCTAAGGGAGGGGCGAATGCCTAGATGTTGCTGGTGCCTCAAGGAAATATCTGGAGCCGGGAAGGCGTCACTGAAGGAGTCCACAGATTCGATCCGTAGTCACAACACTGAGTGCTCGGTCAGTCCAGACATGAGGAAACGAATCAACTTTTATCGAGCTGCATTTCCCACGCGATGGAGATCAATGATCAAGAAAGCCTGGGAAGATAGCGACGCTGACCAAGTTTTGCAGCACCTCAGAAATGTTATTGGCCCGTCCGGCCTTGCCAACATGAAACCGCCCAAGGAATAAAAGCAATGACCACTGAGACTATCGAAGACATCACGGCGGCGACTGACTTCTCTGAGTTTCCATCAGAGCAGCAGATCGACTTCACTGAAAAGGATCGTTCGAAACCTGTCATTGACGTTGGAATGATGACCAAGGTTGCCGTCACTTGGGGCAAAGCGATTCATCAGTCGCAGAAGTTTGGGGCTGCCAACGAAGCTCAAGGGTTTTTGCTGGCACTCGAATGCCTCAAGAAAGGTATCACGCCGAACGACTGGCTCGAAAGATACCACGTCATCAAGGGCAAGAAATCAATGTCTGCAGAAGCGATGCGAGCCGCGTTCAGGGCTGCAGGCGGAGACATCAAGTGGGAAAAACTCGGTGACGATGGGAAAGAAGCCAAGGCAAAATTCTGTCCTCCAGATGGCGGAACGAAGCTGGATGCCAACTTCACTATCGAAGACGCCAAGCGGCTGCGAGTCAGTTTTGATGCCGACTCCAATTGGTCAAAAGATCCCGGTGCGATGCTTCGTGCTCGACTGACTTCGAAAGCCTTGCGAATCTGCTGGCCAGAAGGTCTTGGTGGCTGCTACTTGCCAGAAGAGACGGCCGAGTTCGTTGGATCAGTTGAATCAACTCCGGTGAGCACTCCAGTCCCTCAGGCTACAGCTCCAGTTGCCGAGAAAACAGCCGCAACGGTTGTCACGACTACTAAGCCAACGCCGTCGCCACCTCCACAAAAGCCTGCTGAGCCACCTAAACAGATGACCGACGACGAACTGGTCGCAGCTATAAAAAACGCGGCACGACTGGCGAAGTTGGAACCTGCCTACGTCAAGAGTCGCGTCACTGGCATGGGAGCAGCGAACATCGCGTCACTCTCTCGCGACAACAAAGAATGGCTGCTGGCTGATTTCGAGGTCAAGGTCAAGACAGAAGAGGCTCGCCAAGACTTCATGAACAAGCTCGACAACGCGGGCATCACTGGCAAAGGCGACGACAACACGCCGCCATTCGAGGTAGCTCCAGAAGCAACGGAGTCTGCGCCAAAAAACTGACAATCTGGCCTGAACCACTCAGGCCACTGGTTTTGCGTCATGGCGAGGCCGAGGTGACGCGAGCCGGTATCGACACTCTCGGCTATCCGTCCACCTGGGCACACACAAGCAACGAATTCTTATCTATCCATGAAAGGTTAGGGGCAGCATGAGTAACGATTTTGGAACAGGCGATGACTTTGGCACAGGCGATTTCGGGGGTGCCGCGGTCGACTTCGACAATCTGATCGACTCGGCCGATGTCGACGTCGCAAACCTCGATAGCAATCCACTGGTTAACCGCGAAGGGATGTATCACTTCGAGATCGAGTCAACAAAAGCTCGCTTCGAAGGGATTAACGACAAAGGGGAAATGGTCAGCAAGGATATCCAGGTTGTCTGTACGGTCCTTGAAAGCGTCGACGGACAGTCCCCAGCTGGCTCGGTATTTGTCTACTACGTTCCAATCACCAGCAAAGAGCACATCGTCACGGCATACACCAAAGAGTCTCTTCTGAGATTCCTCCTGGCCGTCGGCGTTTGCGAACGCAAGGAAATTGAAGGCCAGACTCAGATTGTTGACACCGCGACGGGCACGACTCGCATCGAGATTTCAACATTGGAACAGAGACTTCTGAAGCGTCAATTCCTTGGTGATGTCAAGGCCGAGAAGGACAATCGCGACCCCACGAAAACCGTCTACCGATTCCCATTCAACAAGGGAATGTACCACCTCGCCGACAGTCGATTTGCTCATGTTCCGAAGAATTGGGAATCCGCCAAGCTTTACGGAGTGACTAAGCCTGCCAACGTGGCAAACCAGCCTGCCGGTTCAGGTGCCTCACCAGCAATGCGACAGGCTGACAAGCCGACGCCAGGCAAGCAGCAGCCTCCAGCGACGCGACGCACGGCACCAGCAGCTGCAAAGCCTGCTGCAACGACGGCGGCTGCAGCAAAAGGCGGCGACGACGATTACGCAGATCTCTAATCGATAGCCGTAGATTGTCAGGGCTGCTCGGATACACATGAGACGCCCCGGCTGACGTTGGTGTAGCGGTGCACGCGTGACGGGTTCATGGCCCAATCCACGAAGTCCGGTTCGAATCCGGAACGTCAACTGGCCGGTGAAATTCGCTTCGAGTTGTTCGCGTTCGGGTAGCTCCGATCGGAACTCTCCACCGGCCGTTTTAACGTGGGATAGAGCAGTCTGGCAGCTCACATGGCTCATAACCATGAGGTCGTAGGTTCGAATCCTACTCCCACTATTTCGCTAAGCATGACGCGTTGTTGTGCTGATCTTCACTCAGTCACCTCAGAGCGGGGGCGGCTTTCAACGAAAGGGGCAATGGAATGATCGACATCATACGAACCAACGAAGCCACACTTCAAAAACTCTCTCGACCAGTCACGAAACGACAAGGCGAGATTCTCGAATACATCTGCAATCGCGTCGCGAGAGGCATGTCGCCGCCAACCGTGCGGGAGATCGGCACGCGATTCAATATCAGTTCGCCCAACGGCGTCGTCTGCCACCTGAAGGCCCTTGAACGCAAAAAGCTCATCACTCGCGACCAACGCGTAGCCCGTGGCATCTATCCAACCGAGATGCCAGACGACCTGATTCCCAAAGAAATTACGGTCCTCGGACGCACTTGGCAGCTCAAGCCTGAGAACACACAGGCAGCTTAATCGCGTTTTCATTTCACTTTATTCACCTTCTCACCCTGGGGCAGACATGGCGGGAAAACATCAAGAGATCGTTGGCGAATTCGTGCGAGTCAAACACGCGTTCGGCGAAGACGACGATCGGGTCGTTATTGCAGAGATCCGCATCAAAGACGGCACGCTCTCGTTTCCCGCTGTCGTCAAGGGGCCTGATCCTCATGACGATCTGATGCTTGGCCTGTCTTACAAGTTCGTCGGCAGCTGGTCGGAGTACCGCGGCAACAAGCAGTTCTGGTTCAAGCAGTTTACTCAGCTCGAACCGCTGACTCGCTCGTCCGTCGTCGCCTACCTCTGCCGATATTGTCACGGGATCGGGACTTCGTTGGCCAATAAACTTTTCGAGACCTACGGGCAGGATACATGCCAAGTCCTTCGCGAAGATCCCGGCAAAGTGGCCAACGAAGTTTCTGGTTTGACAATTGAGGTTGCCAAACTTGCTCAGCACGCGTTGCTGGCCAACCAACGCATGGAAGAGACGCGAATCCAGCTGACCGAGTTGATGGCCGGCCGCGGCTTCTCGAAATCGATCATCGAGACACTATTAAAGCATCGCCGATTCGGCCTCGATGCCGCCAAGATCATTCGCCGCAATCCATTCTCACTTCTGGTCAATAAGGTCAAATCGGCCGGGTTCGCTCGCGTCGATCGACTTTATCTCGACTTGAAGCACTCACCGCACAAACTCAAGCGTCAGCTATTCTGCCTGCTCGATGCGATCAAGAACGACGGCAGCGGGCACACCTGGTTTCGTGCCAGCGTCCTTGGCGAAATGATCAAAAAGAAAGTCGGCGGCACAAACGCCCGTCCGATGCTGGCAATGATGCTCGGCATCAAGGCCGGATATCTCGCCAAGCGAAAAGACGAGAACGGCGTCGTCTGGATTGCGGAGTCATTGGCGGCCGACAACGAAGCTGTGATCGCTGAACGTATCGACGAACTGAATTCGTTGCCTGCTCCTCAATGGCCAGATCTGTCGTCGCTCGTCAGCCTGACGGACCACCAACGAGAAACTCTCGCTTTGGCACTCAGCTCTCATGTTGGGTTGTTGCTAGGAACACCGGGGACCGGGAAGACATTCACGGCCGCTGCTGTTATGCAGGCCCTCTGTCGCGAGGTTGGTGGCCATCGCATCGCTTGTGCAGCTCCAACGGGAAAAGCAGCCGTACGGCTCACGCAAGCTCTGCAGGGTTACGGCCTGCCTCTCAAGGCGACGACGATTCACAGCCTGTTGTTTCAAGCTGATGAATTCGGCCAGCTGCCTTATGACTACTACGTCCTTGATGAATCGTCGATGGACGACACTGATCTGACGGCTGAGCTGCTGCGACTGATTCCCGTTGGCTCACATGTCCTGTTCATCGGCGATCCGTATCAATTGCCTCCGGTTGGTCATGGTGCCGTTCTCCGCGACATGCTTTCCGCTGGCCTGCCTCAAGGCGAACTGACCGAAGTCAAACGCAATGCTGGTCGCATCGTTCAGGCCTGCAAAGAGATTCGCACGGATGGCACATTCTCGCCATCAACGCGATTCGATCCGTCAGCTGGCGAGAACCTTTGCCACATCGAATGCCCTACGTCCGAAGCTGGCGTCGCTCGCCTGACGCAGCTACTCAACAAGACTCCACAATCGGTTAATCCAGTGTGGGACTGCCAGGTGATCTGTACCGTCAATGAAAAGACGGTCGCCAGCCGCAAAGAACTCAATAAGTATCTGCAGGGATATCTCAATCCGGGCGGCGAAGTCATCGGCGAAACCGGCTTCCGTCTCAATGACAAAGTGATCTGCAAGCTCAATAGTTCATTTCAGCTGGTCGTCGGCAAGTGCGAGATGTGCGGGCATCCGACCTGCGAGGCTCACTGCCAGGAGTGCGGAGCCAAGCAGACCGAATACAGCGAGCGAGTCGCCAAGGGCGAAATCGGACGCATCACGCAAGCCTCGAAGAAGCACCTCATCATCACCATGGAATCGCCGGTACGCAGCGTACGAATTCCATTTCGAGCGAATAGCGACGGCGAAGCCGGCTCGCTGGGGTTGTGGGATCTGGCCTATGCAGTCACTGGCCACAGCTCACAGGGAAGCCAATGGAAGTACGTGTTCATTATGGCAGACGATTCGTACGGTGCCGATCGCGTGAGTTCTCGCGAGTGGTGGTACACGACGATCAGCCGGGCCGAGCTGGGTTGCTTCACGATCGGCAAGAAAACCGCCATCGACCGACAGTGTAAACGCATCAGTCTCAAGGATCGAAAGACGTTCCTGGTGGAGCGAATTCGCGAGACGAAGAAACCAACGGAGGTGCAGGCATGAAGTTCTGGATAGCCAAAGAAGGCAGTGAGACCGAAGTGTATTGCAAGCAGTTCCTCGCTGATCGTCAAAAGATTCATGATGAAAGAGACAAGCTTGTGAAAAGTCTCCTCGGGGCACGTCGAAAGACTGATGTGGTCCACAAGGGCGATCGCTTCACGGGAATGAGCTTTATCAAATTGCCGGTTCCTGATCTGCCTCCAGACGAGCGATTGAAGCTGGCGAAAGATACTGCCGATGGCCATCCGTTCTACGTACCTCACAAAAGAACCAAAGCGAGCAAGGAACTTGCTCATCAGATGGAAAAGCTGAGCGACATCAAGCCGCACAGACTCTGCAAAATGCTGGGCATCGAATCAATAACGTTCGTTGGATTAACCATGCGATTTAACACGCCAATCGTTGCGTGTCACTTTGGCCGGATCTACATGGGCACTATCGACGAATTCAAGGGTCACTCATCGATTGAGCGTGTTTCGGATGTCGAATACGACGCGATCATCGAGAGACAGAAGGCAGAGAAGGCTACTAATCGATGACCGAATACCAATCCTTCATCCAACGAAAGCACGTCCGTCACGAGTCGCAAGGCTTCGACGTACCTGCCGATGAACTGAACGCCAATCTCTACAACTGGCAGTCAGATATTGCACGCTTTTCATTGCGCAAGGGCCGCTCTGCTCTGTTCGCTGATTGCGGCCTCGGCAAGACGATCATGCAGCTCTCATGGGCTGACGCCGTCGTCAAACACACCGGAAAACCTGTTCTGATCCTTTGCCCGATTGCCGTCGCGTCGCAGACCTGTAATGAGGCGTCGCGGTTCGAGATCGACACGCCAATGATTAACGTCCGGAAGGATGGCCAGTCGGGCAAGCCGTCGATTCAGATCGTCAATTACGACGCGATTCACAAGCTCAACCTGTCGATCTACGGCGGCGTTGCGTTGGATGAATCGTCGATCCTGAAGAACTTCACCGGCAAGATAAAGCAGCGACTCTGTTCGGCTTTCGAGTCATTCCCGTTCAAGCTGGCCTGCACTGCAACGCCGTCACCCAACGACATCATGGAACTGGGCAATCACGCCGAATTCCTCGGCATCATGCGATCAAATGAAATGCTCTCTCGCTGGTTTATCAACGACACCATGAAGGCTGGCGGTTACAGGCTGTCGAAACATGCCACCAAAGATTTCTGGCGATGGGTGGCCAGTTGGGCAGTCTGCATTTCAAAGCCATCTGATATCGGTGGTGACGATGATGGTTACGACCTGCCTGAGCTTCGAGTCCAGACGCATTTCGTCACGCCGGGCACGCCGCCCAAAGGTCACCTGTTCGATCCTGGCAATCGAGTCTCAGCCACAGAGATCCACAAAGAAAAACGACGTGCCCTCGTCGAAAAAGCCAGCATCGTCGCTGATCTCGTCAACAACAAAGAGCAATGGGCGATCTGGGTTGATACCGACTACGAAGCGGACGCACTCAAAAAGGTCATTCCGGATTGCGTTGAGGTCCGCGGCTCAACTCCGGAACACCGCAAAGAGGCTGCCCTTCTCGGATTCGCCGACGGAACACATCGAGTGATCATCACTAAGCCAGAGATCGGCGGGTTTGGCCTCAACTGGCAGCACTGCCACAACACAACTTACTTTGCAGGCTTTAGCTTCGAGCGTTGGTATCAGTCAATTCGTCGCATGTGGCGATTCGGTCAAGAGTATCCCGTCAATGTTCATCTGATCGCATCGGATGCAGAGGCTTCGATCGTCGACACGCTGCAGCGAAAGTCTCGGCAGCATCAAGAGATGGTGTCTGCGATGGCGTCGGCCATGAGCGAAGGCATGCTCGAAGAGCTCTACGGCAAGCGGCCACTTCGACCGTACGAAACACCAAAGGAAAGCCGCGTCCCTGGCTGGCTCACAACTCAAAATGAAGGATCGATCTATGCCAACGTGCATTGACCAAGCAGCAGCTGAAAACTGGACACTCTATCACGGTGACTGCTGTGAAGTCGTTAAGGCACTGCCTGATAACTCCGTTCACATCAGCGTTCATTCGCCGCCGTTCAGTTCGCTCTACATCTATTCGGACTCCGAGCGAGACATGGGCAATTGTGCCTCTGACGAGGAGTTCATTGAG
>SXPC01000108.1 GCA_005778225.1 Planctomyces sp. | reverse complement strand
ATTACATCACGGCTTTCTGGAACGTCGTCAACTGGGCGGAAGTGACCAAGCGATACTCGGCTGCGAAGTAAGTTGGGTTTGACGGCATATTACAAAAGGCGAGTCACGATGGTGGCTCGCCTTTTTTTGTTCTCAACTCCAGTGCAAGTCGTTAACTGCTGGCCTTAAACCGACGAGTGGCTGGTTCCCGGGTGGTCCAGCCGTTCATGGCTGGATCGGCGAAGCCGACAAGAAGCGTCGCCATACGGAAGCTGTTGTCGTTACCACGTCGACTCGAAATGAATGCGTATGTTGACGTATCTTGTGAGCGTTGCTCACCCAGCCATGAACGGCTGGGCCACCCCGTGGTCCCAGGGTTTCACCCTGGGCTGGTAGAACTCGTCCCTTCAGGACGGGGAAGAAACCACGCGTTCTGCATCCCATCTTGCCCCGGGTGCCACTGGCTGTGCAAGTGTCTTTGATTTATGCGGGATGATGAATTCGGTTTTGAGTGAATGTTCTTCGATCATCGCGGGTCTTTTCGAGAGTCGACGCACTTGGCAAACCGCACTGGCACAGCCAGTGGCACCCGGCGATTACAAGGAGTTGCAAGCATGTCTCCTTCACGACCCTTGAACACTATTTTGTGTTTGTGTTGTCCGTTTCCAGAAGGTGACATGACACAGATTTTTTTACAAAAAGTGTGCTGGTGAAATGAAATAGGCAAGGGTGAGCTGAGCGGCGAGGTACTATGATGCAAAGAAAGGGTCTTCGCATGAGAAGTGCATTTACAATCGTTGAGCTTTTGGTTTCGATCGCCATCATCGGGGTTCTGGCCGCTTTATTGCTGCCTGCGATCCAGCAATCGCGAGAAAGTGCGCGAGTCACGCTCTGCAAAAATAACCTCAAGCAGATTGCCTTGGCGACGATCAATTTTCACGACACCAAAGAAGCGTTTCCTCCCGGTCGGATTGCGATGCGCCCCGGAGATCCAGCCGAACTCAGTTGTGGTCAAGACACCCCGAGCTGGCTTGTGCGAATTCTTCCTTACCTCGAGCAGGACAATTTCGCTGACCAATGGGACCTGTATGAACCTTTTCAGGATCATCCTGAGGAAGTTCGAAACCATACGATTCCCATCTATTTCTGCCCGACGCGCAGGTCGTCTGTTGGAGCGATCAGTCCAGCCTGCACCGTTGAGTTTACAGCTGCCTGCGGCTGTTCTGGTCCGCAGACGTTCGAAAGCGGATCGACAGGAGATTATTCCGGCAATCACGGTGACATGTCCGCTGGGGCCCGCGGATATGTGGAAGATTTTTACTGGGGCGGAAACGGGAATGGTGTGATTGTCAGCAGCAGAGCCTACTGTGTTCAAGGAAAGCCTCGTGAATGGATCGACAAGGTCCGAATGCGAGACGTGACCGACGGCCTCAGCAACACCATCCTGACTGGCGAAACCCATATCAACCGAAACCGTATCAATACTGTGCCTGATGATGGATTAATCTATAACGGCTGGCACATCTTTTTCAGCATGAGAATCGGCGGCAAACATGTGCCGATCGCGCCGAATATGGACTACGTGGATACGCGTCTGTACGGATTCGGCAGCTGGCACAAAGGGATCTGTCAGTTTGGCCTTTGCGATGGAAGTGTCAGGGCGATCTCGACGAGCATTGACGAGGATGTCCTGGGGCGACTTTGTGTTCGAAATGATGGACAAGTCGTGGGAGAGTTTTAATAGTGATCCCAGTGTTTCACCCTAGGCTGGTAGAACTCGTCCCTTCAGGACGGGGAACGAGACCAATCGTCCTGCATTCCACCTTGCCCCGAGACGGATGGATGGAACGACGTTGTTCGAGTTCGATGTGTTAAGCGTTCTCAATCCCTGTCGGCAGTTCGCAGACTTCCATCGACTGGATCAACCCGTCTTTGATCGTGAAGCGGTGGCCGACATGGGTGTCGGCGAGGAGGGTGCCTTGCAAGTCGTGGACGATCTGGTGGACGTCGACCAGAATGGTGCCTGCTGACTCGGGATGGAATGTGGTTGGCTCGACGTGGGGGTTGATCTCGGACCACTGCTCGGTCCAGTAGGCTCGGACTTCCTCGTGGCCGCGGACAAAGCCTCCCTTAAAGGCTCTTGGCCAGGCGACGTCGGTCGACATCGTGGCGAAGGCAGCGTCAAAGTCGCGGGCGTTGAACCCGGCGTAGGCCGCTCGGAGAAGTTCGATGTCGGGGGAATGCTGAGGGTGCATAAGGGACCTTTCTGTTACATCTCCAAAAAGTTCCGCAACAACTGCGTCCCGCTTTCGCACAGAAAACTCTCCGGGTGGAACTGCACGCCGTGGATCGGGAATTGCTGGTGGCGCAGCCCCATCACCTCCAACGCGTGATCGGCGTCCTGGGTCCAGGCGGTGATTTTGAGGTGGGCGGGGACGGTGTTTTCGGGGACGACGAGGCTGTGATAGCGAGTCGCGGTGAAGGGATTCGGCAGGTCTTTGAAGACACCTTGGCCGTCGTGGTAGATTTGGGAGGTCTTGCCGTGCATTAAGCGATCGGCTCGGACGACCTGGGCACCGTAGACGTCGGCCATGCACTGGTGACCTAAGCAGACGCCGAGGATGGGGATGGAGGGGCCGAAGCGGTCGATGATGTCGCGCGACAGGCCGGCTTCTTTGGGTGAGCAGGGGCCGGGAGAGATGACGATCTTCGAGGGGTTCAGCACTGCGATCTCGTCGAGCGTGACCTGGTCGTTGCGTTCGACGCGGACCTCAATCGACGGGTCGATCTCGCCGAAACGCTGGACGAGGTTGAAGGTGAAGGAATCGTAGTTGTCGAGGAGGAAGAGCATGGGGGAGGGCTTAGGTATTGGGGCTTAGGTATTAGTCAGAAAAGGGAGCATTCACCACGTAAGGGCATGAAATAGGGACCGATAGCACAGACATTTCTGTCGGTGGTTGAGTTCGGCGGAATCAGGGGATTCGTAGGGTGCTGGTGAGGCTCCGCGAACCGCACCAATTGTGGCCACGACCGTTTGAAAGGTGATGAAGCCGCATTTGGTGCGGTTCGAAGACTCACCGGCACCCTACTCCTACAAGTGGGCGACCAGGAATATCGTAGCAGACAATAGCCGAGCGGGAATCTAAGCGGCTCGGTTTTTGTTGTCGGCGGGGTGGGTGATGAAGAGGCGTTTGGTATTGGGGGCCGGTTTGGGAGCGGGGGGTGGGGTGATGGCCTGGGGTTGTTTGGGTTCTTCGAGGACGGCGGTTGCAGCGACTGGTTCCGGGGCGTGATAGGTAACGGGAACCGGTGCAGGCTGGGCGACAGCGACTGCCGCAGGCTTGGCAACAGGGGCTGGTGATGCGACTGGGATCGGAGCGGGAGCAGGTTTGGGAGCGGCTGCTTTCGCGGTCGGGGCAGGGGTGTTGCCGTATTTGTTGTTCTGGAAGCTGCTCTTTTCTTCGATGATCGAGGATGCGTCGAAGCGGGAGCCGAAGTAGATACGCTGGGCGTCGGGGTGGTTGAGGACGGTCTCGGCGTCGCCGCTGCACAGAACCTGGCCGGCGAAGATGACGTTGCTGCGGTCGCAGATCGTCAGGGTTTCCCGCTCGCGGTGGTCGGTCAAAAGGATCGAGATGCCGCGGTCTCGCAGGTCAGCGATGATGTCCTGGATGCCGTTGATGGTGACCGGGTCGATCCCGGTGAATGGTTCGTCGAGGAGGATCAGTTGTGGGTTCGACGCCAGACAACGGGCGATTTCGAGACGTCGACGTTCTCCGCCCGAAAGCGTCGAGGCGATCTGGTGTGACTTCTTCTCGAGGCCGAATTGCCCGAGCAGGCTCATGGCTCGGTGCTTGCGTTCTTTGGACGACAGCGGCATGAACTCGAGAATCGCGATCAGGTTCTGGACGACGGTCAGCTTCGTGAAGACCGATTCATCCTGCGGCAGATAACCCATGCCGAGGCGAGAGCGTTTATACATCGGCCATTTGGTGACGTCCTGGCCATTAAGAATGACGCGACCCTCTGTCGGAGAAATCATGCCGCAGGCCATGCGGAAGGTGGTCGATTTGCCGGCGCCGTTGGGTCCGAGAAGGCCGACGATTTCCCCTTTTTCGACGTCGAAACTGACCCCGTTGACTGCTTTTTTGCCGGGGTATTCTTTGACGAGATCAATACATTCGAGGATGGGCATCGTGGGCTCCTCCATGAGCGTCGGCGCGAAACATTCAGGATGAGCAATCGTTGCCATCCTGCCCCTGTGTTGAGGGGTGGGAGTCTATTCGATTTGCGGTTTCGGGCTCAATGGGAGATTGAGTGGGGAGAGTGGGTAATATGAGATGGCTGTGAATTATGAATACATCGCAGCCTGACGTCGTTAATGCCAATGGAGGCGAGCTATTGCCCATAGCCCCCCCTCATCCGTCAGCACGGTGTTAAGTAAACACCAAAGGTGTTGTGCTGCCACCTTCTCCCCGCAAGGGAGAAGGAACAAAAACACAGGAACGAAAGTACTCTTAACGAATTCGCTGCATGCGGGAGAAGTCGGGGTAAAAGGGGACGGTTACCATTGGGTAGTCTTCGGTTTTGAGTTGATTGCCGTCGTAATATTTGTGGTTTTTCAGTGTGTACATTCCCTGTCCGTCTTTGCCGCCGAAGGGGATGGCGTGTGGCCAGTAGATGAAGAAGGCTTTGCCGGAGATCGCATGACGCGGGACGGTTTTATTAACAGACCATTCACGACCATCCAGGCTCATCGGGCTGTTATCGCCGAGCATGAAGAAGTGGTCGGGGCCGATCTCGGTTTCAAACTCGTCGTTCAGCGGAGCGAACTCGGAATAAAGTTCTCCCCAGACCTGCGGGTTGTTGAGGTTATTGCGCAAGTTTCGCAGCCAGGTATTGCGCTGAGTTCCGTTGTTGCTGTACTCGTCGTACTTACTTTGGCCGCGATAATAGATGTCCCGTTTGAGAACGAGATCAGAGACCGTCATTGCGACATTGCTGGCTGCGATTCCGACCGGCGAGAGATCCGCTGCTTGTGGTCTCAGAGAGTCGGTTGGCTTGCGGTCGTAGCTGTTTTTGCCAGCGAAATCGACCAGATCGCCATTGACCCACAGACAGAGCCGGTTATCAACATTCGCGAACTCGACGTGATACGTGCCCGGTCCGATCAGGTGTGAGCTGCCGGTCGCGATCTCTTCCCAGGCCGTGTTGCTCATAGACGAATTGATGACGCCGATGATGACTGCTCCCGTCAGAGGGTCGACATGAAAGCGGTAGCGATAGACACCTTTGACGCATTCGAACACGATCAGGGCGTTTTCGTCGACTGTATCGATCTTCAACGTCGCGTCGACGGTCAGATCGCCGACCCAGAAGATGCCATCTTCGAGGTAATCAAGGACGCGCGTTGAATCGGATTCGGCGTTGTAGCCACAGAAATCGGAGATCAGCCGTGCCTGAGGATTGCGAACTGGTCGCTGGTTGATGACGTCAGCCCAGTTGTCAGGCATGGGGACGAAGTTGCGGTAACGCAACCATTGTTGCTTGGCCGCCGAGACGAGCGTATAAGTGCGGTTATCGCGATCTGCCTGCCAACCTTCAGGTGTCTCGTACCAGCCTGCAACGTTGCGCGAACCGGTCGAAGCAGGGTTGGGATCGACCGACGCCCAGCGTTCCGGCCAGCCTTGATTGAGGAGTTTTTTCGGCGGGAATGCATCGTCATAGACGGGAATCTGAATGTCTTTTTGCTTGAATGGATCCTCTTTGCGGAGGATTTCTCGCTGACGAGTCTCGGGATCAATGCGGTAAAGGTCGCCGCGTTCGATATGAATGATTTCGTTGGGGAGTCCGACGAGTCGTTTGATGTAGTTCGTCTTGGGGCTCATTGGGTACTTGAAGACGACGACATCAAAACGATCCGGGGTTTCGAACTCATACGGGAACTTGTTAACAAGAATGCGATCGCCGTTGAAGACGGGAGCTTTGGCTGCATCGTTGTGCTGGTAGCGGCAATTCGGACAGATGGCCTGCTTGATGCGTTTGCTGGGGTTGTACAGCGTTTCGGTTTCCATCTCGCTGCTGGCGCCGAACGTGAAACGGTACTGGCATTCCGAGCAGACCATTTCTTTATTGCGACCGTAAAGCGTGGGAGCCATCGACCCGGTGGGGATGATGAAGGCTTCTGCTTCGAATGTCCGGAAAACAAACGCCAGAATGAACGCGATCACGAGCGACTCGATCGTCTCCCGAACGCCATCTCCCTGATGCTTCTTTTTCTTTTTGGTCTGGGCCGCTGCCGGCGCAGGTGTCGGAGCAGACTTCGCGAAAGGATTGGAAAAGTGCATGAGGTAGATCTATGTCAAAGATGAGATGAGGCGATTGAAATTCTTTACCGCCGCATGTTTGGATTTTAAGTAGGGTACTGGTGAGTCTTCGAACCGCACCAAAACGACTTTCATTCGCACAATTGGTGCGGTTCGCAAAGCGTCACCAGCACTCTACATTTCTTAGACGAAAGAGTGATTCGCTGGCGGGGCTGCGATCTTGAATCTTAGTGGATCGACTTCATGCGGGGAATATCAGGCAGGCGGATCGTGAACTCCTTACCTGCAAATTTGACCACGCCCGGTCGACTCGGCAGGTGCAGGAAAAGCGGCTTGCCGATGAGGTAGCTGGTGTGAATGGTCCCTGGTTTCCAGGTGCGCGAATCGAGAGAAATAGGGCTATTGTCTCCTGAGAGGAAGAGTTCGTCCGGTTCGAGCTTCCACGCTCGTTGCGGGGAATTCTGCTGCGTGCGCGAAGCCGTTTGATGTCGGTAATAGATGTCTCGATAAACCTTCAGCGAGGGAATCTCGATCTTTCCACCCGCGACAGAGATCTCCATGTGGACGGAACCTGCATCGGGGTTCCCTGGTGATGAAGCCCTCGAACGCTCGAATTCCGGGTCGTACGAAATAGCGGACACGACATCCTCATTGATGGCGAGCGTCGCCCGACCATCGACGAGCGCCAGTTCCAGACGCATGCGGCCGC
This sequence comes from Planctomyces sp., assembly GCA_005778225.1. GTDB lineage: Bacteria > Planctomycetota > Planctomycetia > Planctomycetales > Planctomycetaceae > SXPC01. The sequence continues at coordinate 30,073 of SXPC01000108.1, read as the reverse complement.
TGACTGCAAACGTCTTCTCGGTCGAGGTCTGGCTGTCGACGCGGACGGTCGCGGACTTCCTGGCGAGGTCAATGGTCATTGTGGTTGTGACCGCGGCGTTCTCCAGATGCAGTGTGATGAGCCCCGTCGCTGATGTGGGATCGATGGTCGTGGCCAGCGTCACGTCCTGAACCTCATATGGCTGGAGGTTGTATTCCTGGCGGTTGTACGAATAACTGTCGGTGATGGGTGTCACGTGGGAGAGTCGGAAGAGTTCCTTGACGGCTGTCTCGAAAGCAGGATCGATCTGTTCTGCTTTCGCGGCGCTGATCATGTCATCGGCTGCGTTAAAGGGGAGGCTGCCTCGACATTTCAGCGCTGAGTTCTTCAGATCGTAGGTCAGTGGCAAATGGTACGATTCCGCGGCGAGCAGTTTCTCCGGCCAAGACGATAGTGGCACGCTGGTCGTGGTCATCATCTGACGTCGCTGCCAGTTGCGAAAGGAGATCGTGGCAGGCGATGTCGGGCTCTCAGAGTGCAGCTTCCAGGTGTGTTTGTCTTCATCGAAGTCGGCATGTTCCGGCGTTACGCTGACCCAGCGTCGGCGCCAGTCGGGATCGTCATCCGTGACGTCCAGAGACTGGTCGTCGATCAAGATCCGCGAAGCCTGATTGATATCGCGTGGCTTGCGGGCCAGTTCCCCGTCGATGTAGACATTCCCGCCTTTGAGTTCGACCGTCTCTCCCGGCAGTCCAAGAACCCGTTTTACATATGCCTGGGAAAAGTCCTCGGGGTGTCGAAAGACGACGACTTCAAACCGCCTGGGGGATCGCACCTCGTAGGCATGTTTGTGAACGAGGATCTGATCTCCCTCGATTGGCTTGAGCTTCGTCACATCAATGGGGTAGGCCGTGCAGACGGGGCAACGAGCAGCTTCGTTATCGGGAGAGCCGTTCTGGGTCACGCCCAGGGAGAACAAGGTGTTACAGTTCGGGCAGACGATTCGCTTGTGATACCCCCAGAGCGTCGGCGCCATCGACCCTGTCGTGATCATGTAGCCTTCCGCAATGAAGCTGCGAAAGATGCAGACCGCAATCGCCAGAAACGCCAGCGTCTCGGTGAGCTGGCGAATGAGGGATTCGTTCGTGGGTTTCTTGGTACTCATGCTGTCAGAGTTCTGAAGGACGAACCAGTGTGGCACGGCCGTGTCGGCCGTGGATCTTTGCATGGGACGTCACTTGAACATTCGGCACGGCTGACACAGCCGTGGCACACAAACGACGGGTAACTACTTCATCTGCCCGCGTTTCCAGTCGATGATTTCCTGGAGCAGGTCTTTGCGGTTCAGAGTGGGTACTTTGTTGATCGTCCGTTTGAGTTTCGAGACGTCAGGTACACGGCGTCGGACGTCTTCGAAGTCATCGCCGTAGGCGTCTTTGTACGGAACATACTTGATCGGAATATCGCCGCCGACCAGTCCGATGATCTCTTCAGCCAGTTGCTTGACCGAGACAGGCTGGTCGGCACCGATATTGAAGATCTGTCCGGACGCAGCCGGGGTATTCATCAGAGTGATGATGCAGTCGACGACTTCCCGGACGTGAGCAAAGCAGCGTTCCTGGCCACCATCATCATAAACGGTGATCGGACCGCCTTTGAGAGCGGCTTCGACGAAGCGCGGGATGACCATGCCGTAATGCCCGACCTGTCTGGGGCCGACGACATTGAAGAACCGGCCGATCACGACATCGAGCTTACGCTTCTTGCTGTAAGCGAGTGCCAGGAACTCATCGATCGCCTTGGAGCAGCCGTAGGCCCAGCGTGGACGGGAGGTTGGGCCGAACTGGAGGTCGTCTTCTTCGTTCCAGGTTTCTTTCGTGTACTTGCCATAAACTTCGCTGGTCGAGGCGAGGAAGAACTTCTGACCGGCGGCTGTCGCATGACGGAGGAGGACTTCGGTCGGGTAGATATTCGTTTCGATCGTGCGGACCGGGTCATCGGCAACGAGTTTTACGCCGACGGCAGCCGCCATGTGATAAATGACATCGACCCCCTGCGTGACTTCTGTGAGCAGAACGGGGTCGGTGATGGAGCCGACAACGAGGCGGAAGTTGGGGTTGTCTTTGACGTGATCGAGGTTGGGAGCCTGCCCGGTTGAAAGGTTATCGAGCGCGGTCACTTTGTCGCCACGGGCAAGAAGGGCTTCAACGAGATGGCTGCCGATGAATCCGGCACCGCCTGTAACAAGGGCGTGACCCATGGGGGTTGGCTTTCTGAAGGACGTGAATTCATAACGAAGTGAGCTCGTTTGCTGGTCTTTTCACTGTAGCAAGTATCGAGACAAATGCCCAAGCGGAAAGGGGCAAAGCAACCTTGTTGCCCACGGAATACGGTGGCTGTTCCGGATAGGCGGACGTTCAGTGGGAGAAGACTGGTACGCAGAGCTCGCGGAGGGGAGCAGAGACCGCGGAGAAGAAGTCCAGATTCAACGCAAAGTCGCGAAGACGCAACGAGAAGAGAAGATAAAGGCATGTCGAAATGAGAAAGGAAGATGAGTCACTCCTTTCTCGCCCTGTAACACACGTCTTCCTTCGCGTCTTGGCGGCTTTGCGTTGAATCTGAAAGTCTTCTCTGCGCCCTCTGCTCACCTCTGTTTCCTCTGCGTTCCAGTCTCTCAGCATCGCCGGAATGTTCGTTGGAATTGACACGATCGATACAGTCGCGCTAATCGGATTAAACAGAATAACCCTGACAACCATCCCAATCGGCATCGCTTAAATCGGTTGGATTTTCCCCTAAGTGCTTTTCTTCTCAATGCTTGTGCATTTTGGTCGCATTTCGACATGTGGTCCGGTTATAACGATGGTATGTATTCTGCCTAGAACTCCTAAAGTGACAGCAGTAACGGTTATCACGATCAAATCGATGAGACCGATTTTAACGAGAACCTGAGCTGCTTACTCGAATTCACACAGGCAGGAATGCCTGTGCCACCAAATTTTGAACACCTTCCCGTCGGCGTTTAACCGCGTCCGATGGGTTTTGAGATCACCACTTTCCTCGTGTGAGAGTGCGTGTGGCGACCTGAGAGACCGCCAGCCGTGGGACGCATCCGCGTCTTTGTGCAGCCGTGAGTTCGTCGATGCCCTCTGGGAGTCGAACGATCGGCTGCGTGAACGCGAATTCGTCACACTGAAGCCCGTTTTTGAGAGAGCGGGCTTCGAGAGAACCTTCAGGGGGACGGAACTGACCCGACGGGGACAGTTCCGTCTTTCCAGAGGGCCCCTTATTCACTGAATGAAACTGCGACCGAGCAAAACGATTCGAACGGCTTTGAGAGAGCCCGTTCGTTGCCCCTGTTCCTAATACAGCCGAAGCACAGATTCCGAAGCACTGGAGAACATCATGAGTAAGAGCATTCACTACGTCTGGGCCCTGGGCCGCGACCTCTGGACCGACACCCGCGGATTCATCATTTCTGCAGAACTGGTTATCCTCACCAGCCTGCTGGTTGTCGGCCTGATTGTCGGCTTGACCGCGTTGCAGCAAAGCGTCAACGCCGAGATGAACGACGTCGCGGGAGCGATCGGCTCACTGAATCAGTCCTATTTTTACCGGGGCATGCATGCCTACAAAGACTGTGGCTGTTACCTCAAGTCTGCAACGGCGGGATCATGTTTCCGCGATCTGAAAGATGAGTGCGACGCTGATCAATGCGAGATCAATGGCGATCATTTCCACTGTGTCAACACGCCTGTCGCTACTGTAAATAATGCGTATGTGAAAGATGAGCACGTCACGACCGATATCCTCGTTCCGCGTACTCCAGAAACGGCAGTCATTCAAAAAGAAGAGAAGACGGACGTTCCAATCGCCCCGGTTCCCGAAACGACAAATGTCATCGTGCCGATTCCTGAATCTCAGACGAATGTCGTCGTCCCACCGCTTCCACAAGCGGGCTGTACCGACTGTGTTCAACCGAACGTCCAACCACTGGCGACCTGCTGCGGTCAACATAGCCGATGTGGCTGTGGCAAAGCTTTTGGTTACGGCTGTCAAAATGGTTGTGGTCACGCCTACGGCTGGGGCGGAATTCAGAGCGAATTCCCTTACCCGGTCGCCCCGATGGGATCTCGTCCTGCTCCGAATGCCTGGGGTGGAGTCGAGCAGTCCGGCGGGTTTGGCGGATACGGTGGTGGCTACTATCAGGGTGGATATGGCGGACCAAGTCAGTTTCAGTCACTGGATCGCACGGGGTATTATCGAATCTTGAATCCAAACTAAATTCATTCCTACGTGAACCATTTATTCTGATTCCAAACTTTGTTGACATAAAGCCAGTTGTAAATTGTGCGCGAGATGTCAAGTCTCGTTAAGCAAGTCATACAACAACAGTGCTGAAAACACGTTTCCACTGTCAGAATATATTAATTGTAACAGCTGTATCTCCTGTAGCAGATGGGAGGTACAGCGTTTTCTCTGTACGGTTCATACGGAAACTGTTTTTTTGAGCACACAGCGGATCCGAACATGCTTGTACATAGTTTCGTCTGCCACTTTGCGAGTCTCCAGTTCGTTTCAGTGGTTGAGTTGGATAGGTAACCGGGACGCCGGTGGAGGAACTTTGGGATTTCCCGATAAGTGTCTCTGTGTATGAGTCTATCCAGGCGATTGCCTTGCGGTGTTGCCGACCTGGAAAATCAAAAAACGCACCGTTCTCTCTCGATCTCTCTTAGAATGGGCCTCTCACTATGTTTACTTCACTTCTGAATGATGATGCGGGTTTTATCCTGTCTGCTGAACTCGTTTTAGTGGCCACTATCATGGTCATTGGGCTGATTGTTGGTTTGAGCGAAATCCAGCACGCGATGGTCAGCGAACTTAACGACGTTGCTGACGCTATGGGATCACTCAACCACAGCTATTACTACACAGGCTTCTCTGCAACCAGTTCGATCAGTGGTGCATTGAAGTCATTTTCTCGCGGTTCGTCCTTTTTCGATCCGATGGATGACTGTGACATGAACCAGGCCAGCCTGTCATGCAACGCTCCCGTTCTTGAAAGTCTGGTGTTCTAGGCACAAACCTACCTCTGCCCCTGATCTTTGGTGTTATCGACGCCCGTGCCGGGGTAGTTTTTGATTCGAACTATCTCGGCATATTTTTCCAGAACAATCACCATCAACGTATTTGCGTCCCCTTCTGATCGAATCGAGGAATTTGTGATCAAGGATTTGGCCTGACTGATACTGATGACATTCGCCTCGATGAATCAACTCAGTGCCCTCAAGCAAATAAAGGCTTGATTAGCGATGAAATTCCGCTTGGATGTAAAGCAATTTTGCTGGTTCGCGCAACCGGCGTGTTCATTGATTGAAACACAATGTTGCTCAGGATAAATCTGATTCACTAAATCAACACGCAGAATCTATCTGGCTGCATCTCTCTTAGCGATAAAGAGATGCGGCTTTTTTCGTGCGCGCTTCGCGTTGCATTTCGGCATCAAACTGGACCAATTGGCATTGCCAGTGCATTGTGGACTTTCTCGACAGGCAACTGAACGAGTTCTCCAGCTCACCAGACTGCCAGAGTCAATGGGTCACCAGGACGCTGGATGACCAGGAACGGGATCCCTGCAGTTTGCTCTTTGGATTCTCTCTCTTCTTCCTGACAGTTCGTGTTGCGGTGTCGCTGCCATCAGGAATCACAAACATACACACCGTTCTCTCGGTCTCTCTCAAAAAAAGGTTCAAACACATGTTCACAGCTCTTCTCAACGACGAAGCCGGTTTCATCGTCTCTGCAGAACTCGTCCTGGTTGCCACTATCGTTGTTATCGGTCTGATCGTCGGCCTGAGCGAAATCCAACACGCTGTTGTTTCTGAACTCAACGACGTTGCTGACGCGATCGGATCTCTGAACCAAAGCTACTTCTTCTCTGGTTTCTCTGCTGCTAAGTCTTTCGGTGCTGGCTTCAAGTCTTACACCCGCGGTTCTATCTTCGCTGATCAAACCGACGACTGCGACAACAACCAATGTGCTCTGTCTTGCGACGCTCCAGTTGTTGAAGGTCCTAAGCTCTAATTTGAGCTGACCTCGGCTGCTAGCTGAAGTTGATTTCAACAGGCGGTGATGGAGCCCTTAAAACGCTCGGTCACCGCCTTTCTTCTTTTCCAGGGACGCTATCCCCTGCGGACCATTTATCATCAAGACAAGCTAAGACTCCAGAAAGTTTTCCCAATGTTCTCTGCCCTGTTAAACGACGAAGCCGGATTCATCGTCTCTGCAGAACTCGTCCTGATTGCCACGATCGTCGTTATCGGCCTGATCGTCGGCCTGAGCGAGATTCAGCATGCTGTTGTTTCTGAACTCAACGACGTTGCTGACGCTGTTGGTTCACTGAACCAAAGCTACTACTTCAGCGGCTTCAACAAAGCCAAATCATTCGGTGCAGGCACTGCTGCTTACACCCGTGGTTCTATCTTCGTTGACCAGACTGATGACTGCGACAACAACCAATGTGCCCTGTCTTGCGACGCTCCCGTCGTTGAAGGCCCGAAGCTCTAATTGTTGTTGAATATGAATTGATTGCGAACAGGGTGGGATGGTCACTGTTGGTGATCATCCCACCTTTTCCTTAAGAAAATTCCAGTCGACTGCTGCGTTCATACTCAAGGGGAATTCCCATGGCGATTGTCTTTCTGGGACTGCTGGCGTTGTGGCTGATCCGGGTTTCAGAAGGGGTGATGATCCTCGGTGTCGTCCTGATTCTGATGGCTGGCCTGCAGGGGATTTTTCAGCTCAGCGTGATGAATCTGGTCACCCAGTTGGATGTCCTGAAAAACTATTGATGCCGGATGTGGCGTCAATGATGCTGTCAAGGCGCGCGGCCGGCAACGTAAAGGCTGCTTGACAGGCGAACGAGCCTCTTTTTTGCTGAATTTCTAGATTTCGCGACTCTGCTCATTATGTCGCAATGCTCTTGGCATATAGGACTTGCGCCGATTTCTGCTCAACGTATTCCATTGCTTTCCTCACGACTGGCATGCTCGGCGGTATCGCGTGTGCCTTAACAAAGTGTTGTGAGTTCATCCGCTTCAGCCGGCGGAGTGTGTGGTGAGCTTTGCTAGTCGCTGTCTGCCCGATAGATGGCAGGCGCGGTCTCTCTGCACGCACGTATGTTTTCGCATGCACAAGGAAAATCAAATGTTCAAAGATCTCTACCTCGATCAGAGCGGATTCATCGTCTCCGCAGAACTGGTCCTTATTGCGACTCTGCTGGTCGTCGGACTGGTCGTCGGATTAAGTGAAATTCAGCACGCTGTCGTCGCTGAACTCAACGATGTCGCCGACGCTGTCGGAACGCTCAACCAGTCGTTCCTGTACTCAGGTTTCTCAGCCAAGAAGGGGAACGGCCAGTTCAAGTCGTATGCCCGTGGCTCGGTTTTCTGGGACGAGCAGGATGATTGTGATAACAACCAATGCGGCATTACCTGCGACGCACCGGTTTACGAAGGCGCCAAGCACTAATCTCGTAGGGTCCGCTGTGCGGACCGTGATACGTGTTGTCACGAATAAGAAGATGGAACTTCTCAGAAACATTCCAAAGCTGGTCAGGTAATGAATGTCGATTGATGGTCCGCACAGCGGACCCTACAGATCGCATACGATTGCTTGATGGCTCATTTTCAGACACAGGCCTGATTCGTCAGGACTGTGTCTGTTTTTGCGCGTGGGGACCTCTATAATCGTGGTATGACCACCGGAATTCCCAGTATCGAAGTCACTCTGACGAAAGACGTGATCGATTCACAGCGTCTCGTCGACGCGGTGACGTCGAAAGATTCTGGAGCCATTGTCCTGTTCCTGGGGAATGTCCGTGAGATGACCACAGGGCGTCAAACTCTCTGGCTGGAATATGACGGCCACCGCGAACTCGCTCAAGCGGAACTCGAACGACTCGCGGAAACGGCGATGTCTGATTTTGGCGTCCATCACATCGCGATCATTCACCGCCTCGGCAAACTCGAACTCGCTGAGACGGCTGTGGCGATCTGTGTGGCCAGCGGGCATCGCAAAGAAGCATTCGCGGCCTGTAGCTGGCTGATGGACCGCATCAAGGAGACGGTCCCGATCTGGAAGAAAGAAAACTGGGCTGATGGCTCGACCGAATGGGTTCACCCTTCTGCTGAGGGAGCTCGCTCATGAACCGCGAACTCCCGCTCGTCGATACCTTCGGTCGAGTCCACGACAACCTCCGGATCAGCGTGACCGACCGCTGCAATATTCGCTGCTTTTACTGCATGCCCGCAGAGAATGTCACGTTTCTCCCGAAACCTCAATTGCTCACGTTTGAAGAGATCACGCGGTTCGTCAGGATGACCATCCCCCTCGGCGTCCGGAAGATCCGTCTGACAGGGGGCGAACCTCTCGTCCGACAGAATCTGGAAGTCCTTGTCCAGCAGCTGCGAGACGTGGAGGGGATTGAAGACATTGGCCTGACGACCAACGGCATCCTACTCGCCGACCAGGCCGAGCGACTTTATCGAGCGGGGCTGCGACGACTGAACGTCAGCCTGGATGCCCTCGATCCCGTGAAGTTCAAGCAGATCACGAGGCGTGAAGGCTTTGAAAAAGTCATCGAAGGATTGACGACGGCACGCGAAGTCGGCTTTGAGAAGATCAAAATCAACGCCGTCAGTATGCGAGGCATCACCGAATCCGAGATCATCCCGTTCGGCCGACTGGCACGTGAAACCGGAATGGAAATCCGTTTTATCGAGTTTATGCCTCTCGATGCAGAGCGTGCCTGGGAACGAGACAAGGTTCTCTTCGCCTCTGAGATCATCGACGAACTGGCCCGTGAATTCGGCCCGCTTCTGCCCGTCGGCGAATATGATGCCCATGCCCCTGCCAGCGAGTATCAGTTCGCGGATGGCGTGGGACGGATTGGGTTCATCGCGTCGGTCTCGCAGCCATTTTGCGGGAGTTGTAATCGCTTCCGTCTGACCGCTGACGGCAAAATCCGCAACTGTCTGTTTTCCCTCGAAGAAACGGACATCAAGTCCCTCCTGCGAGGAAACGCCAGCGACGACGAAATTCGTCTGGCCATCCGTCAGTCCATCTGGGACAAAAAAGAAGGTCACGAAATCAACGCCGCCAAGTTCATCCGCCCCGACCGCCCGATGCACTCCATCGGCGGCTGATTTTTGTTCTGCATTTGGAGATTCACCACAAAGGCACTAAGAACACAAAGACTCACGAAGAAATGACAGGAGCCGAGCATCCTGTGATTTCACATCTGATTTAGATCATTCTGATTTCTTCTTTGTGAAACTTTGAATCCTTTGAGCCTTTGTGGTGAAATGTTCTCTTTCAGGTTTTCAAACTGATTCTTAGAAACCGGTGTCACTGTTGACTCCCCTCTATCTCGACCACGCTGCCACGAGCTGGCCTAAACCGGAATCGGTCTATCAGGCCAGCGAGGCGTATTCGCGCACCATCGGCGGCTCTTACGGTCGTGGCGGTTATCGACGCGCTCAAGAGACGGCCCGACTCGTGGACCAGTCCCGCAACTCTCTGGCCAGACTCCTCGGCGTCACAAACCCGCGGCAACTCGCGTTCACCTACAGCTGTACCGACAGTCTGAACTTTGTCTTCCAGGGGCTGCTTCGCCCGGGTGATCATGTCATCGCGACGGTCTTCGAGCACAACTCCGTCCTGCGCCCCCTCTCGCAGTTACACGAACTTGGCGCGATCTCGTTCACGCTGGTTGAGCCAGATGAAAACGGTCGGATCACCTCCGCTGCGATCGACGCTGCCATCACCGAAGAGACCCGACTCGCTTGTGTCACCCATTCCTCCAACGTCACCGGCATTCTGCAGGATGTCCAAGCGATCGGCGAACTCTGCCAGGAGCGGGATATCTTCTTCCTCATCGACGCTGCCCAGACGGCAGGGCATGTGCCGCTGTCTCTGTCGTCGATGGCGGTTGATTTCGTCGCGATGTCGGGTCACAAAGGGCTGCTCGGCCCTCTGGGGACTGGCCTGCTGTACGTCCGGGAAGAGATGGAACAACATGTCCTCCCTTACCGCCTCGGCGGCACTGGCACGAACTCCGAAGAACTCCTCGCCCCCGAGGAAATGCCCGCGAGATTTGAATCCGGCAGCCTCAATGTCCCCGGCATCGTCGGCTTGGGGGCTGCTGCTGAGTTTCTGCTGAAGGAAGGTGTGGAAGCCCTCCAGTCCAACACCGCGAAACTGACGCAACTCGCCATCGACCGTCTCCTCGAAATCGAAGGCCTGTCTCTCGCCTACCCCGACGTCCCCGCCAGCGACCGGGTCGGCGTCCTCAGCCTGATCGTCGATGGCTTTGAACCAGAGATTCTCGCGTCGATCCTCGACGATTCCTTCGGCATCCAAGTCCGAGCCGGGTTACACTGCGCCCCGAAAGCCCACGAATTCATCGGGACGCTCGCGTCGGGCGGGATGCTGAGAGCGAGTATTGGACATGCCACGACGGAAGGGGATGTGGTGCGGTTTGTGGAGGCGATGAAAAGTATCGTGACTTCGACATCGCGTTCATGAAACGGGTGGTCCAGCCGTTTATGGCTGGACCGGCGAAGCCGACAAGATGCGTCACCATTCTTCACCGCGAGTCTGATTCAACTTCCCTAACAATTCCAGCACAATTTCCGGGTGCTCGGTCCACAGGTTGACCTTCTCTGCGGGGTCTTCTTTAAGATTGTAGAGCTGTCCGGTCGCTTCTCCCGGTCTGGGCTCGATTCGCTTCGGGGCTGTGAATCCTCCTGATCCTAAACCGGCGATCAGCTTCCAGTCGCCGTGGCGGATCGCGAACATGCCGTCGATGGAGTGATGGATCGTTGTGTCGCGGACAGGGCCTTCTGCTGTTGCGTTCAAGACTGTCAGCAGGCTCACGCTGTCTCTGGGCGTTGCCGAATCCTTGAGACCTGCGGTCTCTGCTAGCGTGGCATAAAGGTCTGTCAGGCAGACGGTCTGGTCGGAGCTTGAATTCGCAGCGATCACGCCTGGCCATTTCACGATGAGGGGGATGCGGTGTCCTCCTTCGTGGATATCTGCTTTCTGCCCGCGTCTTCCGTTGGCGCCGTCGTGATCATATTGCTTGATATCCACCGGTCTCCAGTACGCGCCGTTATCGCTGGTGACGATGACGAGTGTGTTTTCCTCGAGGCCGATTTGTTTCAGACGCGCGAGGATCTGGCCGATCGCGTCGTCGGTCATCGCGACGAAATCACCATAGGGGCCTGCTTTTGACTTTCCTTCCCATTCGGGAGTTGCCAGCCAGGGAGTGTGAGGGGAGGTCAAAGGGACGTATAGAAAGAACGGCTGGTCGTTCGACTGTCGATCCAGATAGGCCAGCGATTCGCGAGTCAGTTCGGGGAGAACGTTGATGTGCGTGAACCCTTCCCCCAGCGGTCCTTCGCGCCAGTAGCCTTCACCACCATCACGCTTCGCCTTGCTGCCGTTGATCGTTGAGTTCAAGGGGGCGGTCAGGCTGTCATTGCGGATGAACACATAAGGGGGCATATCGAGTGACGCGGCAATGCCGAAGTATTCCTGAAAGCCCACGCTGTTTGGGCCTGGGGTCAATGCTTGCTCAAAATTGGTCCGGGCCTTCGGGTGGAATTCGTCGTACGCCTGAAGCCCCAGATGCCATTTCCCGATACAAGCCGTTCGGTAGCCACCTTTCTGTAGGACTTGGGCAATCGTTGTCCTCTCAGGTTCAATGAGCAGGTGGTCATAGCCGTTGAGGACACCCTTCTTCAAGCGAGACCGCCACGCATAGGTGCCCGTGAGCAGTGCATAACGTGTCGGAGTACAAACGGATGACGGCGAATGTGCATCCGTAAACCACATCCCCTCTCGCGCCAGCTGATCAAGATGTGGTGTCGGGATTTTCGAGTTGGGGTTGTAGCAGCCGAGGTCTCCTTGGCCGAGATCGTCGGCAAGAATCAGAACAATGTTCGGCGGGGCAGCGTTGGCGGCGATCGGCGTCAGAGCGAGAATCGCAATCAGGAGAATCGCAAACCGGATGGCCTGGAGCATGGCGTTTCCTGCGAGTCGTGAAATGAGCGTCGTTCCCTACTGCTTATTCAACATCTGCGTCGCGTTGTTGAGAAGCTCGGGGTGGATGTAGGGGATATCCAGCTTGAAGGTCGTTCGGCCCGGGTGGCTGAAGACGTTGATTTCACCGTCGTGTTCGCGGAAGATTTTCTTGCTGACGGCGAGTCCGAGACCGGTGCCGCTGGTCCCTTTGGTCGATTCGAAGATGTTGAAGAGCTTGGTTTTCATCTCTTCAGGGATGCCGTTCCCGTTGTCTGTGACCTCGGCGACGAGGCGGTTGCGTGGCAGGTCGTAGGACGTTGTCACGACGACTTTACCGTTCTCGACTTCACGGGCCGCATCGATGGCATTGGTGACGATGTTCAAGACGGCCTGGTGAATTCCTTCGCTGTCGAAGACCGATTCGGGCAGGTTGTTGGCGGGGTTGAATTCGAGTTGGACGTCGAACTCCTGAGCCCGTGTATTCATCAGTTCGATCACGTCGCCGATGATTGTGTTCCAGTTGCCGGGGGTCAGCTGAGGCTGACGCTCTTTGCTGAAGGTGAGCATGTCAAGGACGAGGTGATAGATACGGTCCTGGTTTTTCTCGACGATCTTCCAGCCTTGCACGATCAGATTCTGATCTTCTTGGGCGAGGCCGCGGTCGATGAGGTAACTTCCGCCGCGGACTCCCTGCAGGATGTTCTTGATGTGGTGACTCAGCGTCGCGATGGTCTGGCCGATGGCGGCCAGTCGTTCTGCCTGGACGAGAGATCCTTGGAAGCGGTGGTTCTCGATCGCGAGTGCGACTTGTCGCCCGATCGCCAGGAGCACGCGGAGCTGTTCATCACGGAACCGGCCGAGGTTGCTGTCGTCGATGCGGATGTGACTGGCCTGGCTGGTGATATCGACATAGATGATGCCGCTCAGTCCGGAACGGCCGATGATCGGGACACACAGCGCTTCCGAGATGCCTGCCTGCAGAATGGAGTTACCGGTTTCAAAACGCTGATCGTGACGGGCGTCCGTTGTGCGGACCCCTTGCCTGGTGCGAATCACGTAGTCGATGATCGTCCGAGACAAGGGCATCTGCGAGGCATCGTGTCCGCCGCCGCGGTCGCTGAAGACCGATGGTTTGACTTCTTCCGACCCTGGATCGCCGATCAGAATACAGCCTCGGTCTCCTGCGATGACCTGAAGGATTTTATCGAGAATCCGCTGCAGCAGTTGTTGCAGTGACAACGATGACTGGACGGAGGCTTCCGAGATTTCGTAGAGCAGTTGCAGGTTGAGCAGGGAATCGGGCGAAGTCGGGAGCGGTTCGCCGAGACCTTTGCCGATGTGGATCTTGATATCGCGACGTGGACTGACCTGTGAGACGATCTGCGATTCATCGCCCGTTTCCAGCGACATGAATTTGACGCGTTCCGACGCCTGAGAGATGGTGTCGTCGACACTTTTCGACTGGAAAACCAGGACGCTGCGTCCCACTTGAACTTGGTCGCCGTTTTCCAGGCGGGTCGTTTTCACCGGCTTGTTATTGACGAATGTTCCATTGGCAGACGCATTGTCGGTGATCGTCCAGTGGCCGGCTTCGAACTTCATCGTCGCATGGGCGCGGGAGACTTCGGTATCGAGAACGCGGATGGCGTTTTGAATGCCACGACCGATGCCGACGGAGTCTGATTCGATAACGAATCTCAGACCCTGATCGACGCCATGAATGACGAGCATCGTCGCCTTGGGCACGGTCGGTTGCTCCTGGCGGGCATCACCCTGTTGGATGATGACCCTATTGGCATGAAGTCAGTATTGGCACGAAAACAGTGGGGGGACGGAAAGCCGTTGCTCTCCGGAGGGGGGATCGCGACGCGTCATGTGCAACCGCTGGAACAGGGGAAGCTGATTGTTTGGTCAGCCGTTAACGATCAACTCCAGCCGGCGCGATCGACGCTTGTCGCAGATCTCAGCATACTTGCGACGTTTACTTTCGACAAATCATATCCAACTCGGAACGCTAAAACCCGCGGGAAAAGAAAGGGCGCGCCGTGCAATCTGTTTTCTCTTCAGTGTCGATCCTGAAAAGTGAACCACGGATGGACACGGAGAGACACGGATCGAGGGAGGAGATTTGAACCGCAGATCAACACTGGTAAGCGCAGATGAGAAAAAGAATGATTGCGATCTTTTTTATTTTCTTATCTGTGTCGATCTGTGTTCATCTGTGGTTGAGTTTTTTCTGATGTCGGAAGCTTTTTAGTCTTCGAGTTCACTCAGAATTGAATCGACGCGGCCGATCAGGTCTTTATATTGAAACAGTGAGTCGAGGGCGGAATCGTCGAAGGCTGATTTGTCGATGACCGGATTCGGTGCTGCAGGTGCGCGACCGATGACGATCCGGGGAACCGACTGGTACTTCATCTCGACAGCCGAAGCGATGGGATGCTGTGAGGAGACATTCAGGATGATCAGGTCAGGCTGGTCTTCGAACGCAGGCTGATCGATTTGTCGGACAGTCTGAATCTGGCGGACCTGGGCGCCTCGTGGCTCGTAGAGCGCTCTGAGGACGTTTGAGGTATCAGCATGCTGGTCGCAGATCCAGACGTTTCGAGAAGTGGTCACAGTCGTCGACATGGGGAAGAGCCTTGAGGCGTTTTGAGGCGGGAACGAGGGGCAGGAGGGATGACAAGCGCGGGCGGCAGGGTATCGCCTTCAGCCAATCGTGTCAAAAGCAGATCCGGTGATAGCAACGATCATCCGCAAATTTCGCACAGATCAGAACTTACGGAGCTGGCGCGGGTGCAGGAGCCGGGACGCTCATCGGCAGCGGGGGCAGGGGCGGGCAGGGTGGCCCCAAGGGAGCAGACGGGTAACTCGTCATGGGAGTCGCCATCATCTCGGCCTGATGATGCATCTCAAATCTGCGTAATGCTTTATGGTAAGTGCTACTATAACCTTGGGGTTCCTGATACGTCGGGACACAGCGACACCCTCCCAGCGAAGCACTGGCTACAAGCATCAAAGTGAAGGCGACGACGCGGCGCATGGCGATCCGGTTTCCACACAAGGAGTTAGGGAATGTATCGGAATTGCAGAAAGTCCGGGTGAGGCAGAGTTTGCAATTCGACTTATCAGACTGACGGAATGGCTTTCGTCGCATCGAAACTCCTTGATTGATGCGTTTTCTCAGGGTACAGTGGACACTCCTGCCTGCTGCCTCCCGCCTGAACTGCCAGCTGAGTGAAGCCCTGCCTGATGATGTTGTCACTGATCACTTTGAAGAGATTGCCTGCTGCGCTGATGGCGTTGTTGGTCTTGCTGCCGTCGGTGCTTCGAGCGAATGACTTATCTGAGTATGAGACGAAGATCAGGCCTGCTTTGGTGACGTTGTGTGCGGACTGTCATGATCCTGAGGATGCTTCGAATCATGTTCCCTTCCTGAAGGCAACCAAGGCAGACGAGATCTCGCATCAGCGAAGTATGTGGCGCAATGCCATCATGCAGCTGGAAAATCGGACGATGCCGCCGGCGGATGAAAAGCAGCCGAGTGAGCAAGAACGTCTGGAAATTGTTCGCTGGGTCGATGAGTATCTACGGAAGACGGCCCTGGATGCACCGCGTTATGCAGGCAGCGTCGTCGTGCGTCGGTTGAATCGACATGAGTACGACAACACGATCCGCGATCTGCTCGGTCCGAACCTCGGTTTTTCGAAAGTCTTCCCGCGCGATGGCTCGGGAGGCGAAGGTTTTGACAATAACGGCGAGACGCTGTACTTGCCGCCGATCCTGCTGGAGCGTTACCTGGACGCCGCCGACAAAGCGGTCTCCGCGACCATCGTAATGCCCGAGCTAAAACTATCGCTGGGACGAGTCGATTTCTTTCCCGAAGAACAACTCAACGAGACTGGCATTTCTCTCCGCAAAGACAAGCGTGGCAGCGTCCTTGTGAACGTCTACGAGGAAAGTGACTACACTGTCGAGCTGGCGATGCAGATCGCTGACACTACAAGAGGCGAAGTGACGATCTTCGTTGATGACTTGTCGGCGAAGCGGTTCAAGGCAGACGATGTTTCGCAGGGTGAGAAAATCACACTGACGTCGGAACTCAAGCTGGCCCGTGGCTGGCATGTCGTTTCCATCGAGTCCGCAGTGGATGCGACACTGGCGTCGGTCAAAATCGAGCAGAAACGCAAAGAGCATTCCAAGGAGCGTTTGGCATTTCATGAACGATTGATGTTGACTCGTGGCGATGCGCAACCCGGTACTCGAGAAGCCGCTCGGGCGATCATGACGCGGTTTGTCCGTCGAGCGTTTCGTCGTCCTGCGACCGATGAGGAAGTCGCTGGGTACATGGCCCTCTATGATCGAGCCAGCAGTCGGGGAGAGGTTTTTGAGTCTTCACTAAAGCTGGCGCTGGAGGGGGTGCTCGTTTCGCCGAACTTTCTGTTTCGTGTGGAGTCACTAGCGAAAAGCGAAGCCATCGAGCCGATGTCGCCGCACGAGCTCGCGACCCGTCTGTCCTATTTCCTCTGGGCCAGCATGCCGGATGACGAGTTATTCTCAGCAGCTGACAATGGACTTTTGAAGACCGATGACGAAGTTCTCAAGCAAGTCGATCGCATGCTTGCCGATCCCAAGTCGGAAGCCTTCTATCGGCACTTCGTCAGTCAATGGCTCGGCACACATGAAGTTGGCGAGCGGGTCGTGCCCAGCACAGATAAGTTCTCAAAACAGTTCGATGCAGAACTCTATCACGGGATGCGCCAGGAGCCGATTGAGCTGTTTCGTTACCTGTTGGAGAACGATGGCAATCTTCTGGATCTCGTCTCCGCGGATTACAGCTTCATTAACGAGCGACTCGCAAAGCATTACGGCATTGAGGGCGTCAAAGGCAAAGAGTTTCACAAACATCGTTTTGACGATGGCAAGCGTGGCGGGCTGTTGGGGATGTCCGGCGTGCATCTTTTAACCTCGCATCCAGATCGAACGAGTCCTGTCCTGCGAGGGGCCTGGGTTCTGGAGACAGTTTTAGGGACCCGAGTTCCGCCACCGCCGCCTGATGTCCCGGCGCTCAAGAAACCCAAGAAGAATGAAAAACTAACGCAGCGCCAACGTCTTGAAGCCCATCGCGCTCAGGCGAGTTGCGCGGCCTGTCACAATTTGATTGACCCGATCGGATTTGGACTGGAACATTTCGATGTTCTGGGACGATACCGCGAGGAAGAGGAAGGCCAGCCCGTCGATGCCAGTGGCGTCATGGCGGATGGTCGAGCCTTCAAAGGGTTGGCTGAGATGAAGACGATCCTCGTCGAACACAACGACGAATTCGCCCGCACAATCGCTGCCAAAATGCTCGGATACGCCATCGGTCGAAGCCTGGTCGACAGCGATCAGGGAACGATCGAACGCATGTCGATCGAACTGGCAGAAAAGAATTTCTCAGCCCGCCATCTGCTGAAGATGGTCGTGCTGTCGGATCAGTTTCGATGTCGTCAAATCGTCAACGGAGAATAACCATGTTCAAACCGATCTCACGACGCACGATGCTTAAAGGTGTCGGGGCTGCTTTGGCGCTCCCCTGGCTGGAAGCAATGGCACCCGCGATCGGGCCGGCCCGTCTGACGAATCCTCCGCTGCGGACGGCGTTCTTCTTCGTCCCCAACGGCGTCTGGCCGGAGAATTTCACTCCCAAAGGAACCAGCGAAGAGTATGACATCACGCCGCTGCTGAAGCCTTTGGAGCCGCACAAAAACGAGTTCCTGATCGTTGAAAACCTGTGGAACGAGAAGACCGCCGGTCGAAACGGGCACTGGCCGAAGGTGCCGGCGTTTCTATCTGGGGGGTACGTCGTTCGCACCTCGGGTCAGGACATCGATACCGGCGGGACGAGCTGTGATCAGGTTCTGGCTCGCGAGATTGGACACAAAACGTCGCTGCCCTCTCTGGAACTGGGCGTCGATGAACCGTACAGCGGCGTCGACAATGTCGGCGGCGGGTTTGCGCGGGTCTATGGGTGTCATATCGCCTGGCGCGACCCCAATACGCCAGTTCCCAAAGAGATCATCCCTCAACTCGCGTTCGACCGCCTGTTCCGCAACAGTCCTTCAAAGCCATTGATCTCCGGTCTGGATCCTCGGCGCGAAGCGATCGTCAATAGCGTCATGAACGACCGCGTCAGCGTGCTTGACCTCGTCAACGAACATGCCAGCTCGGTCAAACGCAAGGTCTCGCTGAACGACCGAACCAAGATCGATGAGTACATGGAATCGGTCCGCGATATCGAACGCCGCATCGAGTCGACATCGAAGCCACAGCCTCGCTGGGTCAACGATCAGCGTTTCGATCTCAACCGCCCGGCTCCGGGGATTCCCAAGAGCCACCAGGAACACATGCGTCTGATGCTCGATATCCTCGTGCTGGCGTTCTGGACGGATACGACGCGCGTCGCGACCTTCATGCTTGGCAACGCCCAGTCGAACCGTCACTTCAGTTTTCTGGAAGGGGTCGAAAGCGGCTTCCACTCGATCTCTCACCACGAGCAGAAAGAAGACAAGCTCGCTGCCTATCAGAAGATCGTCGGGTGGCACATCGGCGAATTTGCCTACGTCGTCGAACGGATGAAAGCCTTGCAGGAAACTCCCGGCACGACGCTGCTCGACAACAGCATGCTCCTGTACGGCTCGACGATCCGCGAAGGGAACAGCCACGAACACGAAAACCTCCCCCTGCTGCTGGCGGGACGGGGTGCGGGGACAATCAAATCAGGTCGACGGATCATTGCCCCGAAACAGACGCCGCTGTGCAATCTCTATCTGTCCATGATGGACCGCATGGGCGTCACCCTCGCCCACTTCGGTGACAGCACAGGTCGCCTGGAAGGGCTCAGCTGAGCACGTCTTTTGGTGGTTGTCAACTTCAGGCCTCTTATTCGATTTTACCTCCCTTTCTCGCGAGTCACTTAGTACACTGGGTTCGACATATCCTTCGAGTACTTTTCGCGTGAAAGTCATCCATGAGATCGCTCATCTCGGCTCTGGTCATCGTGTTCGTGTCGGCTCTCTCAGCCACTGCTCAGGAACAGGCGATCCGCGTGACGGTCGACAATTTCAAGCAGGCGGAATCGGATTATTACTTTGCGAAGTTCGAGAAGGATGGCGGGTTCGGCAAGTTCAGTCATGAGCGAGAGCTGGCCGACATCGACCATCAGACCGTCATTCGTCTCAATCGCGATACGCTTTATTCCTTCGGCGTTTTCGATCTCGATGCTGCCCCGGTGACGGTGACGCTGCCAGACGCGGGCGATCGTTATATGGCGATCCAGGTCATCAATGAAGACCATTATGCACTCGACGTCATTTACAAACCCGGCCCACATACCTTTACCAAGGAAGACATCGGCACGCGCTACGTCTGCTTCGCCGTCAGAACCTTTGTGAATCCCAACGACGCAGCCGATGTCAAGAAGGTCCACGCATTGCAGGATGGCCTCACTGCCAAGCAAGCCAAGACCGGCAGCTTCGAAACCCCCAAGTGGGATTTGACCTCACAGGCAGCCATCCGCACGGCGTTGCTGCAACTGGTCGCGGCTAACGGAGGCATCGATTCGAACCGTATGTTCGGTCGAAAAGATCAAGTCGACGAAGTTCAGCACCTCCTCGGCACTGCAGCAGGATGGGGCGGGAACCCGGGATATGCGGCTCTTTATTCTGGCGTCGCGCCTGCAAAGAACGATGGCAAGACTGCCTACACGTTGACCGTCAAAGATGTCCCTGTCGACGGCTTCTGGTCGATCAGTGTCTACAATGCGGAAGGCTTCTTCGTCAAGAACTCGCTGAACGCCTATACGATCAATAATGTGACAGCCAAACGCAACGCCGACAACTCCGTCACGATCCACTTCGGCGGCGACGAGAAGGCTTCAAATTACCTTCCGATCATGCCCGGCTGGAACTATCTGGCTCGCATGTATCGCCCACGCAAAGAAATTCTTGATGGCAGCTGGACATTCCCGATTGCGGAAGTGGCGAAGTAGTTTTTGCTGGATTGAGTGAGTTTGTTTATCGGCATGGTCATTATTTAACTCACTTTGGTGCCTACCACCGCCTGATCTGATGTGGCGGTAATTTTTATGCCCACGCTTACTCAATACCAAGGCTGCCTGCTCGGTACCGCCCTCGGCGATGCGCTGGGGGCTCCGTTTGAAGGTGGGCTGCTTGAGCGGTTTGTATGGATGCTGATTGGCAAGACTCGTGATGGCAGGATGCGATTCACCGACGATACCCAGATGACGCTCGACCTCGTTCAATCGATTCTCAGTAAGCGGGCGGTTGATTCCGACGACATCGCCCGACGCTTCGCGAACAGCTATCGTTGGACTCGCGGGTACGGTCCAGCGGCCGCTAGAACGCTCAAGCAGATCAAACGCGGAGTTCCGTGGCAGACTGCCAGTAAGTTGATCTATCAAGAAGGGTCCTTTGGTAACGGCGCCGCGATGCGTGTTGCGATCCTCGGCCTCATCTTTCATAACCGGCCAGAAGAAATCACGCGGGCTGCGACATCGACAGCAATCATCACGCACGCTCACCCCCTCGGCGTCGAAGGAGCCGTCCTCGTCGCTCACACTGCGAGTCTACTGGCCAGTGATACTGAAACGAACTCCATCTACGAAACACTCTTACCGCTCGCCCAATCCGACGAGTTTATCTCTCGCTTGAAGACCGCCAAAGCGTGGCGATCCTCCAGTAATTCCACGAAACCAAAGGAAGTCCGTCAACACCTCGGCAACGGCATCGCTGCCCATCAATCCGTCGTGACTGCGATTTATGTTGCTCTACGATTCCGCGGGCAATCATTCCTCAACATGTTCGACTTCATTCGCCAGCTCAAAAGTGACGTCGATACGATCGCCGCCATGAGCGGTGCCCTTTGGGGAATTGCGAATGGCGTGGAACGATTGCCAAAGGAGATTGAAAACGTGGAACAACATGAACTCATTCGCGAATTGGCATGTCGTCTCTTTGAAACGACGGTCCATTTTTCACCATAAATTCGTAGACATGCCTGATCCTACTCAACTCAAAATCGGTGACCGCATTCGTTTTATCTCGCTGCCGGACGAGTGGTCAGATCCTCAACGCTCATTGCATCGAGATTCACTCGTCTTCATGAAACGAATGATCAAGCGACGCTATTCGTCCCGCGTCTTCAAAATCGATCACTGCGGTTATCCCTGGATCAAAGCGAAACTCCGAGAACGCTCAACAGTCGTGCATCATTATTGGTGCCTTTCCGAAAGTACTGGCTGGAGAAAAGTGGTACCAACAGGAAAGTCATGACCAGCTTCTCGTTTTATGGATTCTTCGCGTTCACTGATTTCCCTTCCTCCGGGGTGACTTCTTCGCTTTTTCTGGAGGCAATGTTTTCTCCATGCGTTTTGTCTGCTCAACGAAATGATCGAAGTCACTCGTCGGCGTTGTCGCAGCGATGTGTCGTTGTTCGATCTGGTATTTTTCGAACTCAGATTCCGCGAGGCGGTCTGCCACTTTCTTCTGGATCTTGCCTGCGTGATTGAGGACAGCCCGGTCGTTGAATTCCAGGAAGGCGTCGAGTTTGCTGATCCATTGGGCCATTGTCATCGTCTTTTTTCGTTGAGCCTGATCTTCTGCGAAGTCCAGATACATCGTGACGATTCGATTGAGCTGATTGAGTTCATCCTCAGTAAGATAGTTTTTAGCGATGGTGACATCCGCTTTACGAACGGCGCCATCAGGTGCGTTTTTCCAAGTGGCCAGCCCCATGTGAGGAAGAGCCGCATTGGCTCGCTGCTTGATGATCTCGGCAGCCGTCATCCCGGTGATGGCCCATTCGAGTTTGTTCTGAACGGTCGCAAAGAACTCCTGGGTCAACTGCGCATCGTTCTTGTAGTCAATGCTCGTCGCATAAATGTCAGTGATCTTCTGATAGAAGCGTCGCTCACTGCTGCGGATATCGCGGATGCGCGCGAGGAGTTCTTCGAAGTAATCCTCGCCGATACTACGCCCCGCTTTGAGGCGTTCATCGTCCATCGTGAACCCTTTGACGAGAAGTTCCGACAGTCGAGAGGTCGCCCATTGGCGAAAGCGAGTTCCAACAGGAGAACGAACCCGGTAACCAACTGCGAGGATCGCTTCGAGATTGTAATGGTCGATCAGGCGAGAGACTTGGCGCGAGCCCTCAGATTGAACTATCCGGAATTTCCGGATAGTTGGAATAGGGGCAATTTCTTCCTCATCGTAAATGTTGATGAGATGCTCATTTACGGTTTTGACAGACACTTGGTAAAGCTCGGCTAACAGCTTCTGCGTCAACCAAACCGTATTGCCCTCAAGAAGGACGCGCAGGTTCGTCGAGCCATCCTCATAGATGAGAACCTGTCCCGAAGGAGGTTGATTGTCTGGCGTTGGAATGAGTTCGCTCAAGGGAGGTCCTTACACCGCGAAATTAGGGAGTAGATGGGTGGCGTTTGGTGTCTCTGTGAGGCGTTGCCGAGGCAATCTGAAGTAGCATTCTGTTCAGGTACACAGATTACCGTGGAATCACTAACAGGGCAAATGAATCGAAGTCGCTTGTCGATGCAAAGCTGCTTTGTGTCCGAGTTGCCAGGTGTGGTTCAATCCCCATCCTCCTTTAGGGTCCATGCACCAGTTGATAACATCGTCTCTCAAGTCGAAACAAGGATTCTCACGAGAGACAGTTCCATGCTCACTATCCAACAAGCTCACGATGCCATCAATGCCCATGTCGATCCATTCGAGGCGCATGATGTCTCTCTCCCCAGCGCCCTCGGCTTTACCCTTGCCGCAGACGTTACGACGCCACATGATTCCCCACCGTTTGCGAAGTCCATGATGGATGGGTTTGGGTTGTCTTCCGCGTCGTATATGAGCGGGCATCGGAGTTTTCGCGTGACGCAGTTGATCGCGGCGGGGACGATTGGTATGTCGATATCGGAGGCGGATGAGGCGGTTCGTATCATGACCGGGGCTGCGATCCCTGCGGGAGTGGACATGGTCATTCCGATTGAGCAGTCGAATCATGATCCATCGACGAATGTGGTGACGTTTACCGATCTGGAAGTTCGTCCGAACCTCAACGTCATTCTACAAGGGTCAAATAAGCAAGCCGGTCAGCCTCTGCTGAGTGCAGGGACGAAGCTTCGCGCGCAGCACATCGGTGCGCTGGCGGAGTTCGGTATCGCGAACATTACCGTGAGGCGACGGCCGATAGTGGCGATTCGTGCGACGGGTAATGAACTTGTGCCGTACGACTTTCCTCTTGTCCCGGGTGTGGAATTTCCTTTCGGCGCTGGCCTGATTCGTAATTCGAACGAGCCGATGCTGGCGGCTCAGATCATGCAAGCTGGTGGTGAACCAATTCCTCTCGGCATCGCTCCCGACGATCCAGACACACTGGCGGACTATCTAATAACCGGTCTTGGGTTCGACATCTTCCTACTCACCGGCGGCGTTTCTGCTGGGGACTTCGACCTTGTGCCGCCGACGCTGAAGGCCCTTGGTGTGACGGAGGTTTTTCATAAGATCCAGCTCAAGCCAGGCAAGCCGCTCTGGTTCGGTGTCTATAATGGTCCCAATAACGGCAACACCTGTTATGTCTTTGGTCTGCCGGGGAATCCTGTCAGCTCACTGGTCTGTTTTGAGCTGTTTGTGCGTCCGACAATCGAGAAGCTGATGGGTCTTCCGGGGTTTCCACTTTCGATGATGACCGCGACGCTCAAGTCCGACGCTTCTCATCATGGGGATCGCCCGACCTATCATCCTGCGAGTTTTGAATGGACCGCGACCGGCCCGGAGGTTCAGACGGTCACATGGAAAGGCTCGTCTGACCTGTCCGCGACTATTGCTGCCAACTGCACGATCGCGTTTCCTGCAGGGACTGCTCACTACCCGGCCGGCAGCCAGGTGCAAGTCCACGCGTGGCTTTCTTAGGCGAGCGGGGGTGTGAACCCCCTGTCTAATAACGCAACTGCCACCAACAAACAAGGTGTACGACTAAGCCGCGACATTCCTGTCCGATGTCATAAGTCGTCAAGCATCTTCCTTGCCCCCACTCTTAACATCTGACATCATGACTTCCTATTCCTTGTCATCCTTCCGCATTCATTTTTTCTCGACTATCTCCGCATGTCTGAACAGCTGATGGCCTGGCTTACGGGCGGATTTTTTACTGCGTGGTTCTTTGCCCTCGGGGGATCCTTTGGCAGCTTTCTGAATGTGGTTGTGTGGCGGATGCCGCGCAATAAGCCTCTCGCGCTGGGTGGGTCGTATTGTCCGAAGTGCAATACGCCGATCCTGTTTCAGGACAATATCCCGATCCTCGGCTGGATCAAGCTGCGTGGGAAATGTCGAGCCTGCGCGTTGCCGATATCGCCGCGTTATCCGATTGTCGAATCGATCGCCGCGGTCACTTTTGCGACGTTCTTTCTTTTAGAAGTTGTCAGCCACGGAGCGAATCTTCCGAACTGGTTCCCCAAGCACAACGGCGACTGGCTGTCAGAACTTCCTGGTTGTGAACTGCTGACGATTTACATTCGTCATATCACTCTGCTCTACTTTCTTTTCGGGATGGCTCTCATCGACTGGGATCGCGAAACCGTTCCCGCTCGCTTGACCATCTTCACGCTGGTCTTGTCCTTCGTTTATACGTTACTCATGCCCGAGTCGATGCCATTGTCACTGGTCCCAGGTTTATCGGGCCTCGAGCAGACAACGACCTATCAGACCGCCGCCCTGCACTGGTGTCTGAATGCGTCGATGTCGCTGTGCGTGGCCTTGATTATTCCTGCGGCGTGTCACTTCGCGAGCCTGTCGCAGCGACTTCTGATGGCGCAGATGCTGTTTCTTATCGGTTGCTATCTTGGATGGCAGGTGGGCCTGTTGATGACCTTCGCAGCGATTCTCGCGCTGATTGTGCAGAAGATTCAATCGCGTTTTCCGACGGGCATCACGCTGCTGTGCGCCGTCACGCTGTTCCTGCTTACCTGGAGCCTGCTCGACAAAGCAGACATCCCTTTTGAATCCCTGACCCTCAAGCAAAGTTATGTGGCCATCGGAACCGCTATCGTTCTGGGCTTTCTGACCAGCATGACGACGAAGCTCATTTCCAAGCCCGCAGCGGCGTGAGAACGATGGGGCTCTCACCTCTCGTACGTCATACATGGAAGACACTGGCGGAGCCAGTGGCACGCGGGAGAAGTCAATCCAGCCCGTGCTTTTTCAACTTGCTGTAGAAGGTGCTTCGCGGCATATCGAGCAGGCGGGCTGCTTGCGCTTTGTTACCACCGGCGGCATCGAGGGCGGCGAGGAGTTGAGCTGTCTCGCTGGCCGAGGTGGATGTGGAATAGGACGTATAGCGGCGATCTCCTGTCGCGTCGTCTTCGTTGAAGATGAGACGACGTGGTGCGGCGGTCGCGGCGGTAAGGGCAGGCGTTGAGGGGCGGCTCCAGGTCTGTGGTTCATCAAAGTCGGGCTCGCCGAGGAAGTCGAACTGCTCGGAGCGAATCGACTGTCCATCCGAGAGCACGACCGCGCGCTCGATCGCGTTTTCCAGTACGCGGATATTGCCCGGCCAGGCGTGTCGACACAGACGCAGAAACGCATCGTCGTCCATGTTGAGGACGGGGGTATTGCGGCGTGCTGCTATGCTCTGCAGGAAGTGCATCACGAGCTCCGGCAGGTCCTCGGGGCGATCCCGCAAAGGCGGCATGGTGACCGAAATGACGTTGAGGCGATAGAAAAGGTCTTCCCGGAACTTGCCTGCCTTGATCAAGGCTTCGAGATTCTGGTGAGTCGCAGTGACGAGACGGACATCGACTTCGATCGACTTGGTACTTCCGACCGGCTCGAAGCGACGTTCCTGCAGAACTCGCAGCAGTTTGATTTGGGTTTCCATCGTGATGTCGCCGATTTCGTCGAGGAACAGCGTTCCCCCCTGGGCGGCTTCGAAACGTCCCACGCGATCTTTGACCGCACCCGTGTAGGCACCTTTGGCATGTCCGAAGAGTTCGCTCTCCAGCAATGTTGGTGACAGGGCTGCACAATGCACGCTGACGAGAGGTCCGGTGCGGCGCGGGCTGTTCTCGTGGATCGTTTTTGCGAGAAGCTCCTTACCGGTTCCGCTTTCGCCGCGGATCAAGACAGTCGACTCGCTGAGGGCGATCTTGCGAGAATCTTCGAGCACACGCACGAGCGCGGGGCTGGAGCCGACGATCTCGCTGCGTTTGAAATCTGGTCCCTGCTCGATGACGACCGCTGGCTTGGTGACGGTCAAACGGGCGAGTTCCTGATTCAAAGCGGCGATCTGCTGCTTCTGATTCTCAATCTTGCGATCCTTCCGCTCCAGCTGTTCGTTCATGATGACGACGTTGCTCTGGATCTTCGCGCAAGTCAGCGCGACGCCAGTCATCTGCGACATCGTTCGCAGATAAGTCACGTCTTCTGCGGTGAACGAAGTCCCGGTTCTTTTCCCGCCAAGGACAACGATCGCGGAGATCTCGTCACCCATATCGAGGGCATGGACCAGTTGGGCATTCACTTCTTTCAGAAACGCCTGGACGGGGGTCTGCGTTTGTCGATTGAGCGGCGTCGTCCACTGCAGGGACGAACTCTGCTTGAGTGACTGCAAGAGGTGCGAATCCAGCGTGAACGACGCTGGCTGATTGACGGGGCCCTGTGATGCGACCAGTTTGAACATCTGGTTTTTCGCATCCGCCAGATACAGTCGAGCCGAGGTGACTCCCAGGACGTCGCGACAGTTCGCCAGCATGCGACCTGCGACGAGTTCGCGATCAACGAGTCGCCCGACCGGAACGTTCATCTGGTTGATCGCTTTGCCCAGTTGATACTTTTCGCTGAAGAAACGCTGATCAATAGCTTTGAGGACGAGGTCTCGAAGGATCAGCATCATCGCGATCGAAAGCATCAACAAGCCGATGATCGGAATCGATTTGTGCGGCGGAACGACTCCTTGATTGCCTGCGACGAGGAACCCGACAGCGATCAGTAAGGAGAAGGCAATCGTCACACCGTAACCAACAGAGTAGTACATCACTCCACGGTTGATGAGCTGATCAACGAGCATCAGGCGGTAACGGGCGATGCCGATCGCGTAGGCCATCGAAAACGACAGGCTGACCAGGAACATAGGGATGCGCGATTGCCCCAGTGCAAACTCGACGGGATCCTGGATTCCGATGAAGACTGAGTAGATGACAAGAATCGTCGACGCGACCGCTGCCCAGAGAATCCAGCTGATCTGCTTTTTCTCGATGACATTGCGGGCATGTCGGTACGAATCAAAAAGGCATGCCAGACTGGCCAAATAGAGGACAGCCGCGAGTGCCAGATAGCTGTAGATCAGAATTCGCAGGAACCCGACCCACTGGTTCGCGACGCTCGGGACGTTGTCGTCGTAACTCCACTCCGCCACTCCGATACAGACCACCATCGCCAGGCAGTACACAGCTGCAAGTCCATAGAGGACGATATTCAGCGTAACGCCCATCCGCGTGACGATGGGCTTCGTGTCGGGATAGTGGCAGAAGAATTTCAAGGAGATGACAGGCAACAGAGTCGCACAGACGACAAAGGGAATCGTCAGCCAGGGATTGCCCGCGATGACCCACCAGTGGAATCCGCCGACGAATGCTCCCATCGTGGTCAGGCAGGTCAGATAGAAGAGTCGTGTCGACTTATCTTTAGGGCGATTCCACAACGCCAGCAGCGAGACAGCAAAAATCGCCAGCTGAAGAGCAAACCAGGCCAGCGTCACCATAATCTCGACGATTGGCATCGGGTGAAGCACGAGCCAGGAGGAACGAGGTGTCTTCCAGCCTTCTCGCCAGAACTTGACACGGACAATTTTTCGAGCGGGCATCCCCTGTACTGCAGATTCAATTTTCGCCAGGGGGCGCGATGAACCGAGGTTATCCACTGAGAGTGGATCTTCTTTGGGACCTAACGATCGGTCCCCGGTTTCCATGCCGCGTAACCTGGAGAGTGCTTTGGAATACTCAGTAAACGAGCGAGTCGGCAGGTCAGCGATGCTGATGAGGTAGTCGCCCACACGTGGCATTTCGCCGAAATATTCGAGATCGACGTCGCTCTCCAGTGCTGATTTGACCAGCACTTTACGGATCTCGATTCCCTCCATATCAGCCGGTGTGCCTTCGGGCATCTGTTGGCTGGTCAAAAGAGCGCGTAAACGGATGTCAGGACTCGACGCAACGTAGACCAGCACCGCGACGGTATAGACGCAAATGCCTACTCCCGCTAGGAGATGGAGAACGAATGTTGAGTTGTGTTTCATAATTGAGCGCCCATTTCGTCAGCGCCGACGACGCTTGTTCGTCGATTTTACAGCGCCGAAGCAGCGCCGAAAAGGGTTTATTGTAATGCTTTCAATATTTCTCAATACAATTTGGCTCGCTAACATTTCCGCACGAATTTCTCCTAATAATCTACTGTAAAATGCTTTACGCAATATTATCCAGTACAACTCGACATACTTTTGGTTACGCTTCGTATTCTTGGCGCGCCATTCGCGGTAATAATCCGGTACCCAGCCCCTCGGAGTTGGCATGACTGACAGATGAGAGCACCTCGGTCCCCCTGAGCGCAGACAGACAACTGCACATTTTGCTCTCCAGAGAATCTTCAGACATGCCTCTCCGAGGTTTTTTTATGCGCTGACATGGGTAAGGCTGGCAAGACAACCTCCGGACAGGTGAAGACAGGTACCTTGCTACGAATAGTCGAAATACGACGCTTCTACGCTGACTGCTTATTTCGTTTCGTTGGTTAAGAGTCTATTGATGATGGTTGCCACAGTGGGTGGCTTGTGATTCAATGCATTGGTTGCGCGCTCTGAAATGTCGACACCTTTGAACTGATGGATTGCTCATGAATCGGCCAGCTGTTTCGTCCACCCCAGGTTCACGTAATGAAGTGGTGTCGGTTTACGGGTTGGACCGTCTGAAAGCATTGGGCGAACAAAGTACCGAAGGCTTCGAAGGAAGTTTCTCCGAGTCTCAACAGAAGGTTCATGCGAATCTCCTGCTCATGGCGCTGGGGCTGCCGACCGTTTCCCTGCCGGAATTCGGCGAAGTCAGTGAGATGGCGGAGAGCCTGCTTGCAGTCAATCGGGAGCAGAGCCGGATTCTCAGTCATCAGCGTTGTCCTGTCGATCAGCGAATTGAGACGTTCCTCAAGAATTACTTCTCCGATGTTGCCGGTGAGGCGTTACGACTGCCAAATCAGTCATTGATCCTGGACCGCCACGGCGTTGCTCGGGTCCTCTCACTGCCTGTCAATGAAGCTCTCTATGAGAATCGCTACGTCAGTTCGTACCGACTGAAGAATGGCGTGTTGCATAACCCGCTCAGTGACCGACGGACTACATCGGGTACGTTTCACGTCACCGAAGGGGGGCTGCCGATCGCAGGTGACAAACGAGCTGTCCCGAAAGCGGTCTTTTACAAGCTGTTCCAACTGGCGATGAAACCGTCCGGCGAACTCCAGCAGCTGCCGTTCACGTCAAAGCAGACGAATAAAGCGGAGACGTTTGTCTCTCTTTACCTTCGTCCGCTCGTTTCGCCGGAAGTCCCGGGTGTTTCTCCTCACAAGTCGATGGAGATCCGATTCTTTGCACCGGGATCGTGGGTGAGTAACCTCGACTTCGTCGAATCGATCTTCGGCAATGCTGGCAATCCTCTGCTGCCGGACCGCGATGCGGCGCTCGATGTCGAACACTGGTCCGGACATACGGGTTGCGTCATCCTTGCTCCACAATTACTGGAAGCAACCAAGAAGAGCCTCGGTCTGCCTCACTGGGACGATGCCAATGAGCGTCAGCGTCGTGACCGCATGTGCTGGCAGGATGCGGGCGAGCTTTACAACGATGGCCAGGCCTTCAAGATTACTTGCCGGGATGCCTCCGGCGTCATCGTGACGCTGAT
>SXPC01000107.1 GCA_005778225.1 Planctomyces sp. | reverse complement strand
GCTCCTGAAGGTTGTGGCCTTCCCCTGGGATATAGGCCGTCAACTCTTTGCCGTTCGACAGTCGCACCCGGGCGACTTTACGGAGAGCCGAGTTTGGCTTCTTCGGGGTCATTGTCTTCACCTGGAGGCAGACACCACGCTTCTGTGGACAGCCTTCGAGCAGAGGGGTCTTGCTCTTCGTGCTTTGCTTCTTACGTGGCTTGCGGACCAGTTGATTAATTGTTGGCATAACCGTCAGAACCGTCTAATTTGTCGTTGGAACGGGAATCGGTGAAAAACGAAACGATCCGGCACGACGCTTTTTGGGCGGCGTGACGCGGAAGAATCGGTGAGTATATCGATGTCAGATGGAGTGGTCAATCAAGTGGGAACAGTCCGATTTCGGATTTCCCAATTCGGAATTTGACAAACAGGAACGAGTTAGGGCAATGACGGGCCTTAGCAGAGGGAGTCTCAAACACAACGATCGCTGGTCGCAGCACCAGCGGAGCAGGAAATCAAGGCTTGAGAGGAGCTGACGGGAGTGACTGAAGGCCGACGGAATTAACCGTGAACACTTCATAAGTCGCTTCTGTGCCATGAGTTGTGAGCTTGTAACGCAGCTCTTTTAATGGTTGAGTGGGGGTGTCACTATAGTTAATGACCTGGAAGACCTTCCGGCCAAAATTGCCGGTGAGCTTATCCGGAACTTGAGCAATCTGCTTGCCGTCCTGGTAGATTAAGAAGTACGAAATGCCCGATTCCAGGTCCGCCTCGGCGGTCCAGGTGAGCGTATTTTCGGTCAGTTTCAGGTCGGTTGGAGCAGGCGGAGGGGTGGCATCAGAGACGTTTGCATCGGTGACGTACTCAGAGTAGGCCTTCGCAACTGTTTCATTGGGCAGCCAGACGGACGTCCGCGTATCGCCCGAGAAAAGTGTTTCTGGCATCGTCTGAGCATCCAGCAGACGCGCGACCCATGACTGTTCGGTCGGCATTGGCTTGAGTGCTTCGCCGGGAGTTTCCGGAAGACGAGCTGCTAAGATCGCGTCGAACCAGGGGATGGCGAGATAACGGGTATTGCCAGCTTCGTGGCTCCCCTTCGGGTCGACGGCAACGCCAATGAGACCGCCGCGGCCCCGGGCAACTTCGAAGAAGAGCTTCTGAGACGGCCAGACCATCTTGAACATGTCGCCTTCGAAGGTGATGCCTTCCTTTGTTCCCAGGTTACACATGATCGGGACACTCAAGGCAGCGTCTGGCAGATTAAGAGGAGACTCTTCTGTGGGCTTGAGCAGCATTTTCGGAGCGCCGGAACGTAACCAGGCGCATGCGAAACGATCCGTATGAAGAATCAGCATCGTCCCGGTCCAGACGGCGCCGCCCGAGTGGCCCCAGATGGCCCAGGGAGCGGTTTTCAGCTCAGCATGGCCGGTCTTCTCGGCAAGTTCTTCGATGGCCTGGAGAAACCGATCGCCAGAACCGTTCCGCGGGTCGCACCAGAGTTGGCAGGCTTCTTTTTCGGGTTGTTGATAGGCGGGGCCAAGTAGAGCGCAATGGTGCTTTTTCGCAAGCGCCTGATAATGAAGGTCAAAAGCCGCTGTCTGACCAGCAATGCAGGCCCCTTCGCCACAGCCGTGCTGGTGAACAATGATGCCACGGATTTTCTCCACGCCGGGTGGCAGCCAGATCGTGTAACTCGAGGGGAAGCGGAGCTCACCAGCCTTCGTCGAACCTTCATATTGGACGCGATAATAAGGAGGTTCTGCGGGCGGGAGAGGCGGGTAGTCGGCACAGGCGGTTGTGCAGATCAAGGCAATTGAGCAAAACGTAAGGCGTGCGAGCATGGACGGGCTTTCGCAATAGTGGATGCTTATGAGTTTAGCTACTCACCCACAAAGACCAAGCCATAATCATGAGGGACACAACCAAATGGCCGGTCGCGTCTCTGACGATTGGGGTAGCGACTCCACACGTCTCGTTTCGTTCTGTTTTTCAGGCATGATGCGATGCTCGTTATTGAGTCAGGGCAGAGACATCGTGGTTGAACTGAAATAAGCTCTCAGCCCCCCTCCTTTATCGAATGTAAGGCTCCAGCTCTGGCATCAGGGTTCGAAGTTCACGCGCGACGATCGAGCCAACCAGTTTTGAGCCATTTGCATTGAGGTGTGTGATATCAGGAACCCCTTTTTCAGGCGGTGGGCCGATGCCATCGCACGCATCCTTGCCAAATTTTTCGTAGAGCTTGATCGAGAGTTCGTGCAGATTGATCAACGGGACATCTTTTTCTTTCGCCACAGCGATCGTTGCCTCGACGTACTCAGTGAGGTTTGAATTGATCTTCTTACCACTTGGATCCCAGATGCGTCGAGACATTGAGGTGATTAAAACAGGCTTGGCTCCGATCTGTTTGGCTTCATCAACATAACGGGCAAGGTTATCGCGGAAGGCTGTTTTGGCGTCTGCGGCACGATCTGGCCCTTTGTCGAACTGGTCGTTGTGGCCGAACTGGATGAGAACAATCGCCGGTTTCTTGGAAAGGACCTTCTCCCAGCGTCCTTCGTCACGATAGCTCTTGCTGCTGCGTCCGCCCGCTGCCAGATTGAGACAGGTCGCATTTCCTTTGAGGCAGTTGGCAAATCCCAATCCCCATCCGAAATCGTCTGTTACAGTAGAGTCGCCTACGAGAACGATTTCAGGAGGCTCTTGAGCTTGAATGTTGGTAACAGCAGCGGTGAAAAGAATCAGAGACAGCAGCGCAATCACAGAGCACTTCATGACAACGTCCTGGTTGGAATTGGGATCTTATCGCTGATCATTCAATGGATTGGCCCTTTCACTTTCTTATTGTAGATATTGACGTAATTCAAACACTGAATTCTCAAGTCGATCAAATTCAAATGTTTTCTCGGCAGACCTGTTCAGGTGAATCATGAATTCCGGTCCGATGTGTCTGGCAGTGACGTTCCTGTTGATTGGCGTAGGATTCGCCTGGCCGGGATTATTGTGGGCTTGGCCGGATCCATCGTTTGGGGCGAAGTCGGTTTTTACACTCAACCTGTTCGCGCTGACGGCGTACCTGGGGCTGTCGCATTTTGTGTATGCGTTTTACGGGCAGTTCGGTTCGCTGTGGAAACGTCAGGGACCAGTACGAATGCTGGCGTTCATTGCAATCGTCGCGATGATTTTTCCTTTGCTGCGAGTCACTCGTGACCAAATGGGCTGGCGAATTTTTGATGGGCTGGTCTGGTCCTACTTCATTGCCCATTTCATCAAGGCAGAACTGTTTATCGCCAAGACCGTTCATGGGCCTGATTTACGCCTGATGAGCAAAGATGTCCGCAACGTCTTCCTGATACCACTCGTTTCGTTCGTTTATTTGTCGCTGGCGCTTCTGGCGCGAGAATTCTGGGTCGATCGGCAACTGGAACTCTTTTTCCTGGGAGTTCTCGTCACCATTGTCTGCTTCGCCATGGGAGCAGCCCGAGACTTGTTCGATCCGACACGCTGGCCTTACATGCTCACTGCTGCGTTTCTGATTGGCGAAGGGTTTGTTTGGGGACGCTTCGGCCCCTTTATGGACGACATGTTCGCAGACGGCGTCTATGGCGTGCACGTCGCCGCCGCGAGTTTCTTTCACTATGCCCGGTCGTACGAGATCGCGATGCGACTGCCCCATCGCGGCTGGCTGCTCACGTCTTTCGGGATTCTCGCCGTCAACCTGACGACCGTCGCGATCGGCCAGTATCTCGGACACGTCACTCATCCCTTCGCCCTGACGATCATCTTCTCACCCGCGTTTTTCACTACCTGGGTCGCGCTGCATCTGATCGCAAGTGACCTGTTCCCGTTATTCAAGCGAGCCAGGACGGCTACCGCTCAGCGCGTCGAACATATCAGCCAGACTCCGCAAAGTATTCCAGTTGCTGCTGAGTAGAGTTACTCTGGACTACGAATCTTCGGCAGCGACGTTTTCGATTCGAGATCAACGGGAACATCCGAAGCTTTCACAAAATCGCCCAGCTCAATCTCTTCGATGACATACAGACCTACCTGAGAAATCCCTTGCTGATTGAAGCGAGTCTCGGCGACGACCTGGGGATAGTAGATTCCCGTACTCGTCAGTTTTTCTCCCAGTTGAAGCCGGTCTAAAACCGGCCTTCCGTTAACGGCCGATTGATAATATTGAAAGCAGCCGCTGGGACTGGAAAAACTGACGTCAATTCCGCCTCGATACGTCACCACCCAGATTGGATTCTCCGCTTGATCATATTGCTCTTTGACAGCGACGATCAATTTCGGATCGAGAGTAATTGCAAGATGAAAGTCTCTGAGAGTCTCACACCAGATCCGTGGCTGACCATTGATAACATTGGGCCCCGGAAGTGTTTGTCGCGTGGTATGATGTTGATGCTTCTCGGATTCCTGGTGACAGATCATGCCCAGCTTTCCGCGCTGGAGATCAATCTTTTGCCAAGTGCCTGCAACCATGATCTCATCGGTCGATTGAAATTGTCTGGTCAGTTGGCTCGTGATGCCCTGGAGTGTCGAGAACTGAATCTTACGACCCGATTTGACCAGTTGATGAAGTTCGTAAGCTGCGTTGTGAACATCTTGAAGTGCAGACTCGGGAGCTTGAACATTGAAAGCCCGAAATCGAAACGCTTTGGCGTGGAACGTCCCGGTGTTTCGCTGGATGACTTCTGCTTCTTTAAACTGCGCGAGAATAGGATCGGGAATTCCGACCTGCGCCCATGCCTGGTGATTCATCGCCGGCAGTAGGACGATCACGAATAAGGCTATTCGAGTCATGATGAATTCCGAGTGTGTCAAAAGACTAATGAGAAGAGTGAATCTGATGAACACGCCAGACGAGATTATCATAATTTGTAGGTGAACATGAGATCTCTTTGGAGTAAATTAGTTTTCCCTTCTTTTTCGCGCAGAACTCTCTGACTCGCTGCACTTTACAGACACCATCTCATGATCACATCTTCAACGACATCTGAGCCGAACAGGGCTGACTGGAGCGACGAGCGACTGGTCAATGCGCTCAATGGCGATGCGCGTCGTGATGCCTTTGAAGAAATCATGCGTCGATATTCCAGCCTCGTCTATGGTGTCTGCCTACGTGAGCTAGGAAATCGCCATACAGCAGACGATGCCTTTCAAGCGACTTTTCTCGTGTTGTGGAGCCGATATGGACGCATCACACAGGGGGAAGCAGTCTCGAGTTGGCTTTATGCAGTCGCCTGGCGAGTCAGTCGGCGGATGGCGGTTCGAGCGAGAACGATGGCACAACCGGACGTCTCGGTCGACCTCATTGATACAAGCAAACGTCCTCAGTTGGAGCAGATCGAGGCCCAGTTCGAGCATCAAATCCTCAACGAAGAACTGGCGAACCTGCCGGCTCGTTACCGGGAAGTTCTCGTCGGGACCTATGTCCGCGGCCAGACCAATGAAGAGTTGGCAGTCGCGTTAGGAGTTTCGATGGGAGTAATCGCAGGGCGGTTGCGTCGCGCGAAAACGGAACTTCGAATTCGTATGCTCGGCAGAGGCATTTCGGTGCTGGTGCTGTCCGTCGAGATGTTCCGACATCATGCCTATGCCGGCGAGATGGCAACCGTTTCTACCCGTATCGTTGGATCGACCGGGACGAACCATGAGTTGGTAGTCAACGAATCTATCAAAACAATTGCATGTCAGGAGTTGAGCATGATGAAGACGTTCCTTGCCTCGAATACTGTTTACGCAACTCTTGTAAGTTCGAAGGCCCTGCTGGCTGCTGCCATCGTCATGGTCCCCGCAATCATGGGGATACTCAGCACCGACTGGCCACCAGAATCGACGCAGCCACCACTGTTCTCGATGGCCGTTGCGTCTCAGTTTGGATCACCAACTGGGGAAGGGATTATCGAGAATAGAAAACAGTCAACCGTTCGTGAACGTGTCGAACAGGCTTTGAATGACTCAACGTCCATGGAGTTCACCGACACTCCGCTAGATGAGGTCATCGAATATCTGGCAGAGTTACACAACATTCCCATTCGAATTGACGATGTCGCGCTCAAGACTGCGGGAGTTGATGTGAAAGCGAAATCAACTTTCACGATGTCTCAAGTTGCACTGAACCGTGCCTTGAAATTTCTTCTACAGGATACCGGCTTGGTTTACAAAGTTGATGCGACGGGACTGATCATCACGACAGCAACTTCACGATCAGAGCGTCCACTCGTCATTCAAAAACCATCATCAAAAATAGCTCAAATTGAACAACAGCTCAAAACCACGGCCACGGTTCGTTTTCAACAAACACCTCTTCGGGATGCGATTGAGTATCTGGCGCTGACTTACCGCTTAATGTTTATGATCGAGAATGTTGCGATTGCGGATGCAGGCATTGAGGATTCCGTCCCTGTGACGCTCGAATTGGAGGATGTCAGTCTGAATTCCTGTCTGAAGAACATGCTCGAACAAGTCGACCTGACATACATCGTTGAAGATGAAGTCATTAAAATCACAACTCGAGAAAGAGCGACAAGCAAGCTGCTGACGCGTACATACGATCTGCGCGGACTAAATTATAACCGCGAAGATCAGGTCAAGCGTCTGGTCACCGCGATCGAAACCCTGGGTGACAATGACGCATGGGAATCCATCGGAGGCCCGGGAAAAATCAGCATTCTCCCGAACTGCATCGTCGTGAAGACTCACTATCAGCTTCATAAAGAGATCGAAGACTTCCTCGAAACGATCCGACAGGTCCCGCCAGATGGCTTTGAGATGGCCCCTGTCCCTCCGAATCCTCCCGGTGGTGTGGGCGGATTTGGAGGGGGAGGAGGCGGAGCAGGTGGGGGAAGTATTGGAGGTCAAGGAAACATTGGAAGTGGCGGCGGCTTCTACTAGAAAAGAAAGAGAACGACGGCATAAAAAAACGCAGAGAGTTGATTTGCTCCCTGCGTTTTTTTGTTGCTTATTCGCAAGACTACACATACATATTAATCAGATTCTCCAGATACTCTTGGCGTCCTGATTTGTTCGCATCTGATTCGCCCTTGTCGAGCATGTATTTTTCAAGGGATTCGAACGTGGAAGAACCGTCTTCGATCGTCTTGCCGATGCCTCCATCGAAGCTGGAGTAACGGTCGGCCACGAACTTGTCGAGGATGCCGTCCTTGCGAATTGCGGCGGCGATCTTGGTGCCGCGGGCGAAGGCGTCCATGCCGCCGACGTGGGCGTGGAACAGGTCAATCGGCTCGAAGGATTCACGACGAACCTTGGCGTCGAAGTTGACTCCGCCAGGTTTGAGGCCGCCCTGTTTGAGGATGACGAGCATGATCTGGGTCGTCAGGTAAATGTCGGTTGGGAACTGGTCGGTATCCCAGCCGAGGAGCAGGTCGCCGGTGTTGGCGTCGATTGATCCCAGCGAGCCCTGGATGCGGGCGGCTTCGAGTTCATGCATCATCGTGTGGCCAGCCAGAGTCGCGTGGTTGGTTTCGATGTTGAGTTTGACGATGCCTTCCAGTCCGTTGGCGCGGATGAAGTTCATGCAGGTGTTGGC
>SXPC01000106.1 GCA_005778225.1 Planctomyces sp. | reverse complement strand
CGCAAACTGCTGGAGAAGCAGAAAGAGGGTAAGAAGCGGAGGAAGCAGTTTGGTAGTGTGGAGATTCCGCAGAAGGCGTTCTTGAGCGTGCTGGAGGCGGGGAAGGAGGAGTAGGGGAGAAAAAGATTTTAGTTGACTCAAAACGCGTCCGATATTGTAGAAAAAAGATAGACGCGCACATGCGCACACCCGTACAATCCTTAAAGGTACGGCTGTAACAATGAAAAACAAAGTACACACAAATCATGATGTCATTCGCTGGGCTGTCCAACGTTCCGGGCGGTCAATAGAAAAGTTACGTCAGCGATTTGACAAAATTGACGGTTGGCTTGATGGTTCTGAGTACCCAAGTCTTAGCCAACTGAAGTCGTTTGCAAAATTAACTGCTACACCACTTGGGTATCTTTTTCTTGCTAGTCCCCCAAGTGAGAAACTGCCGGTAACTGATTTTCGAACCTTGGATGATGCTCGAGTGCGAAGACCTAGCGCAGCTCTTCTAAACACGATCTACGAGCAGCAACAAAGACAATCATGGATGAGAGAATATCTCATTTCGATAGGTGAAGACAAACTGCCGTTTGTAGGAGCAACCTCTATAAACAGCACAATTGAGATTGCTGCCCGCAACATGCAATCGCTTTTGCAGCTAACGGATGGTTGGGCTGCAAATCACTCCACTTGGAAAGATGCTCTGAAAACTTTCGTTGAATCAATCGAGAATGTGGGAGTTCTTGTTTCAACTAGTTCGTATCTGGGCACGAAAACAAATTGGGCATTGAGCGTCGATGAATTCCGCGGGTTTGTGCTGAATGATGAATATGCACCGCTCATTTTTGTAAACGGAGCAGATTCAAAGTCAGCGAGAATGTTCACGCTTGCTCATGAATTTGTGCATGTGATGATCGGCCAAAGCGGTGTTTTTGATCTGCCTTTTACACAATCAGGTGATGATGAAGTAGAAAAGTTTGCCAATCAAGTAGCAGCCGAATTTTTAGTGCCTGCCGAACGACTAATTAAAGATTGGGACAGGTCATTTAGTGCAGGTGACCAGTTACGAAAACTAGCAAGCATTTACAAGGTATCACCCGTTGTAATGGCGAGGAGAGCATTAGATTTAAAACTGATTCCCTCGAGGGCTTTTCGAGAGTTCTACAAAAAGGTCAGGGCTGAGTGGGAGCTCGATAAGGCCAAGAGAAAAGAAAAAGGTGGCGGAGGCGGTGATTACTACCGAGATCAAGCGTCTCGATTAGGGAATAGGTTCAGTCAGGCTCTTGTCAGTTCCACTCGAGAAGGACGAACACTCTTCAACGATGCTTATCGATTGAGTGGTATGCGAGGAAGCACTTTCCACAAATACGCAGACTTCCTACAAAACAGGGAGTCACGTGGCTGATCTCAAATACATCTTGGATGCAAATGTTTTCATCCATACAAGCCGCGTTTCCTATCCACTTGACGTGTGCCCTGGATATTGGCGTGCATTGGACGAACTTTGCAGCGAGGGTATCGCATGCAGCCTCGATATTATAAAAAAAGAGATCGAGGCTGGAGACGACGATCTTGCTGAATGGATCGCAGAGACAGACCGCAGGCCATATTTTCGAGGAACTGACGCTGATGACCTGTTTCTAGCTTACCAACGAGTCATTCAGACGGTCGAGGAAAATCAGCAATACAAGTCATCAGCGAAAGCGGAATTTGCAAATGTTCCTGACTCATGGTTAATCGCTTATGCTCACCTTCACAATCTTACGGTTGTTACGATGGAGCAACCCGCACCACAATCCAAGAGTAAAGTGAAAATACCAGATGTCTGTATTCAGCTTTCAATACCCTGGTGCAATGTTCTTGACATGCTGAGATCATGCAAGAAAAAAATTTCATAAGGTTTCAAACGATGAATGACAAGCACGAAAGCCTCATCACCGCCCTCAGCGTAACCATCAACAAAGACGAAATCGGCCCTTGGCTCCAGCGTCCCAACAGCGCCTTCAACTGCCTCAAACCCCTGGAAGTCATCGAACGTGGCGAGCATGATCGCATCTGGTAGATGATCTTCGAACTCCGCAGCGGGGTCGCGTTTTAGCTTGGTTCGTGGTCGCCATCCTGTGCTTCTTGCGGGGTGCGAAGTGACATTTTGTTTCTGTCTCAGTTTCCCACCGGGCGAACCGAAGCACGGTGAGCTTCAAATCATCATTCATCGAGAGGCAATGATTTCTCCAAAAGAACCATTCACTCCACTTCGAGACAAGGCAACACCCCAACCTTCCTCTGCCTACCAGTTCGCTTCAGGTATGACCATCATTAGTATCCTGCTTGTGGCAGCGATTCTTGGAGTCACGAGCGGCTTGATTGAAAGCCCGTGGGATCAAATAACGTATGTCGTCCCACTGTCGGCCATGTTTGTCGTGGTCTTCCTGGTGGCGTTCTTCACATCAATCGCCGTTCAGTCTGCGAAATTGCTTGCTTTAAACCTCGTGGCCGCCGTGTCGGTGTTCATTCGCGTCATCAGCATGTAATCGCCATGGCGTGAACTTTCCCCGTGCGTTCGGTTCACCCCAACTGTTAGCCTGAAACAGTCAGGAGTCACCACGATAAAAGAGGACCTGCGAAGATGCTCGGCGATGGGTTTGCGAATTTATTCTGGATGCTCAGCGTGGTCATCCCATTTTCGTTGGTGGCGACGAATGAGGGGCATGCACAAGAACAGAGTCTGACAATCGCCTCCGTGCAGTATCCTGTCGAAGGAAACAAGACGCTCGAAGAGATCCTGGCCAAGGTGGAAGCCTTCACCGAGGAAGCCGTAACTAAGAAGGTCGATGTGTTGGTCCTGCCGGAGTTATTAACGCTGGATGCCTGGCCGGTGCAGGAGGGGGTCGAAGAGACGATCGAGAGTGAGCGCAAGGTCGTGCAGGAGATCGCGTCGAAGATCACACCCGGATATTTTAACGGCATCAGGCAGTTGGCTAAGAAGCATCACATCGCGATCATGGCAGGATCGTCACCAGAACTGGATGCGGAATCGAAGAAGCTCTTCAACATCGCGCTGCTCGTGCAGGCCGACGGCAAAGAGCTGTCTCAGAAAAAGATTCACCCGACGAAATGGGAACGCGACATCGGCTTCGCCAGCGGCAATGAGATCGAAATCGCCGAGACGCCCTGGGGCAAGACAGCGATTCTCATTTGTTACGACGTCGAGTTCCCCGATCTCTCAGCGGGCCTGGTCGAAAAATCGCCCATGCTGATTCTGGTCCCCTCAATGACAGAATCAGAAGCCGGTCTCAAGCGAGTCCGCTGGACGTCGCAAGCACGAGCCATCGAACATCACGCGATCGTCGTCGTCAGCGGAACCGTGGGTCAGCCGATGCCCACTTGGCAACTCTTCGGCCAGTCAGCCATCCTCGGGCCCGCGTCGGAGACCTTTGAGATGGACGATGTCGAGGGGGCTGCCAATACTCGTGGTATGATTATCCAGACCATAGACATGAAAGCCCTTTCGCAAAGCCGGGAGCAAACCCATTTTCATCCTGCGAAGGACAAACGAGAGAAGACCAGCGGCGATTGAATTCACTGAACAACACAACGGTCACGATCTACGCGATCAAGACTGAACACTCCCGGTCAATCGTGTTATCAATCGCATCCCACAGTTTTTTGCGGGCAATTAAGCATCGGACTGCGGTTTCTTCAACGGTCTTCCATTTTGCGATGTCGTCCCCGCAGAGGTTTTCGATGAGGCGAGTTGCCATCGGGCCGTGTTCGTCGCCGTCGAGGCCGATGTGGCGTTCGAGGTAGTACTGGAAGCGTCGTAGCTGGCCGTTGGATTGCTGATTAAGCTGGTTGACGATGCTCTGAAAGACGTCCGGGAGGAGGTCTTCCCGGCCGAAGGTGAAGGCCGATGCGATCGCGCACAGATCCCCGGTTTGGATGATGGCGAAGGTTTCGCGAACGAAGTCGCGGGCGGCGTTTGAGATGGGAGAGTTGTCGAGAGCGGTTGACCAGGGGATACCGTGACGCAGTTGGTTAATGAAAGTATCGATGCCGGTGATATCGGCGCCGCATTCTTCCATCGAAACGCGGTACAGGTCGAAGTGGCTGGCGAAATTTCCGCTGCCATCTTCATCACTTTCCTCTGCTCTCACAATGTCGTTGATCATGCGACATCCCAGCGTGTTCGTCGGCGGGACCCAGGGGACCGTGGTGCAGCAGATCGCCTGCTGAAGGGCTTTCAACAGGGACATGAAATCCCAGACGGCAAAGACGTGATGCTCCATGAAAACCTGGAGCGCCCCCAGCGACTGCATCTTCGCGTAGACGGGGTGATGAATGAGCGCATCGCGATGCGGGACGAGCAGGGTGTTCAACTGGGTAATTTGTGACATGGAAAGTTCGCGATTGGCAATCAGTTTGAGATATTTGGCGTCAATGGAAAGGAATTGTCGTTCATCGGACTCACAGCGTCAGCACAACGGTAACCATATTCTTACGTCCTGCGGAACTTTGTCCTCTTTATGGACGTCATTTCCTGGGTGAAATGTTTGCTTTGCACTCAGGAGAAAGTCATGCTGCGCTTATCGTTTGCTTCCCTCGCGTTTGTTGTAAGCTGTTGTTATGTATTGAGTTCAACTTCGTATGGACATGCTCAGGGGCTTCAAATCTTCGGGAGGGAGGTTGTTCCTTTCACGATTACCGATAACAGCAGTCAGAACTGGAGTCCTGACCAACTCGTCGGCCCACCAGACACGTTGAAGTCAGGTGACATCGTGACTGCTTGGGCATCACTCACGCGCGATGGCCAGGACGAATGGATCCTGTGTGAATTTGAGAAACCAACCGCTGCCGCTCAGGTGACGGTTTACGAGACGTACAATCCCGGCGCGATTTCCAAGGTGACCGTCTTCGGGGCCAATGAGCAGGAAGTGGTGATTTTCGACGGAACCGATCCTGTCCCAACGTCAGCCCCGCGCGGGATTGCGAACTTTCCTGTCGACGTTGAATTCGAAGTGACGAAAGTCAAAATCGATCTGGCATCGAAAACTGTGTCCGGCTGGAATGAGATTGACGCTGTCGGACTCCGATTGTGGAATGGCGAAACCGTCTGGACGTCGAAAGCAACCGCCAGTTCAACGTATGCCCGCAACTATGTCACCCCTGCTTCCAATGGAATCACCGAGCTGAA
Source organism: Planctomyces sp. (assembly GCA_005778225.1). Lineage (GTDB taxonomy): Bacteria > Planctomycetota > Planctomycetia > Planctomycetales > Planctomycetaceae > SXPC01. Next base: position 30,210 of record SXPC01000106.1, on the reverse strand, counting down.
GGCAGAGATCAAGGCCCTGCGTGCAGCCTTGGAAAGGCTGGAATCTCAACTTCTGTCTCTCGATCCTTCTCCAAAATAAAAAGTGAAGAAATCAACCGACATCAAAGATGAGTGTCGATTTCCACGGTGAGGCTTCGACAAACTGGGACGAACGACGTTGTTGTTGCTCGAAGACAATCCGTGATAGACGCCCATAATGGAGACACCTCATGTCGACACCTGATGCCCCACCTAAAACGCTGATTCCTCACCTCGTCTGTTCTCCTGCCTCAAAAGCGATTGAGTTTTATAAGAAAGCCTTTGATGCCGTCGAAGTCTTCCGCCTGCCGAGTGAAGATGGACGCCTCATGCACGCGGCATTGACGATCGATGGTCAGCCCCTGTATCTGGTCGACGATTTTCCCGAGTACTGTGGCGGCAAATCAACGACGGCGACCGCCCTCGGCGGTACGGCGGTCACGATTCACCGTTATGTTCCCAACTGCGATGAGGCCGTCGAGAAGGCAGTCAAAGCAGGGGCAACGATCCAGATGCCTCCGACTGATGCATTCTGGGGAGATCGTTATGCGGTCATCAACGACCCGTACGGCCATTCCTGGTCTTTCGCTCACCCGTTGAAGAAAATGTCGCCAGAAGAACTCAAAGCCGCCATGGACAAGGAAATGAGCCAGCATGCACCAGCCTGAGAAAGATGCGTGACATTCCGATTGATGAGACAGCCATCGTCCTTATGTCGATGGCTGTTTTTGTTTTTCGAGATCGTATAGTCGACTATGCACAACACCGTTTATTGAGCGACCCGTTGTTTCGCGCTCTTCTGCTCTTTTGCTTTCTCGGCTTGGACATTCCGTCGGACTTTATCGAGCAGTTTCTGATTGTGATCAGCAACCTGACGAAGGTAAGTTCCGTTCTCGTCAGAGAGGGGCATCAACTGTGATTCACAGTAGACGTTGTAGCCAATGTAACCCAGCGGAAGCAAAGTGAAGAGTGATAGCAGTATGATCGCCCGACGTGTGTCCATGCGTGCCCTCCATTTGAGTCAATCAAATTACCGTGGCCACGCGGAAACGAAATGAGTGATCCTGAGATCGACGTGAAAAATATCGAAATAACAGCTGTGACTCAAAATCACTGAATAATATTGCCATTGAAAACTCTGCCGAACTGATTCGCCCTCCCCATTCTTATCGGGAAGGGAGTTCATTTGCAAACGGAAGCCAGACCCCTTCTTTCTCAAGTGCACGATGAAGGTGATCGACGCCCGTAAACAGATGGGTCGAGAAGCCAAATGGAATGGCACCTTCGATGTTTGGTAACAGGTCGTCCGTATAGAGACAGGCCTCTGGTTCGCATTGAATTTTGCTCAAGGCGACCTGATAAATCTCCGGCTGAGGCTTCATCGAACCGACTTCGTAAGAGAGCACGAAGTCGTCGAATTTCTGAAGAATCTGATAACGTTCGAGCAGGAACTCCATGTGGGAGATGCTCGTGTTGGAGAGCAGGACGAGTCGAAATCCCTGCTCGTGAAGGTGATGGATCAATGGGACGATCGGATGATTGAGCTCGAAGATGTCCGAGGCAGCCAGTCGCAGAGCATCGAAATCGACCTGTCGGCCAAAATGCTTCTCCATCGATTGATGCAGCTGGCGTTCACTGAGATGTCCGGTTTCAAAGCCCTTCAGATGTCCCTCATCAAAGAGATATTTGCGGACAGCTTCACCGGGCTGATCGAACAACGCACCCATCTGCTGGCACATTTTCTCGTGAGAGAACAGGAAGATGACATTGCCGAGGTCGAATAAAACCGTCTTGATCATTGGCCTGTCAATCATCCCTGAGAGGAAAACGGCGATCTGTGAAAGCGAGAATCATATCGATGGTCAGGTTAATCGTGTCAGGTCAGTTTGTCTCGGAATGAGACTCAAATTGACCGTTCCCTCTATTTCCTCTAGAGTTCATAACATGACACAGACCAGTCTTTCACAAGAAGTGAGGGAAGTTTTCTGATCTGTATGAAGTGAATACCAGCGTGAATCGAACATGTGGACGCCCTCGTACGATGATGCGCCGTCCGCCCTAGGAAGTGTGTGGGTTTAAAATGCCGTTTGATTACGGAGATGACGACGAAAAGGGCGGCATCAACGCCATGACGTCGCGCAATCACGACTGGCCGTGCCTGCGTCAGTTTACAGTCTTCATGGAGAACCAGGTCGGTCGTCTGCATCAGCTCTTCAAGAGCCTCGAGCGACATGACATGAAGATCATCGCGCTCAGCGTCAACGATTCGGTCGACTTTGCCTGTATTCGCTTAATGGTCAATGACGCCGATCGAGCCCGTGAGATTTTCAAACTGTCGGATTTCGCCGTCTTCGAAAAAGACATGCTCGGCGTCCTTCTTCCAGAAGACCCCCAGCCGATGCTGCGAATCTGCCTGGCACTCATGCAGGCAGAACTCAATATTCACTACACGTATCCGTTGATCTTCCAGAAGAATGGCAAAGGCGCCATCGCCCTGTGTGTCGATGACATCGATACCGCCACAAAAGTTTTGCGTGACAAAGGTCACGAAATCATCACGGAAGGCGACCTGCACGACGATGGCTTTTTCTAAGCCATCGATTGTGATCTGATACCAGCCACAACTTACTCAGCCAGTTTCATTTCCAATGTGCCATGCTTGCGGCTTTGAGCAAGCATGTTCTAAACACGGAAATCGCCAAGGAAAGCAGCATGCACACACAAAGCTGTGAGCATGGCACGACTTTTCGGCGGAATCGCGGGTTTCAGCATGATGTATGAGAAAGTCAACGTGTCAGGATGACGCCAAAGAAGCCCCTTGCCAAAACGCTTTGGAAGTATGGCCAGTGGGTCTTGCTGATTGTTTTCCTGTGGTTTGTCTGCAAGCGGGGCTTGACCCTGTGGCAGCAATCCGATGCGTCGCTGGAGGGAGTCCGCTGGGAGATCATCTGGACGGGTTGTCCCGTGATTTTAATCAGCTGGCTGACGGGTGCGTGGTTCTGGCGCCAGCTGATACTTTCTCATGGTGAGAGGCCACCTGTTGTCCCCACGTTTTGCGCTCATTATGCCGGCCAGATTGGCAAATATATGCCGGGCAAAGGCATGGTGCTGATCATTCGAGCGAGCATGCTTAAGCCGTATGGAGTTCCATTTGCCGTCAGTCTCGCGACCGCTGTCTACGAAACATTATTGTCGATGGGAGCGGGTCTGCTGTTAGGTTTGTGCCTGGTCCCGATTGTGCTGCCGGATCTGGCGGTTGATAAGCTGGCAGAAGATTCGCTGATCCGCTGGTTCCTGAACCTTGTGGGGGCTCATCCGATTCTCCTCTCTCTGGGCATCGTCGCCCTGACATTTGCCTGCCTTCCGTTGATCAGCTGGCTGATGAATCGTGTCGCGTCAAAGATGGTCAAGCTTCCCGAGAAAGAAGAGATTGACCCGGTTCTGCCAGATGACATCGAGCCGACCGAACAGGACATGCGCGAAGTCCCCGCAGAGATCCGTCGCGAAAAGGTCACGACACGAGATCTGGCAACAGGGATCATCGTCGCCGTTGTGGGATGGGTGATTCAAAGCATGGCGCTCGGAATCGTCTTGTATTCCATTGGCGTCGAAAACATCACCTGGTCGGACAGTCTCTTCTGGACGATGAGCTGCATGCTGGCGACGACCGTCGGATTTATGGCCGTCTTCGCCCCCGGTGGTATTGGCGTGAGAGAAGCGATCATCGTCGAGTGTTTGAGACTGGACCCGTCGATCAACGATCAACAGGCGGTCTCGGCAGCCCTCTTATTACGTGTCCTGATGTTTGTGTCTGACATCCTGGCCGGACTGGTCTGTTCGTCCGTGGCGCGATGGTATAAAAAACGCCATTTGGTGACATCCAGGTCCTGAATCGCCGTCATTCTGAATCGACGGCCGTCTCCGCGAAAGCGAAATTTTCCCATGGTCCATCTTTCATGTCTGGTTCCCGTCTACAACGAGCACGAAACTCTGGAAGAGCTGTGTCGACAGATCCAGGCGGCGTTGAAAGACCAAACCATTAACGGCCAACCGATTGTCTATGAAATCATCATGGTCGATGATGGCTCGCGCGATGGATCCTGGGACATCATTCAGTCATTGACGGCCAACCATCCCGTCCGAGGCATCCGCTTTCGTCGCAACTTCGGCAAAGCCGCTGCACTGTTAGCAGCCTTTCGCACGGCCAAGGGAAATGTTTACGTTACGCTCGATGCTGACCTGCAGGACGACCCCAACGAGATCCCCAAGATGCTCAACAAAATGGGCGAAGGGTTCGACGTCGTCAACGGCTGGAAAAAAGACCGACGCGATCCCTGGCACAAGGTTTATCCATCCTGGGTCTTCAACGGCATGATCGGCAAGCTCAGCGGCTTGAAGCTTCACGACCATAACTGCGGGCTGAAGATGTTCCGTCGCGAAGTCGCGCAGGAAATCCGCATGTACGGCGAGCTGCACCGCTTCATCCCGATCATGGCGCACGGCCGCGGGTTTAAAGTGACTGAGATTCCGGTCTACCACCGCCCTCGTGAATTCGGTGTCTCGAAATACGGCTTCAACCGCTTCCTCAAAGGCTTTCTCGACCTGCTGACCGTCACGTTCCTGACTGACTACGGCCGTCGTCCGCAACACTTCTTGGGAGGCTGGGGCTTCTTCTTCTTCGTTCTCGGCGGACTGGGCATGGTCTTCCTGGGGCTGGAATGGTTCTTGATGAACGTCATGGGGTTCATGAAGCCCGTTCCGATCGGGTCTCGCCCCCTGCTGATTTACTCGATTGCCTGCCTGCTGCTGGGCGGCCAGGGAATCACGTTGGGCTTTCTCGCAGAGATGATGGTCTCCTTCAACATCGAAGACAAAGACGTTTACAGCGTCGTCGAGCGTACGACTCCCGAATCGACGCTTTAAACTGACACCTCGCTGACGAATAGTTCGCTCCCCTTTCCCGGTCGGTGAGGCATTGAAAATCTACGCTCATCGAGATGGTCGTATATCTACTGTGCGCATGCTCCCGCTAGAGTGTTTTCCTCTACCGCAACGCTGTTGCAACCGCTACAGCCCTCGATTTCAGCGCTAACGTTTGAGTGCAGTCGCTGTAATTACGATGAAGAAGCCACTGTGTTGCGTTTTCGCAACCTAGTTTACAGCCGGGTGGCTCATGTTGACGCCACACCTCCGGCTGGACCTCTTGCCTCAGGGGGACACGGCGATTCATTCGTTAGGTACATTACGTACTCCCATGCAAGAACTATCGACCATTGACCTTGTTTGGCTGGGCTGCGCCACGATACTCGTCTTCGTGATGCAGGCTGGTTTTTGCTGTCTGGAATCAGGGCTTTGTCGCTCGAAACACAGCATTAATGTCGCTGCCAAGAACCTGATCGATCAATGTATCTGCGGCATGGCGTTCTGGGCGTTTGGCTTTGCCTTCATGTTCGGAGACTCCCTGTCGGGTCTGATCGGTACGAATGGGTTCTTCTTCGGAAGTCCCAATACCTCCTCGACGATGCTCGCATTCTTCATGTTCCAGGCGGTTTTCTCCAGCACATCAGTAACGATCTGCTCTGGGGCGGTTGCGGAACGAATGAGATTCCTCGCTTATTCCGTCTTCGTCGTCGCGATTGGCGGAATCATCTATCCCATCTTCGGGCACTGGGCCTGGTACGGCATTGGCGAAGGGGCTCAGCACGGCTGGCTGTACTCGTTGGGTTTCCGCGACTTTGCAGGGTCGACTGTCGTCCACTCCATAGGAGCCTGGTGTTCCCTGGCTGGCATTCTCATGATCGGCCCGCGTCTGGGACGCTATCAAGCCGACGGCACAGGTCGCCTCTTCACACAAAGCAATGCCAGCTTCGCGACTCTCGGTGCCTTCATGCTGTGGTTCGGCTGGTTCGGCTTTAACGGCGGTAGCACGATCGGTTACAGCGAGAAGACTCCGCTGGTTCTTTTCAACACATTCCTCGGCGGATGCGCGGGTGCAGTCCCTGTTCTGATTTATCTGACTGCTTGCGGTAAACCGATGCGCATTGAGTGGCTGATCAACGCCGTTCTCGCAGGCCTGGTCAGTATCACAGCGAGTTGTAATCTGGCTGCCCCCATCGAGACCGTTCTCATTGCAGCCGCTGGAAGCATGATCTGCCTGTTCGCCCAGGAATTGATCGAGAACCGCTGGAAGGTCGACGATGCCGTCGGCGCCGTCACGACGCACGGTATCGCCGGTGTCTGGGGAACGCTAGCAGTCGCCTTCGTCATTGATGCGGACCAACTGAATCCGGGAGAAACGCAGTTCAAAGTCTTTGCCGTCCAGGCCATTGGTTGCGTTGTCTGCTTCGTGTGGGCGTTTGGCGTCTCGATGCTGTACCTGTCCGTCGTCAAGATCTTCATCCCGCTCCGGGTGACCGAAGAAGAAGAGAAGATTGGCCTGAACGTCGTCGAACACGGTGCCCGCAACGATCTTTACGATCTGCTTGGCACGATGGAAAATAACATCCTGGGTGATCGTACCGCCCGCGCCCAGGCGGATGATTTCACGGAAACTGGAATCATTGCCGCTCAATACAACCGCGTTCTCGATCAATGCGATGAGGCAATGAATAAAATCGAGTCCGTGAATAAAGAACTGACCATCTCCAAGATGGAAGCCGAGTCGGCGAATCGCATCAAGGCAGAATTCCTCGCGAACATCAGCCACGAAATCCGCACTCCGATGACCTCGATCATGGGCTTTGCAGACATCCTGCAATCAAACGCCGATCAGGACCAACGCGAACAGGCCATTTCTTCCATCCAAAAGAGCGGCCACCAGCTTCTCGATATTATCAACGACGTTCTTGACCAGTCCCGCATCGAAATCGGCACGATGGAATTGACGATGGGCCCGACGGCTCCGATGACCATCTTCAACGAATGCATGACGCAGGTCGGCCCGCTGGCTCGTTCGAAAGATGTCAGCCTGCAGTTCCAACTCGCCGGCACGATCCCTGCCCTGGTCAAGACCGATGCGAAACGATTCAAACAAATCGTCATGAACCTGCTTTCCAACGGCGTGAAATTCACCAGTCAGGGTCAAGTCTGCCTGCGTGCCCGCTACGAAGCAGGTACGCCGGGCGTCCTGACGGTCGAAGTCCGCGACTCTGGGATTGGCATCTCGGATGAGAAGCTCAAAACACTGTTTACGCCCTTTTCCCAGGTTGATTATTCACTGACCCGCAAATTCGGCGGCACGGGCCTGGGACTTTCGATCAGCAAGAATCTGGCCGATATGCTCGGCGGCGAACTGACTGTCGACAGCACAGTCGGCGTTGGTTCCTGCTTCGTCCTCAAGCTGCCAGTCGAAGTCCTCCAACCCGCTGTCGATCCACAAGCCAAGCCCGCCTCAGAGAAGGTCGCTCCCACATTGACACCTGCGGACAGCCTCAAATCGAAGTACCGAATCCTGTACGTGGAAGATGGTCCGGACAACCAGCGTCTGATTTCCTTCATCCTGAAGAAAGCCGGCGCTCACGTCGACATCGCTGAAAATGGCCAAGTCGCTCTCGAAATGATCCACAAGTCCTCCGAGCATTACGACCTCGTCCTGATGGACATGCAGATGCCAATCCTCGATGGCTACGCCGCAACACGCATGCTGCGGGAAGAACGCTTCCTGACCCCGATCGTCGCGCTGACTGCCCACGCCAATCAAGGCGACCGCGAGAAATGCCTCAACGCAGGCTGCGACGAATACCTGACCAAGCCGGTCAACAAGTCGACCCTCGTCTCGATGATCAACCACATGATCGAAACTCAATCCGCCGCGAAGGACATGGCTGAGGTGTAGGTCAACGGCTGACACGATTCATCGTACCGCTCATTTTACTATCTCGGCCATCAAAATAAGCAACTCGCGTTCTCAACACCTCTCCATCGCCCGCTTCTCCCCCGACAAACTTACAAAACCCCCTCTCCAAGCGATTTCTCGTCTGTTCCCGCTGATCGCGATCCGATATGCACAGCCCTTGACGTCTCAATTTCGACGAGGACTGGACATGAGTTTGTTGTTTCGGGTCATCTACGCCGCCCAGGCAAGTTCGACGCACCATAAGCTGGCGCTCGATGCCCTCACATACCTGTCGCATCCCTCTTCGAAGCAGTGGCGGGATCTGTTTCTCAAGTATCACTCCGTCTATCTGCGCGGTGCCAAAGACCCGGATACGATCTTCAAAGACTTCCGCAATCACGTCCTTCACGTCTCAGAAAACTACTGGGGCGGAGCAGCGATCACCGCTCGTGGCTGGTACGAGCGAACCGTCGAACTGCTGCAGCGGGAAGAATGGGAAGAAGCCGTCTACGCGGCGGGCGTTCTCAGTCACTACTTCACCGACCCGATCATGCCGTTTCACACCGGCCAGACGACCCGCGAATCCCAGATTCATAGGGCGGCTGAATGGAGCGTCACCAAGTCGTACAATGAACTGATGCGATACGCGACCGAGCAGGGCGAGATCCCCAAGCTCAAAGTCCCGACGACCCAGGACTGGCTGGAAGAATTCGTCCGACAAGGCGCGACACTCGCCCACGAATATTACCATCCACTGATTGAACACTACGACTTCGAGACCGGCAGTCGCTACCCCGAAGCGGGCTGGGATGATTACGCGCAGAAAGTCCTCTCACAGTTGCTCATGTACGCAGCCGTTTCGTTTTCGATGGTCCTCGACCGTGCGTTTTACGAATCCAAGGCGACGCCTGCAGAAACCGATCTGACACTGGAGACATTCCTTGCCACGATCTCGATGCCGGTCAACTGGATCACCAAGAAGATGGAACACCTCGCGGAACAGTCCGAGGTGGAAGCGATTTATCGCGAACTCAAAGCAACCGGCAAGCTCGTCTATAACCTGCCGGAAGAGCAGCGTGTCGTCAAGGAATGGGCAGACCGGGCACGCAACGCGAACTCGTCACCGAAGTCGAACAAGAAACAAGGTCTGGCTCGTCCGATCTCGACGCAAGTCGAATCGCCTCCGCCAGTCCCTGCCCGGAAGACAAGCCCGACTCCGCCGCCAGTGCATGTCGCCAACCGTTCCACACTGCTCGAACCAACCCCGATCAAAGCGATCCCTCCTCTTTCTCCCGCTGCGTTGAAAGCGGAAGAATCGAGCCTGGCCGCAACCGCATCGCCGACACGCGCCGAGCACAAACCAGCACGCCAGCCCGAGCCAACCCCTGTTCACAAGCCAGTCAAGACTTCGCCTCTGGACTTCGACATTCCTGTCGCGAATGCCAAATCATCGCGTGAACTTGAAAAGCAGGCGGAGATCGACCTGCTGGAAGCGGCTCGTCTGTCAGTCGAACAAGTTCAGCCACGACGTTCTGAAATCAAGATGGTGAAACCAGAGCCGGTCAAACAACACGTGGTTGAGAAATCGCCCGTGCGTTATGAGCAGATCCTGCCGACAGCGCCAGCTCCCATCACCAAGACGCCACCACCATTACCAGTCGTTGCCGCTTCTCATGGTCCGCAGTATCACCTGGAACTGTCCAGCGACGTCGTCGACGCCCCGTCCATCGGCCCGAAGACGGCTGCTCGCTTCTACCGCATCAACGTCAAGACAGTCGCAGACTTCCTCAAGCTCGACGCCAAGACAACCGCCCACCGCCTCAACACCAGCCACATCAAGCCCGACACCATCCGCGAGTGGCAGGACCAGGCCCGTCTGGTCTGTCAGATCCCAGGATTACGTGGTTACCACGCCCAGATCCTCGTCGGCTGCGGCTACCGTACACCCGCCGACGTCGCCAAAGCCAACCTCGACGACCTGTCTGTCCAGGCCTGGGACTTCTCGCAGACCTCCGTCGGCCAGTCGGTCTTGAGAAACTCACAACTCCCGGAAGTCGAGAAAATGCAAGGCTGGATCAACGCGGCCAGGCAAGCGCGAACGCTGGCAGCGGCGTAGAAAAGTTGTTGGCGTCAGCCCTTTTCAAAGGATATAATTCCATCTGCTGCTATTGGAGATGTAAAAATGACGCCTGCACTCTCACTATCTCAACGTCCCGTGAGAAAAGAAGATCTCGAAGCTTTCAACAAATATGTTGAAACGCTGTCGACGAACGACCGCGCTATCACTTTCGTAGATTGTGTCCGCAAGTTTCTACAAGAGAAACAGGAAGAGGAAGACGTGGATGCCATTGAAGATGGTATCCGTCAGGCCGACGCTGGATTATGTCGACCGTTTGAAGAGGTCGATGCTCGAATTCGTGCGAAGTACGGTTGGACGGCGAATCCGTGAAGAAGTATGCCGTCGCATTGACGCCTCGTGCAGATCGGGAGTTAGAAGAAGCAGCCGACTGGTATGCATCACGCGACCTTGAAATCGCATATCGATGGTATATCGGTTTTCGAACAGAGATCATGAAAATTGCGGAAGACCCATTTCGACACGGGCTTCTGACTGAGCAGCGGTATCACAACCGTTCTGAGTATCGACAGTTGATCTATGGCAGTGGACAGAAGAAGACGCATCGAGCTGTTTACCGAATTCTTGACGATGTTGTTGAGGTGCTCACAATCGCCCATCTCTCAAGAGACGAGTTGAAGGATGAGGATCTTTACTAAAGATCAACCGGTCGCTGGGGTCAGGATTGTCAGCCGCCTCCGGAAGATGTTCGTCCAACAGCAGATTTCGACGGCGGTTGCCACCCATAAACGTGCTTTTTCGTCAGACGAGTTTCTCTCGGTTTGACTTGGTGCCCTTCCTGGCTTGGTGGTGAATCCGTCTGACGTTTTTGTCTCCAAACCAACTTCTCTTCTTGACCCTGCTTTCCACCCGTCATAGAGTTTCCCTCGAAATTCCAACATGTGTGCGAACGGAATCGCATAAACACCGCTTCCGCGAAAATGCTAATCGCGATCAGTTTCCCCTGACTTCTGGCAAAAGTCGCCCCCGGTCTGGAGACCATCCCCATCATGAACGTTTCAATCCTGCCACAGGCCGTGGCTGATTGTCTCAATCTGCACGACCTCAACCACCGACCCATCCTCCTCTCGGCGGAGTCCGATCTGGGAGATGACGGCCAGGCACGCAAACACTGGCTCGTTGTAACTGCTGACCATGCCTCGGTCGTAGAGGAACCTGCCTCGTCCACGGGAAACACAGCGGCGAAGCTGCGCATCGTGGTCCCGATCAAGGAGATCCAGTCGACACGCACCGTCTCGGGCATCGGCTCGGGCGTGCTGCAGATTCGCTCCGGCGATCACTGGCATGACGTGCTGCGGTTCTCTAACGGGCTGGCGGATCGTTTCCACTTCGTCGCGCGCAAGCTGGAAGTCCTGCACGAAAAAGGCTGGGTCGATGTACACACGGACGAGCAGACCGATGCAAACCGCTGCCCAACGTGTCAGCTGCGCCTGCAGAATGCCTCGGAAACCTGCCCGCGCTGCTTTCACCACCACAAAATCTTCCATCAGGTCAAAGACCTCATCCGCCCACAGCTGGGGCGAACCCTGCTGCTGTGCGGATTGACGATCCTCGGCGTGAGTGCAGAACTCGTCCCGCCGAAGCTGCAGCAGTACCTCGTCGACCACGTGCTAACCGTTGGTAGCGGCTCCACAGCTCCCGATATCTTTGCAACGCTGCTCATCGTCGTGATGTCGCTGGCGGCTTCACGGATGGTGCTCTCGGCGGTCGAAGTCTTCAAAGGGCGTCTGGCAACCTCGATTGGAACGCGTCTAACCAGTCAACTACGCGCCAGCATGGTCCAGCGTCTGGAAAAGCTCGCGATCGCCTACTACGACCGCCATCAGGTCGGCTCGCTGATCAGCCGGGTCGCCTACGACAGCGAAGCGATTCACGGTCTCGTTCACCAGATGACCGGCGGGTTCCTGCTGCAGATCTTCCAGCTGATCGGCGTCTGGATCATGCTGATGTCGCTGAACTGGAAGCTGGCGATGTTCACGCTGATTCCCGTCCCGCTGCTGTTTGGGGGAAGCTGGTTTTTCTGGAAGTACGTTTATCCGCGACACTTCCGCTTGTGGGATGCGTCCTCCAAGCAGATCGCCGCACTCTCGGGGATGCTGACCGGGATCCGGGTCGTCAAAGCCTTCGCGCAGGAAAAGCGTGAGTTTGAAAATTACCAGAAGCATAGCGAACACCTGCGTCGTTCACGTCTGGGCGTCGAATACGCCAACAGCATGTACGCCGCCACGATGCAGCTCATCTTCAGCCTGGGAGGCTTAATCGTCTGGTATGTGGGTGGCCGCGATGTCATTGGCCAACAGATGACCCTCGGCCAGCTGATCGCCTTCCTGGCGTATCTGGCGATGTTCTACGCCCCACTGACGACACTCTCGAACTTCACCTCGTGGCTGTCCAACTTCATGACTGGGACCAAGCGCGCCCTCGAAATCCTCGATGCCCCCGTCGCGATCGATGAGAAAGCCAACACGGTTCCCTGGAACGATGTCCAAGGCGCGATCGAGTTCGAAAACGTCACCTTCGGCTACGACCGCCATCAGCCCGTCATCAAGAATGTCTCGTTCGACGTCAAGCCGGGGGAGATGATCGGGATCGTCGGCAAGTCGGGCTCCGGCAAGACGACGATGGTCAACCTGCTCGGACGATTTTACGACGTCAACGAAGGCCGGATTCTCATCGACGGCATTGATGTCCGCGATATGTCTTTGACGCAGATCCGCGAACACCTCGGCATCGTCCTGCAGGATTCCTTCCTGTTCCGCGGGACGATCTGGGATAACCTCGTCTACGGCAAGCCTGGGACGACGATTGAAGAAGGCCTTGCATCAGCGCGAGCAGCCGGGGCTCATGACTTCATCGCCCGCAACCGCCTGGGCTATGAGACGCCTCTCGGTGAACACGGCGCGGGATTGTCCGGCGGCGAGAAGCAACGTCTCTCGATCGCGCGCACCCTGCTCTACAACCCGAAGATCCTCGTCCTCGACGAAGCCACGAGTAATATCGACGCAGAGGCGGAACGCGAGATTCAGCAGGCCCTCGAAGTCCTCATTCAAGGCCGAACCACGATTGCCATCGCGCATCGTCTTTCGACACTGCGAAATGCGGACCGGATTCTTGTCTTTGAACGTGGTCGTCTGATTGAAGAAGGCTCCCACGCCAAACTTCTGAAGGAAGGCGGCACCTATGCACGACTGGTAAAAATCCAGACGCAGCTTTCCAAAGATGCCGATGTCGACACCCTCGAAGTCGCGCACACGACAGCGACCGCCGTCGAGACCCCCGTTGCGCCCGTCCCGACTCCTGACCGTGTCGAACCCACGCCGTCAAAGCGTCCTGTCTTGCACTGGCTCGATCCACTGCGCGACGCGATTTCCGTCGGTGCGACCGGCCAGCTGCATGTCAAAAAAGTTCTCGGCGACGCGAATTGGGATCGTGGGGCTAGCGAAGAAGTCGATGACGTCTTCGCGATCCGCCTGTTCCCGGCGAACCACCCGGAGCGTTATCTCAGTCTTCGAATGTGGAACGAACATGGCGATCACGTGGAAGTCGGCCTGATCCGCGACCTGGCCGATTGGCCCGTCGAAATGCAGCAGATGGTCCGCGCCTCGCTCAACCGTCGTTACCACTTCCGACGCATCACCCGCATCCACAAAATCCGCCTCGCCCACGGCTTCCTCGAATGTGATGTCGAAACCCAGCTGGGACGAGAAACCTTCCTGATGCGCTGGACGCAATCCAACGTCCTGGAATTCGGCCCCACCGGGAAGATCATCACCGACTCGGAAGAGAATCAGTATGTGATCGAAGATGTGAGTAAGCTGAAGCCGAATGATCAGCTGGAGTTTCAGCGGTATATTTACTGGTAGAGCCGTCGCGAAGCGCCAAACAGTAAAAAAACGTATTCTTTGTTATGCAATCCTTTGCGCCCTCAAGAACCTCAGACGATAAATTCCCACAAGAACTATTCACAACAGAACTAAAACGCCCTTATTCGCACACTTTTCCCACTCCGACTCGCTTCAAATAGGTAAAGTGGAGGAATTGTGCGGCGGGTACTGAGAGCTGTAAAAAAACGCATCGCTGCAGTCGAAACCATCCACGTCAGGAGCGTTCTGTCACATTGTCAGGATGACAAACATGTGTCAGTAGGATCGCTTCTTTGCAGATTGCTCTTTTGCACAAGGATGTTGCGATGCTCTCTGTCCGTGATTTTCTGCGTAGACAATGTGCTTTACCCGCACTGCTTTTGTTGGGACTGGCAGCCGGCTCGAACTGTCAGGCAGGGACGATTTTGGGTCACAGCGATCAATGCGGAGTCACTCAAGAATCGTGCGGTGAGGGAGACTGCTGCGAAGATCCTTGCTGCGATCTGGATTCCTGTTCTGGACTGGGCTGTGGTGAAACGGGCTTGATGAGCGGGTTGCTTTCACTGAATCCGTTTCAGGGCACGACCCCTTGTTTTGACGATTTCATCAGCCCGATGTCCAATCCTGTCTTTTTTGAAGATCCGAGGACGGTTTCTGAGCTTCGCCCGATGTTTGTTCATCACAATATTCCAGCGGGGGCTGGCGGGGGGCATGCCAATGTGATCGCGTTGCAGATTCGTGCTGCGATTACCGAGCGATTGTCACTGATAGCCACCAAAGATGGCTTCATTATGTCGACGAACGACGTCGTCGATGACGGCTGGGCAGATGTCTCGCTGGGACTGAAGTATGGGCTAATTCAGGATGTCGAGAATCAGCGGTTGTTGTCAGCCGGTTTGACTTTTGAACTCCCTGTCGGCACACCTCGAGCTCTTCAAGGTAATGGGGATGGTGAGTTCAATCTGTTTCTGACTGGAGGCTTGGAGTTTCTTGAACATTGGCACTTCCTGTCGGCGACGGGATTCCGTCTGCCAACGGATACTTCTGCAGAGAATCAGGTGTGGTACTGGTCTGGTCATATTGACCGGAAGTTCGGAGAACGGTTCTATGGGCTGGTCGAAATGAACTGGTATCACTACATGAGCAACGGGAATGCAGGTATTCCCGGAATTGGTGGCGGTGACTTCTTCAATCTCGGGTCTCCGGGAATCGCTGGTGATGACATGGCGACGGTTGCATTCGGCACCAAGTTCAAACCGTCTGCCAATACCGAACTTGGCGTCGCGTACGAAATCCCGATGACAAGTCGGGAAGATCTGATGCGGAACCGTACCACGGTCGATTTCATTCTCCGGTTCTAATACGCACCTGGCGTATCTGTGTGATGCGCCATCAATAAGAACTCCGCGCTGAATATCGCCAGTAACGGGGACTTTCGGTAGACGCCATGTGGTATCCGATTTAGGATTCCCACATGGCTTTTTTTCGCGCGATGCATGGACTCGTCATCGTTGTCGGGGTCCTGGCTGCGATCACCTACGGCATCTGTCTGGATCTCGTCACGACACGAGTTTGTATTGAGTATTTCACGATCGGTCACATCCCGATCATTGCTTCGAAAGACCCCAATCATCTCTCACTCGCGTGGGGAGTTGTCGCGACGTGGTGGGTTGGACTTGCTGGTGGCATCCTTATTGGACTGGTGGGAATCAAGGATGGCAAACTGGTGGGTGGTTTTCGAGCATTCATTTTCAATCTGCTGCTACTCTTTTCTGTCACCGCCGTCGCGGCAATTCTGATGGGGATCGTTGGTTACTATTGCGCCCTGACAGGAATCTGTTTTGTACCGCCAAGATTCGCGAGAAATGTTCCTTTGGACGCGCACCCGTATTTTGTTTCCTGCATTTTTGCCCATTCTGCGAGCTACGTCGTCAGCGCGCTGGGAATACTTCTGATTGCTGGCGCCTGCATCGCCAAAAGGGAACGCAAAAGCTTCAACACGAAGACTCAAACACCAAGTTTCACAAAGCGAGAAATCAAATACACCCAGAGATTTCTTCGTGAATCTTAGTGTCCTTTGAGCCTTTGTGGTGCATTCCGTTTATTCGGTTACGTCTTCCAAAACGATCCTCACGCTGGCACAAGACCCCTCTCCCCGGTTGGCGTATGACTTCGTCCAAGGTACGATGAGACAAACCCATTTTCACACCGTCTCAAAAGTCTGCCGGATTGATGTCGTCTCTTCTTTTGACTGATCGTCGTTGCCTGCTGCATGAAACCGGGACACACCCGGAATGTCCCGGTCGTCTCAAGGCGATCTGGGAACGTCTCGGCATTACAAAGGAAGTGCAAACGCACGATGCCTGGACGCGTCCTTTCGAGCCCGCTCCGATGAAGGCCCTGCAGGCGATCCATGATCACGGATATCTGGAGCGAGTCGAAGCCGTCTGTCGCAATGGCGGCGGTTACTGGGACGCTGATACGATGCTCACGCCGAATTCCTTCGACGTGGCTCGACTTGCCGCTGGGGCAGGGATGGCTGCTGTTGATGCGGTCATGACGGGGGAATTCTCCAACGCCCTTTCGCTCATGCGTCCTCCTGGTCACCATGCCGTCGTCAGCAATGCGATGGGGTTCTGCCTGGTCAACAACGTCGCGATCGCAGCTCAACATGCGATCGATCACTATGGCCTCAAACGAGTCCTCATCATCGACTGGGACGTCCACCACGGCAACGGCACCCAAGACATCTGCTACGCCCGTAACGATGTCTACTTCTTCTCGAGGCACCGCTTCCCTTTGTACCCGTTCTCCGGCAAGAAAAACGAAATCGGCACCGGCGCCGGCGTCGGTGCAACGTGTAATCTGCCTCTCTCGCACGAAGTCCCGCGCGAAGAAGTTCTGAAGCGTTTCGAAAAGTCGGTCACCGAATTTGCAGACATCGCCAAACCGGAATTGATCTTCATCTCCGCCGGCTTCGATGCCCACAAAGACGACCCCGTCGGCAGCGGCGGACTGCATTTGAACTCCAGCGACTTCGCCCACATGACAAAAATCGTGATGAGCCTCGCCGAGACCCACTGCGGCGGTCGTCTCGTCAGTCTTCTGGAAGGTGGTTATAACATCCAAGCATTAGCCGAGTCGGTCTGGTATCATTGGAACGCCCTCAACGGGAACGATGTTTGATCTCCAACGAATCGCCTGTTTCGGGCGTATTCTCGTAGGGTCCGCTGTGCGGACCATTTTCGCTTTGAGGGACTGAAAACACCAGCATCGTAAAAACTGTTGATAGCCGGTATCGGGATTAGTGTCGATTGATGGTCCGCACAGCGGACCCTACCAGACCGAAAACTCTGAAAGACATTCATTCATGTGGGGCCTGAGCTTTGCGAATCCCTGGGGGTTACTGGCCCTGTTGTCGATTCCGGTGATCGTGTATCTGCACATGTTTCACCGACGATTGCCGCGACTGGAAATCGCGGGCATTCATCTCTGGTCTGCGGATGCCCTGCCTCCGTCAGCTGGTCGACGACGCGAGCAATTGCCCCTCTCCTGGTCTCTCTTGTGGGAACTTCTCGCGGCGTTACTCATCGCGCTGCTGCTCAGTCAGCCTCGCTTTACTCCCTGGGATTACTCGCCGCATCTGATCGTTGTGCTTGACCACTCCGCATCGATGAATGCCCGTGTCGACAGCAAAGCTGACAGCCCGACATTTGCCAGTCGTGCCCGTGACACCGTCGAGACGCGTATGGCCCAACTCGGCCGCAATGCCCGACTGAGCATCATCCGCACGGGACGCAGGCCGACTCTCATCGCAGGACCGCAAGCCACCTGGGACGAAGCGGATGACCTCCTCGCCGCCTGGTCGCCACAAGAACCGAAACACGCCTTCGAACCCGCCTGGGACCTCGCCGCTGAACTGGCGGGAGACGCCGGCCAGATTCTCTTCCTGACCGACTACCTCGCCCAGACCGAACAACCAATCGGCCCCAAACGCATGGAGACGGTCGCGCTGGGTCGCAGCGAACCGAACATCGCCATCGTCACCGCGAACTGGACGTATCAACCCGAGACAAGTTCGGGCGAAATCTACCTGCGTCTGAAAAACTACAGCGACAAACCATCCCAGGGCAAACTGACAGCCTCCTCCGGTAATCAGCAACTCCTCAATAACGATGTCACGCTCACGCCCGGCGAAGAACAGCCCGTCATGTTCAAAGTCCCCGGCGGGCTGGGCGAACTCAGCATTAATCTCACCGGCGACGATGATCGTCTCCCCATCGACAGTCAGGTCAAACTCGTCGAACCAAAACCCAAACCCCTTGGCGTCGCCATCGTCAGTGGCTTTGACGACGCGACGCGTGAGATCATCGAGAAGATTGTCTCACTGCTGCCCGACGTGCAGACAGCCAACCTGGAATCCGCAGACCTCGTCATCGCCCCGGCGTCAGCTCCCGTCTCCAGTCGAGATGATCTCTACTGGCTCGCCATCGGCCCGCTGGCACCGGCAGAAAATCCCAGCGCCATCGTCGGTCCCTACCTGCTCGAAAAACGTAACCCGCTGCTCGACGGCGTCACGCTGGAAGGTGTCATCTGGAGTGGCATCACGCCCGTCGTCGGCAAGCAGGTCACCCCTCTGATCAGCAGCGGCACGAATGTTCTACTTGGCAAGATCTTCGACCTTTCAACTCAGGCCTACTGGCTCAATATCGACCTGACGACCTCCTCGCTGACCGAAAGCCCCGACTGGCCGATCCTGTTTTTGAACCTTGCGGAAGCCTGTCGACAGGATCAACCGGGACTCAAACGCTGGAACTTCCGCACCTACGAACGCATTCGTTTTACGCTCGATGCTGCTGTCGATGAGAATGCCAAACTGCGACTCGTCACCGGCGGCGACTCACGTCCCCTGCCGTCGACGCGTCTGATCGAACTCCCGCTCGTCGACGAAACAGGCATCTACGAGATCAAACAGGACGACGTGACCCTGGCCCGCTTCGCCGTCAATTTCTTCGACCGCGACGAGTCCGACCTGCTCGCCCTCAACACCGCGAGAATCGAACCCGCTGACCCGGTCACTGCAGAATCCCTCGACCTCACCGGCATCTACACAACCCTGATCATGCTGTTCCTGCTGGCGTTACTGGCTGCCATCATCGCGGACTGGGCGGTCCTGCGAAGACGCACCGCCTCGTCGGCTTCGTAGTTAAGAACAGACTTCACCACAAAGACTCGGAGGGCACTAAGTAGGCGTAGTGGTCTTATAGAATGTAGGGTGCCGGTGAGGCTTTGCGAACCGCACCAATTGTGCAATCGAACGTCGTTTTGGTGCGGTTCGAAGACTCACCAGCACCCTACATTTCAAATATGACTTGAATTATAATTCTGGCTTTAAAATTGATCCAGAAGGCTGGTCATCAGCGGTTCACCTTTGTGAACCTTGGTGTTCTTTGAGCCTTCGTGGTGAAGTTCCCTTCGCCCCTCCCACCTGAAGGTTATCACGATGTTCGCGCTCGCTCTTGTCCTGAACTCCTGGCTGTCCTTGTTGATGCCTGCTGCTGATCCTGCCACATCGACGTCGACCGAGGACAACGTCCCTGGCGTTATCATCTATCATCACCCGGACAGCGTCGCGAAGAAACAATACGTCGGCTCCCCCGGCATCATCGCGCTCAGCAAAACCCATTACCTCGCCAAGCTCGATCTCTTCGGCCCCAACGCGGCCAAAGAAAACAATTATCCGACCTACGTCTTCGAATCCCTCGACGCCGGCCTGACGTGGAAACAGATCGCATCGCTCGATCACCTCTTCTGGGCCAACATCTTTGAACACGACGGCGCCCTCTATCTCCTCGGCACGACCGGCGAACACCAGGACCTCGTAATCCGTCGTTCCACCGATATCGGTCGCACCTGGACCGAACCGCTCGATGCCAAGACAGGCCTCATCGCCGAAGGGAAATATCACACCGCCCCCATGCCGATCATCGAACACAATGGCCGCCTGTGGCGCGCCTTCGAAGAAGCCAGCCGCAGCGCAAAATGGGGAGATCGCTATAGCGCCATGATGATCTCCGCCCCCATCGGGTCAGACCTGCTCGACCGGGATTCCTGGTTACTCTCAGACATGATCGTGAAGAACCCCAAATGGCTCGATGGCAAGTTCAACGCGTTTCTCGAAGGCAACGCCGTCATCACTCCTGAAGGCGACCTCGTCGACATTCTGCGCGTCGATGACAATCTCGGAAGCACAGCTGCAATCGTGCATATTGACGACGATGGCAAGAAGGTCACGTTCGATCCTGAAAAGGACTTCATCGAGTTCCCCGGCGGCGCCAAGAAGTTTACGATCCGCTTCGATCCACAAACCAAGTCTTACTGGACGCTGACCAACTGGGTGCCCGACTTCGTCCCCAACGAAAAGCCCGCCAGCAAGCGCAACACCCTCGCCCTCGCAGTGTCCAAAGACCTCAAGACCTGGGAAATCCGCAGCGTCATCCTGCATCACCCCGACCACAAAACCGTCGGCTTCCAATACGTTGACTGGCTCTTCGAAGACAACGACCTCATCGTCGCCAGCCGGACCGCATTCAAAGACGAATCGGGCAACGCCCACAACCAACACGATGCCAACTACCTGACCTTCCACCGCATCCAAAACTTCCGCGACCTGACGATGAAGGATTCGTGCGCGGACTACCTGAAAGCCGCGAAAGCAAAGTAGGGTGCTGGTGAGTCTTCGAACCGCACCAAATACGCATCCAACGGCCAAACACCGTTCGCCCCTGACCCCAGCCACCCGGCGCCCATTTCCGTGTTTCTGTTCGTGCGAGGGAGTTACCCGACGAATGGGCTTTCGGTCAGTTTCTCCCGGTACTCCACCGGAATCTCGATCGACTCCAGCGTGTGGTCCGCGCGACACAAGCAACACGCAGTCTTCATGCGACCACGCGCAATGCGCTTCTCCCCCACGAACAGGTTCATCTGATACGTCACCGACTTCACCCCGACCCGTTCGATGTTGACATGAATATCGACCAGATCGTCATAACGAGCAGGGGCTTCGTAGTTGCATTGAGAGGAAACCCGTGGCCAGCCGACCATGACGTCGTCAGCCATCGGGAACATGATCGACAGACCCAGCGAGCGGAAGAAGGCGTGCTCTGCTTCTTCCATGTAGCGGTAGTAGTTTGAAAAGTGCACGATCCCCGCCATGTCCGTGTCGCTGAAATTGACACGACGCGTATGGACAAACTGCGCCTGCGGGATGGAAATATCCGTTTCCTGGGAATCGATGCGTTCAACCATCACAACTTCGAACTACAGAAGAAAACGAGAGTTCTATCCAGGCGAACATCACCGGGATGAACTACTCCAAAAATCGAATATGGGATCTACCGTTTCAACTCTACCACCCCGCCGTCCCCACACAACCCCTCCCGCCTGAAATCATTGTTCCAACAACTAAACTCGTCTATCAGCATTTCGCCATTTCTGGTTATCTTGCCCTCCGCTCTTCCTAACGCCTAACGCCTAATACCTAGCGCCTACTCATGAAAATCTTCTTCTCCGTCGGCGAACCGAGTGGCGATCACCACGCCGCTGAACTCATTCGCGAAATCCGCTCGCGCGTACCGCAGGCCGAGTTCTACGGCTACGGCGGTCACGAGATGGAAAAAGCGGGCTGCAAGATCCTGTTCCCGATGGCGAATTACCCGCTCATGGGAATCGTGCAGATCCTGCCGTTTATCTGGATGTTCTGGAAACTCGCCTGGCGCGCCCGTGCCATTTTCCGCAGCGAGAAACCAGATGCCGTCGTGCTCGTCGATTACCCCGGTTTCAACTGGTGGATGGCCTGGTACGCCCGTGGCGCTGGCGTGAAGACGGTTTATTATATGCCGCCGCAACTCTGGGCCTGGGCCAGCTGGCGCGTCAAACGTGTCCAGCGCAACATTGATCTGGTTCTCTCAGGACTTCAGTTCGAAACCGAGTGGTACCAGAGCAAAGGGGTCGACTGCCAGTTCGTCGGCAACCCGTTCTTCAGCGAAGTCGCAGACAAGCAGCTCGATGAGACTTTCCTCGATCAACTCCATTCATCAAAAAAACGCATCGTTGCAGTCCTGCCTGGTTCGCGTGGATCGGAAGTCAAAGCCAACTTCCCGCACATGCTGCGGATCATGAAGACGCTCGCGTCAAAACATCGCGATATCGAATTCCGTGTCGCGAATTACAAACCGAATCAGCTTGAACTTTGCAAACAGCTGTGGGTCGAGTTCGATCCTCGCCTCCCCGTCCAGTTTCACACCGGCAAGCTGTCTGAAATTGTCCAGTCAGCGACCTGCTGCCTGATGGTCTCCGGGTCGGTCTCACTGGAAGTCCTGGCGCGTCAATGCCCCGCCGTCGTCATGTACCGAACAGGGCTGGTCTTCTACATGGCCGCCCGTTTCTTTATGACCTGCGATTACGCCTCGCTGCCGAATCTGTTCGTCAAACGGCCATTGATGCCCGAGTTCGCCTTCCACGACATGCCGGACCGCTATGAGAGATACATCAGCGACATCCTCAACCACTGGCTGTCGAGCGATCAAACGCTCGCCTTGATTCGAGACGAGATGCACGAAGTCTGCCAGTCTCACAACCACGACAACGCAACCGAAAAAGCAGCCACCGCAATCCTCAATATGCTCGGCGTTCAGGAACGCTCCGCCCCCCGCAAACTCGCCGCGTAAGCTCTCTCAAGTAGGGTCCGCTGTGCGGACCGTCAAATCGCGTGAATCGTCGTTGGAATCGCGGCTTCGTCACGAACGCGTTATCAAAGTCATTCGACGTTCATCGCCGCGGCCACTGCATCTTCCTTGACACACGCCCCGTCCTGTCCGACAACCAAGAGGCCACTCCCTCTTACCGCGACAGGCCGCCACCATGATTCTCCAGGACCTTCTGATTCACCTCGAACAACTCGCCCCACTGACCCTCGCAGAATCATGGGACAACGTCGGTCTGCTGCTCGGTGATCCCTCGTCAAATATTAGCAAGGTGATCACCTGCTTGACACTCACGCCTGACGTCGCGCAGGAAGCGATTGAAACTCGCGCAGACCTCGTCATCACCCACCATCCAATCCTCTTCAAACCCGTGAACCGCCTCACGACGCAGACCTCCGAAGGTGCAATGCTCCTTGCACTCGCCAAAGCAAACGTCGCGGTCTACTCCGCTCACACCGCCTTCGACTCCGCCTGGGACGGCATCAACCAGCAACTCATCAGCAGACTCGGCGTCCTCACATCCAGGCCGCTCAAGGAACTCGTCGCTAACCCGAAACAAACCAGCCATGCTCACATCGATGAAGCCTTCATCCGCTCCGTCGGCATCGGTCGCGTTGGAGAGCTTCCAACTGAAAAGACACTGGGAGACGTCCTCAACCAGCTCAAAGCCGAATTCCCCAACACGACCCTCGGATACGTCGGAGACCCATCTCGCCCTGTCAAAACCATCGGCGTCGGTTGTGGCTCAGCTGCTCAATTCATGGACCTCGCCCAGGTCGACCTCTTCATCACCGGCGAAGCCAGATTCCACGACTGCCTGAAGGCCCGCAGCCAGAACATCGGCCTGATTCTTTTAGGCCACTACACCAGCGAACGCTTCGCCATGGAGCAACTCGCCGAACAACTCGGGAATCGCTTTTCCGACCTCATCTGCTGGCCTAGTCGCATCGAATCAGACCCGCTGCAATGGATCTGAAATATTATCGTGAGGCACTCACCTGATCTGCCAGAAACAACTTTTGGTACTCCACCAGCGGCACTGCTTTGATCTCAGGATCCTTCAGCAGTTTTTCCCAGTCGTTGATCCACGTGCGATCGCTTTCGTCAAGGTCCCACTGGATCTGGTGGTCTGCTTTTAACTGTCGTGGCTCAGGAAGACTCATGCGTAACGTCACCGACTTCGGCATGCAGCCACGCGTCTTCAATTCCTGGTTGACGACCAGACGCGGTTGTGGAAACATCGCCTGTGGGTGCAGGATGCGATTGAGCTTGGCAGTCCAGTCGACATAGTGAAAGTAACTCGTGAGCGTTTCTTTTTCGACGTCTGTTGAGACTTTGACCTGGTAGGTCAGATGAGGAGAACTCATCGTCAATACGCTGTCACTGGCACGACCTGTAATTTGAAATTGCGGATTCAACTGGAAATTCAAGAACGCCGCATCACCGGCATTGAGTGCATCCGGCTGGCCTGGTTTGAGGCTCAAAAGTTCTTTCGCTTTTTGTTCGCTGACAGACAGGTGCTGATTGATCAGCGGAAATCCGACCTCTGTCTGCATTCCCAGGCTGCCATTGAGCACAATGAATCGCTGCAGTGACGGCTCAAACACCACCAGCTCGCCGAGCTGATCCATATAATCATAGACTTTCCCGGCACGAAACATCGTCAGACTGCGAGCCACAACAACCGGCTTGGCATTCGGCTTCGACTCGTCAGCGACGCTGGTATAGATCCGAAAATCTTTCGCAGACGTCCGTTGAAGTGACCAGGCTGACAACAGCGACAAAACCGCCAGTGTGACCGTGATCTGTCTGAAAATCGATGGAACATCGATGAGCTTCAGCATCCTTGCTGATCTCCCGAAGATGGTGACTGGAAAAATTGAGCGCAGTCCATGCGCCCGAGAGATCAGAAACTTACCGCCAGCGGTGATCGAGGTAAAGATGCCTGAACAACGCGGTCACGTTCGATGTAAGTCTGACAATAGCCAGTTCATCTGTGTCCACACGTCAGAGGCAGTCAAACAGGGAGGGCGAGGCTCCGCCCGAGCCGCTGTCCCGCGTTGCAACGCTTCACCAGCGAATCGGCACACATTCAACCCACTTCAGCCGGGCGGATTCCAGTCACCCCAATGAGACAAATAATGCGCAAACGCTGGATTCTCTTTCTGCCGAGCCGACAGCAGCAGTTTGGCGTGTTCGACGAGCGTATGTTCCTGCTCCAGAGTCAGGCGTCCCAGGAGCACGCGGGTTCTTAAAAACACAAAGTACGTATCCAGCACGTCCGCCAGACAGTAGTCATTAATCTTCTGCACCTGTCCCTGATGATACAGATCCTGCACCATCGAACCATCGATCCCCGTCTTCCCTGGTTTGCCGATCAGATTCGCCAGAACATTCAACCCGCCGTTCATCCGGGATGCACCAAAGTTTGACAGCAGATCCATCAAGTCCAAGTGGGAATGGGTGTTATAGCGATTTCTCGCCTGATCGTACGTCTTTGCATCCACATTGAACCAGTCCGGCAGCGAGATTCCATACCGATACGCCGCCAGCTCCAGCAGCGGGATATCGAACCCGCGTCCGTTAAAGGTGACCAGCGTCGGATGGTTATAATGACGCCATCCCTGCCAGAAGTGAGCCGTCATGACATGGGATCGAAACTGTGGCGAATCGAGCACGGTCAGATCAAGAAGTTGGTAATCCGCACTGACTTTCGCGATCGCAATCGAAATCGGCAGCATGTAGGTATACGGAATAAAGTCACTTCCCGTCGGCGACTGAGCCGCCTGCTCCGCACGAAACTGCGCAATCGCCGCTTCCGGAGAAATCGTCTCATCCGGATATTTCACGCGAGAAATCAGCTGGCCATCAGCGACCGCCTCAACATCGAAGATCAAATAGGCTGGCTTGGACATACCGAACATTCCACCTGTCAGAACGGCGAAGTTGAGTTCCGCCCAAGGATAGACGTTCCAGCGTCGTCTGGCGAGCGCATCCGCCAGTATTTGGTCTGGTTATGAATTCAGAGGTCTCTGCAAAGCACCGACGACAAGTCTTTCATTTTGAATCTATTAGGCATCGTCTAGAAATCCGCAGACGCAGGGGAGATCCCTGCAGATTCCCATGCCGTTTGGTCGATACCTCGAAATGGAACTGTCCGAAATGTGGGTCTGACTGCGCGCAGTTAGCCACACATCGGACAAACGACACTGCCTCATGAGTCTGTTTCGCAGTGTCTGAAATTCGATCGGGATGACGAGCCGCGTATGTCAATTTCGCCAACACGCCTGGGACAGGAACTCGGTACCTGGCTGGGAAAGCGAATGCTGACAACGCTGACAGCTCTATTCGCCCTCTCCTGCCTGCTCGTTCTCTGGAATGTCGCGCTGCTCGTCTCCCAGATCACCGGGATGTCGAATTTCAAAGCTCACCTGATGGAGCTCGAACTCCGGCGCGCTCAACTCAGCGAGCAATCTGAACGAACTGCCAGCGACAACATTGAAAGCAGTCGCCGCGATTACGACAACGCCTCTCAGGCGATGAAGGCGACGCTCGACGAGATCATGAATTCGCTGCCTCCCAGTATCCGCTTGGAGAATCTGGTCGTCCGCAATCTCCAGCTTGAGATCAACGACCTCTTCAAAATGATCGACGCCAGAGACCGTCAGGCCCTGCAAACGCTCGCCTACGGCGAAACAGAAACCGCCCTCGATCTGGCCAATGGTCCCCAGGCTCATGCTCTTCGCGCGGACCTGGCGGACTGCCTCTCACGTCTCCGGCGGGAGTTGTCCAACGAAATCCAAAAACACGGCGAAGACCGCATCCACGAAACCGGCCTGCTTCTTCTGGCGACCTCACTGATCGCCATTATCCTTGTCTATAACTATCGTAAGCGACTCCACCAGCAGAACCTGAAACTGCGCGACTACGCCGCCCGCATGAAACAACTCGCCGTTGTTGCAGAATGCACTTCCAGCGCCGTCCTCATAGTCGACGAAAACAGACGCATCACCTGGTGCAACGATGGCTTCACCAGGATCATGGGCTACACGCTCGAGGAAATCCGGGGCAAATCTCCCACAGAAATCATGCCATCCGTTCTCCCGAACGAAGATCAAGCCAGGCCAATTCGTGATGCCATCAGAAAACGATGTCCCTTCCACGGCAAGCTTCAATATTTTCGCTCGGACCGCTCGGCCGGATGGATGGAGATCGACTGCCAGCCAATCTTTGACGACGATGGAATCTATCGTGGTTATATGGCCATTCAGTCCGATGTGACGGAACGCGTGCAAATGGAGCAGGCGCTACGGGATCACCAGCTGCGTCTGGAAATGGCTCTTCAAGGCGGCGACCTCGGCTTTTGGGATTGGAACATCACCACCGGTCACGTTTACTACAGCGATCGCTACTACTCGATGCTCGGTTATGAACACGGCGAACTGGACGAATCGATCGAGACTTGCATCAGCCTGACCCATCCCGATGATTTCGAGAAAAAAGACGCTCACATCAAAGCTCACCTGCGAGGTGAAACCGACCACTACGAAATCATCTCGCGCATGCGACGCAAAGACGGCAGCTACGCCTGGATCCACTCCCGTGGCTATGCCTACTCACGAGATGCTGATGGCAACCCGCTCAAGATGTCCGGCACGCACATGGACGTCAGCCATCGCAAGGCCACGGAAGACGAATTGGCTCGACGTCACTCGACACTCGAAAACGTCATCAACGGCGTCTCCGATGCCATCATCATCGCCGACTTCGAATACCGCGTCACAATGTGCAACCGAGCCGTCGAGATGCTCTTCGGCTTCTCGCAAAGCGAACTGATCGGCAAGTCACTCGAATCCCTGCAGCTCGAACCGACTCAGGTCGCAGGCGTCTGTCTGCCAGTTCCCTTCGCAGTTGACTCAGCCGTCGGCAGTGAGATCGTCAGGTACATTCGACGCGATCGCTCTCAATTCTCGGGCGAAACGATTCGTTCCCCATTACGCGACCGGTCCGGCGTCGCCAAGGGATCGATCACGGTGATCCGCGACGTCACCATTCGTATGAAAGTCGAAGACGATATCCGCCGCGCCAAGGAAGAAGCCGAACTCGCCAGCCGCACCAAGAGTGAATTCCTGGCCAACATGAGTCACGAAATCCGCACCCCCATGACCGCGATCCTGGGGTACACCGATCTCCTCAATGATGCCATCCGTCAGAACGACTTCGTGCAGCAAAACGAGTTCGTCGGCGTCATCCGTCGCAACGGCGAGCACCTTTTACAGGTCATCAACGACATTCTCGATCTCTCAAAGATCGAAGCCGGTTTCATGACCCTCGAATGCATCGACTACAACCCGCGCGAGCTGGTCCAGGATGTCGTCCGCATTCTCTCAGCCAGAGCCCAGGAGAAATCGATCACTCTGGACCTGCACTTCGAAGGCCTGATCCCTGCACGCATCCAGTCCGATCCGACGCGTGTCAAACAGATCCTCTTCAACCTCATCGGCAACGCTGTCAAGTTCACCGAAGAAGGCAGCGTCACTGTCACTGTCCGCGCGTTGCGCGACATTCATCGTCACGATTACCTGATCTCCTTCGAAATCAAAGACACCGGCATCGGCATGACTGAAAAGCAACAGGACATGCTCTTCATGCCCTTCACGCAAGCCGACTCCAGCACGACTCGTCGCTTCGGCGGGACGGGCCTTGGCTTGACGATCGCCAAACGCCTGGCGGAAATCCTCGGCGGCGCCATCACCGTCGACAGCCAGTTCGGCCAGGGGAGCACGTTCACTCTGATCCTGACCACCGGCATCCCGATCAACGCCTCGAGGGATGTCATCCCGAAAAAGCCTCGCGCCGCAGAACCCGCCAAAACAGTCGAAGCTCCGACTGAAATCTCAGCAGAGCCACTCATGGGGACCAGGATTCTCCTCGTCGAAGACGGCCCCGACAATCAGCGCCTCATCAGCTTCCTGCTCAAGAAGGCAGGCGTCCTCGTCACGATCTGCGAAAACGGCCAGCTGGCCGTCGATCGCCTCATGGGCCAGGGCAGTACCGACGAACTCTTCGTCCCCGATGTTGTCCTGATGGACATGCAGATGCCGGTCCTCGACGGCTATCAGGCCGCCCGCGAACTCCGCTCCCGTGGCTACGACAAACCGATCATCGCCCTCACCGCCCATGCGATGGCTGGCGATCGCGAAAAATGCCTCGAAGCCGGCTGCGACGACTTCCTCACCAAGCCGATCGACAAAACCATCCTCCTCGAAAAATGCACCTTCTGGCGCAACCGCAAATCGTCGTCACGTCCAGTTGCTTGAACCTGTCGGGTGGCTGGGGTCAGGATTTCTAGCTGACCCCAGTTCATTCGCCGTTGGACGCCCATTCCCTGCCCGCTATGCAGTTCAATTCAAATCCCCTCTTGACAAAAGTGTAGCCATGGCTAAAATCTCTTTAGCAGCCAATCCTTTGTCGTCGAAATCATCATCATGGGTGCACCCACAATTCGGACCAGCGACCTAGCGACCCAAACGTCGCGCAGAGCACTGCTATCGCTCCTTCTTGTCGCCTCCCTCTCCCTGAACGCCGGCTGCCTCTCTTCCACGATCATTCCCGATGACGGTCGTCCGCTGGTTGTCTGCACGACTCAGATGGTCGGCGACTTCATTCGCCGCATCGGCGGTGACCATTTTCATGTTCACGTCCTCATGGGCCCGGACATCGATCCTCACCTTTATAAAGCCAGTCCCAGCGACATTTATCGCATGACCCGCGCCCAGATGATCGTGTACTCAGGACTTCACCTCGAAGGCAATCTTCAACCCGCCCTCGAAGCCATGAAAAAGACGAGACCAACCTTCGCTGTCACCGAAGATCTTCACGATCATCATCAGGACAAGCTGATCCACCTCGGCGAAGATCTCTACGATCCACATATCTGGCACGACGTCGCCCTCTGGGCTCAAGCGGGCGAATACACCGCGCAGAAGTTGATCGAGCTTTACCCCGAACACAAAGACGAGTTCGAGAAAAACTGGCAGACCTACAAAGCAGAGCTCGTCCAACTCGATCACGAAACCCGCGAACAGCTCGCGAAACTCCCGGTCAAAATCTTCGTCACCGGTCACGATGCCTTCTCCTATTTCGGACGCACATACGGTCTCGAAGTCCATCCGGTTCAGGGTGTCAGCACCGAGAACGAAGCTTCCGTCAGCAAGATCAACCAACTCGTCAATCTGATCGTCGAGAAGAAAGTTCCCGCCATCTTTGTCGAGTCGACACTCAACGACCGTAACCTCCGCGCCTTGATCGAAGGAGCGACCCATCGTGGTCACCGCATCACCATCGGCGGCACTTTGTACTCCGACGCCACCGGCCCAGTCGGCTCGGGAGCAGAGTCTTACGAAGGCATGATCCGCGCCAACGTTCACACCATCGTCAACGCCCTCCAACCAAAATCGTAAGCCCAGTCGTTATGCCTTTCCTCCTTGATGTCCACGACCTGACCGTGGCCTACCAGAAGAAGCCAGTCCTGTGGAACATCGACCTCGAAGTCGACCAGCCACAGCTCGCCGCCATCATCGGCCCCAACGG